>NZ_DATJJF010000001.1:0-3521 GCF_035492435.1 Trinickia sp.
CCGAAATTCAGCCCTTCCTGCTCAAAGAGACCGTGCTCCTTTCGCTCCAAAACGGCGTCGACAACGCCGAGCGACTGCGCGCACTGCTCGATCAGGAAGTGGCGGCAGCGGTCGTCTATGTCGCCACCGAAATGGCGGGCGAGGGCCACGTCAAGCATCATGGGCGCGGCGAGCTCGTGATCGAGCCATCGAGCTCATCCGCTGAAATCGCGCGAATGCTGACCGAAGCCGGCATCCCGACTGAGCTTTCCGGGAACGTCCGTGGCGCCTTGTGGGCAAAGCTGATTTTGAACTGCGCATACAACGCGATGTCGGCAATCGCTCAGTTGCCCTATGGCGAGCTCGTGCAGTGTGGCGGCGTGACGGATGTCATGCGCGACGTCGTAGCGGAATGCCTCGCGGTCGCGAAGGCGGACGACGTGGTGGTGCCAGGCGATGTCGATGCCGCCGTGCGCGGGATTGCCGAGACGATGCCTGGCCAGTACTCCTCGACGGCGCAGGATCTTGCGCGCAACAAGGGCAGCGAGATCGACCATCTGAACGGGTACGTGGTTCGCCGCGGCACGGCACGGGCGGTGCCCACGCCCGTCAACCGCGTCTTGCATACGCTCGTCAAAGCCATCGAACACAGACAATCCGTTTAACCATCGGTACGCTGCGGGTGTCGTCCGCACCCACAGCCTGGCCCGTCGCCCATTTATCTGAACTTACTGGCTGGCAATGTTGCGGTGTTGAGTTCGCGCCACCACCGACCATACTAATGAGGTATGCGCAGAATCGATGCAGGAGGACTGCCATGCCCACTTATCAATACCGTTGCGAACACTGCGGCGAGAAGTTCGAAAGCGTCGAACATATCGCCGAACATGAAACTGCTCATCCTCGTTGCCCTAAGTGCGGAAGCGAGCAGGTCCAGCACGTGCCCACACCATTTGTCGCAAAGACGTCGAGAAAGAGCTGATCACCGCACTTTTCGATTGACCATGCCTCGCTCGCCACCCAACGGGAGCGGCATGAATGTATCCAGCTCATGAATTAGCTGACCAATGAGCACGCGCTGCACGCCCTCACCGAAGCCTCGAACGCTTCGCGGAGCGGATCGCGCGCATCGGCATGCCTTCTTCACCGTTTCATACGTCGCCATCATCGTCATTGCCGCGTGCGGCCAACGTGGCACCGATACGTTAGAGGCCACAACGTATCAAGGCTATGTCGAAGGCGAATTCGTCTATCTGTCGTCATCGCAATCGGGCACGCTCGCCGAACTGTCCGTGCAGCGCGGGCAGACGGTTGCCGCTCACGCCCTGCTTTTTTCGTTGGAGTCCCTCAACGAGATCGCCGCCTTGCAGCAGGCGCAACATCAATTGGCAGCAGCCCGCGCACAGCTTGCCGATCTGCAGGTGGGCAAGCGTCCACGCGAGGTCGATGTGACGAAAGCACAACTCGCTCAGGCCATCGCACAGGCGAAAAGAGCCGCCCAGCAATTGGCGCGCGATGAAGTGCAATTCAGTGCGGGCGGCGTCTCGCAACAGCAGCTCGATAACTCGCGCGCGTCGGCTGAGACGGCGGCCGCGCAAGTGCGAGAACTGCAAAGCGAAGTGGCTGTCGCGCGACTACCGGGTCGTGACGCGCAGATTCGCGCTCAGGGCGCACAGGTGGAAGCCGCACAAGCGGTGCTCGCACAGGCGCAATGGCGCCTCGATCAGAAACGGGTCACAGCACCCAGCGCAGGCCTCGTCTACGACACACTCTTTCGCGTCGGGGAATGGGTGAGCGCCGGTAATCCGATTGTGCAACTGCTGCCGCCGCAAAACGTCAAGGTACGCTTTTTCGTGCCCGAGACGATCGTCGGCTCCCTCTCCCTTGGCCGCCACGTCGTCATTCGTTGCGACGGATGCTCGGCAGACATTGCTGCAACGCTCACCTATGTGTCGTCGAAAGCCGAATATACGCCGCCCGTCATTTACAGCAACGAGAGTCGCGCCAAGCTTGTTTTCATGATTGAGGCTGCTGCGTCGACCACCGATTCGCCCAAGCTGCATCCTGGCCAGCCCGTCGCCGTCAGATTGCCATGAACGCTGCCATGAACGCATCCGCCGCGCCGCCCGCCGACACCCGCTTTGTCATTGACGTACGCCAACTCAACAAGCACTTCGGCACAAGGCACGTCGTAAGAGATTTGTCGCTGCAAGTAGCGCGCGGCGAAATCTTCGGCTTTCTTGGTCCGAACGGCAGCGGCAAGACCACATCGATCCGTATGATGTGTGGCCTGCTCACCCCCGATTCCGGCAGTGGCACCTGTCTCGGCTACGACATAGTCCGCGAAAGTGTGCAGATCAAGCAGCGCGTCGGCTACATGACACAACGCTTCTCGTATTGGGATGATCTGACGATCCGCGAAAACCTCGACTTCGTCGCCCGCATGTATCAAATGCCGCAACGCAAGGAGGTCGTGGCGCACGCACTCGAATCCCTTGGATTGTTAAGTCGTGCCAATCAATTGGCGGGATCGCTCTCCGGAGGATGGAAACAACGTCTTGCGCTCGCAGCGTGCATGCTGCATCGCCCGCAACTGCTCTTGCTCGACGAACCCACGGCCGGCGTCGATCCGGCAGCACGCCGCGACTTCTGGGAGGAACTGCATCGGCTTGCCGCCGATGGGATCTCCGTGCTCGTAAGCACGCATTACATGGATGAGGCGGAGCGCTGCCACAAGCTGGCGTACATCGCGTACGGGCAATTGCTCGTGCAAGGCACCGCTCAAGACATCATTTCGGCACAAGGACTCGACACATGGAGCGTCAGCGGCGCGCGGCTCAGTGATTTGTCCGAGCGTGTTCGCGACATGCCGGGCGTCGAGCAGACCGTCGTATTCGGCGCTTCGCTACACGTGAGCGGTCGCGATCGAGACGCGCTTGAAGCGACCCTCGAAGCGCTACGCACCGACCCGACGCTGCACATCGAGGCGAGCGCGACGGGACTCGAAGACGTGTTCGTCTACCTGATGAGCCGCACGCCCGATCCGCATCATCAGGACGCGCGAACATGAACACGCGCGCCCCGCTTGTTGCGCGCTTTTCCTTTTCGTTTGCACGGTGGTGGAGCATCGTGCTGAAAGAATTCTTGCAACTGCGGCGCGACAGAGTCACGTTTGCCATGATCGTTGGCGTGCCGATCATTCAGCTGACGCTCTTCGGATTTGCGATCAACACGGACCCAAAGCACTTGCCTTCCGCGGTCATCGTCGCGGATAACAGCCCGTTTGTTCGCAGCTTTATCGCCGCCATGCAACACTCCGCGTACTTCGCCGTTGCCCGCACACTGCCGAACGAAGAAGCCGGCCGACAAGCGCTTGCGCGCGGCGAAGTGCTGTTCGTTCTCACTGTGCCCGTGGATTTCTCCCGACGGCTCTTGCGCGGCGAACATCCAACATTGCTTGTCGAGGCAGACGCCACCGATCCGATCGCAACCGGCACCGCACTCGGCGCGCTGCCCGGGCTCGTGCAATCGGTCGTCGACAA
>NZ_DATJJF010000002.1:0-10652 GCF_035492435.1 Trinickia sp.
CCGTCGGTGATGAGATCCTCCGGCAGTTCAATGCCGATGAAAACCATCTTGTTCGTTTTCTTCTCGGCGGGCAGCCATTTCGCGGCCAAGTCGCTGCCCATCATTTGATGGACGCCCTGGAAGACCACCTTGCGATCCACGCCCTTCATGTACAGCACGCCCTTGTAGCGCAGCAGCCGCTCGCCGTAGATCTGCAGCACCCCACCCAGGAAATCCTCGAGCTTGTTCGCGTCGAACGGGCGGTCGTTGCGGTAGACGAACGACTTGATGCTGTCGTCATGGTGAGCATGATGGTGATCGTGCGCGCAGTGCCCGTGGTCGTGATCGCAGTGCGCATGGTCATGATCGTGGCCATGGCCATGGCCGTGGTCATGAGCATGGTGATGATCGCTTTCGGCGAGAAAATCGGGGTCGATTTCGAGCTTCGTGTTCAGGTTGAAGCCGCGCAAATCGAAGATTTCCTTGATGCTGGCCTCACCGAAGTTCACCATCTTGATCGGCGCCTTCGGATTCATATGCATGATGCGATTGCGCAAGTCGCCGACCGTCGCTTCGTCGACGAGATCGGCCTTGGTGATGAACAGGCGATCGGCGAAGCCGACCTGACGCTGTACCACCTCGTGCTGGTCGAGCTGCGCGTTGCCGTGCTTCGCGTCGACGAGCGTGATGACCGCGTCGAGCAAGAATGCGTCGGCGATCTCGCTGTCCATGAAAAACGTCTGCGCGACCGGGCCCGGATTCGCGAGGCCCGTCGTTTCGATCACGACGCGGTCGAATGCCAGTTCACCCGAACGCTTGCGCGCGGCCAAATCGCCCAGTGCGCGAACCAAGTCGCCGCGGATCGTGCAGCAGATGCAGCCGTTGCTCATCTGCACGATCTGCTCTCCCTCTTCCTGCACGAGGATTTCGTTGTCGATGTTCTCCTCGCCGAACTCGTTTTCGATCACGGCGATCTTCATGCCGTGCTTGTCGTTCAGAATGCGCTTGAGCAGCGTGGTTTTGCCGCTGCCGAGGAAGCCGGTCAGAATGGTGACGGGAATCATGGGTTCGCCTGTCGATAACTGTTGATCAATGGGTTGAATTAGGGCCGTAGCCGCCATGTGGTGGCGGCTCGCAAATTATTCAAGCATACCTGTCAAGTGGGGGGCGCGCTCAAATGACATGCCGGCCGTCGCGGCACGTTCGGCATTGACGGTCGAAACGAGAACGCTAAACCGACATGGCGTTTGTCGTGTGCGTCCCGCCGTCATGTGAAAGTACCGCCTGCGCGTTGAACTAGACGATCTGCAGGAGCAGACCCTTCAAGTACTCCCCTTCAGGAAAAGCGGCGAGCAGCGGATGATCGATGCCCGCGCCGAGACGCTTCAAAATCCGCGCGTCGACACGCGCATCGGCTGCGGCACCGGCGACGATCTTCTGAAACAGATCCGCATCGATCGCCCCCGAGCATGAATAGGTGAAAAGGAGACCGCCCGGGCGTAGTAGCCGGAAACCCGAGAGATTGATGTCCTTGTACGCTCGCGCGGCCCGGTCGATATGCTCGCGTGCCGGCGCAAACTTCGGCGGATCGAGCACGACGAGGTCGAAGCGCTCTCCTTCTTCGACAAGGCGCCGCAGCGTGCGAAATGCATCGGCGTCGAGCCACTCGGCGCGGGCCGGGTCGAACCCGTTGGCCTCGACGTTCGCACGCGCGAGCGCCAGCGCCTCGCCCGACGAATCGATCGACACCACGCGCCGTGCACCGCCTTTGAGCGCCGCCAGCGAAAAGCCGCCGGTATAGCAAAAGCAGTTCAGGACGTCGCGATCGGCGGCGTACGCCTGCACGAGCGCACGGTTGTCGCGCTGATCGACGTAAAAGCCCGTCTTGTGGCCGTTTCTCACATCGACGTGATAGCGCACGCCGTTCTCGCTCGCGACCAGCGTCTCTGCGGGCTCGGCGCCCGCGAGCACGCCAGTCGTTTGTTCCAGCCCTTCCTTTTCACGGATCGAAACGTCAGAGCGCTCGTAGACGTTCGGACAGCCCGTTGCGCTGACGAGCGCAGCGACGATCGCCTCTTTCCATGCTTCGACGCCCGCTGCCATGAACTGACAGACGATCTGCCCGCTGGCGGCGGTCGCGTCGCCCGCATCCGGCAGACGGGTTGCGGGGGCGGGGCCACTCGGCGCTTTGCTTGCCTCGTCAGTCAGAGGTAATCCCCGTGGGGCATCCGCCAGGTAATAGTCGACGATGAGGCCGGGCAGCCCGTCGGCCTCGCCGAAAATCAGTCGCACCGCACCGGTGTTTTCGACGAACGAACGCCGGTGTGCAATGGCGCGCTGCACGCGGCGCTTGAAGAACGCATGGTCGATCGGCTCGGATTCGTCAAAGCTCCAGGCGCGCAGACGGATCTGGGAATGCGGGCTGTAAGCGGCACGAGCGAGAAAACGGCCGTCATGGGAGCGCACGATGACCGTCGCGCCTGCGGCAGGCTTGCCGTCGACGCGGTCAATTGCGTTCGCATATACCCACGGGTGCCGGCGCAATAGCGACTTTTCCTTCGACGGTCTCAGCGTAACGGTATTCATAAAGCAGTCAGAGCAATGTATTGCGCGCCTTGGGGCGCGAGTCGGCTGTGGCCGGCGCTGCGACGTCAGTCGCGTTTTTTGGCGCGCGGGTGGGCGCTGTCGTAAACCCGCGCGAGGTGTTGAAAGTCGAGTGACGTGTAAATCTGCGTAGCCGAGACGCTAGCGTGGCCAAGCAGCTCCTGCACCGCGCGAAGGTCGCCGCTCGATTGCAGCAAGTGTGTCGCGAACGAGTGCCGCAGCACGTGCGGATGAACGTTCGCGGGGATGCCGGCCGCGAGCGCCGCACGCTTGACCCGATCTCGTACGACGTTCGGTGACATGCGCGCGCCGCGCACCGAAAGAAAAAGCGGGTGGGGATCGAGCTTCACGAACTGTCCACGCACCGAAAGCCAAGCCGAAAGCGCAACGATTGCCTTTCTGCCGACCGGCACCGTGCGCTGCCGCTTGCCCTTGCCGAGGACGGTCACTTCGGCCGCCGCGAGATCGAGCCATCCTGCTGAGCGATAGCCGTCGGCATCGGCGTAGGCGGTATCGAGCCCGACGAGCTCGGCGAGGCGCAGTCCCGAAGAATAGAAGAGCTCGAGAATCGCCTGGTCGCGCAGGCCCTCGGCATCGGCGGCACGATCGGCGTCCATCAGTGCGGTCGCGTCGTCGACGGAAAGCGCCTTCGGCAGCCGCTTCGGCTGTTTCGGTGCGCGCACGGCCGCCACGGGATTGGCCGGCAGCTCGATGCGCTCGGCAAGCCATCGGTAGAACGCGCGCCAAGCCGAGAGGCGATGCGCGATCGAACGGGCACCGAGGCCGCTCGCATGCGCGCGCGCGACGGCACCGCGGATGTCGGCCGGCGTCAGGCTTGCGAGGGGGCGACCGTTCGCGAGCGTCGCCAGCGCCTCGAGCTCATGCGTATAACTGCGCAGCGTGTGCTCCGAGAGCCGCCGGCCGTGCTGGAGGCTCGAGAGGTAGCTCGCGATCAACGCTGTATCGGCCTGCTGCTGCACGGAGAGTCTCAAGAAGTTGGGCGCGCGTGATGCGCGGGTTTTCGCGTAATGGTCGCGTGATCGTTGCGTGCTTTGCGCCGCGCGATCATCGCACAAGCATGCGGCTCAGCGCGGCACTCGCGAGCGTGCCGATCTGCACGAGAAAGTCGGTGGCCATGCCGTCATGAAAGCGCCGCGGATCGGGGGAACCCATCACGAGCAGGCCGAAGGCAGGGCCGCCGCGGTGGGTCGTGTCAGCGATGTCTTTGCCGTCGGTTTGCAAGTCACGCAGGGCGACGAGTGCGATGGATTGGTATGGGCCTGTTGCGTTGCCTGCTGACGCTGCGCTGCCTTCGTTGGCAGATGCGGCACCCGCTTGCTTCGTGGCGGGGGCGAGCCACTGTGCCGCCTCGAAGCCCGTGTTGGCGCCGCAATAGGGCGCGCTCAAGCTGTTCGCGAAGACGCGCAACTCTTCCCCGACGTGGCGTGCGAATTCAGCCTGCGCGTACGGCTCGGCCACGTCCCACACACGCAGCGCCGCACCCGGCACGTCGAACACTTCGGTGAGTCCAAGCGTTACGGTGCGCGGTAACGCATGGGTATCGCGTTCGGCTATGACGCGTGACGTCCAGCGATTGAACTTCTCCGCGATGCTGTCGTTCTCGTGACCGTGACGCAGCAACTCCGCGAGGCGCCGCTCGAGCAGCTTATTCTTTTCGCGCAGCATCTCCATCTGGCGCTCTTGCAGCGAGATGGCGGCTTTGCCATGCGGATTGGCGAGCCGCACGGTGGCCAGCAGTTCGGCGTGGCGCGAAAAGAATTCCGGATTGGCGAGCAGATAGTCGGCGACTTCGCGTTCGTTCATGATTGGGCGCGAGAAGAGGGGCGGGCGAAAACTACGTGGGCAGGCATGCGTCAAGCTCGATATGAGGTCGATCAGATCAATCCGGCAACGCGATCTCGCCTTCAAAGACCGTCGTCGCGGGGCCGGCCATCGTCAGCGCGGCCGTTTCGTCGCGTGCGCCGTCCCAGGCGATCGTCAATGTGCCGCCGCGCGTGTGCACAGCGACGGGTGAATCGAGCAGCCCGCGACGGATGCCCGCTGCGACGGCGGCGCACGCTCCTGTGCCGCAAGCGAGTGTCTCGCCGGCCCCGCGCTCGAAGACACGCAGCCGGATTTCGCAGCGTGAGACGATTTCCATGAAGCCGGCGTTCACGCGCTGCGGAAAACGGGCGTGCCGCTCGATCTCGGGGCCGACGGCCAGCACCGGAAAGTGCTCGACGTCGTCGACAACCTGCACCGCGTGCGGGTTGCCCATCGACACAACGGACACCCAACGCGTCGCGCCAGCTGCCTCGACGGCCCACAGCGTATCGGCACCCTCTGGGCGGCTCGCAGTGCCGCTTGCATCGAACGGTACGCGCTGCGGTTCGAAGACGGGGCGTCCCATATCGACGACGACTTCGCCATCGTCTTGCATCGTCAACGTGATAAGGCCGCCATGCACCTGAACGCGCACCGTGCGCTTGTCAGTGAGACCTCTATCGCGCACGAACTTGACGAAGCAGCGTGCGCCATTGCCGCAATGCTCGACCTCACCGCCATCGCAGTTAAAGATGCGATATCGGAAGTCGGCGCCGGGCACGTCCGGCCGCTCGACGAGCAGCAACTGATCCGCGCCGATGCCGAAATGACGATCCGCGAGCGCACGCACTTGCTCGCTCGTCAATGCGAGTGTGCTGGTGTAGCCGTCGAGCACGACGAAGTCGTTGCCGGCGCCGTGCATCTTGGTGAACTTGAGCTTCATGGGTCGGTATTGTAAGTGACGTGCGATGCGCTTCCTTCAATAGAAGCTCGGCATCCCGGGCGGCCGCGTCTTGAATCGCTTGTGTACCCAGTAGTACTGCTCCGGCATGTGCGGTATCTGCTCTTCGAGAAACGCATTCATGCGACGCGCGTCGGCATCGTCATCGCCGCTCGGGTAGGCTTGCCACGGCTCGAAGACTTTGAGACGGTACCCTTTGTACTTGGGCAGCACCTCGCCGATAAACGGCACGACTTGAGCATGGCCGACTTTGGCGAGGCGGCCCACGGCCGTGAGTGTGCAGGTCGGCACACCAAAAAACGGCACGAAGGTCGAATTGCGCAGGCCGTAGTCCATGTCCGCACCCAGCATGACCGGCTTTTGCTCACGCAACCAGCGCAGCACGACGCGCGCGCTTTCGGAGCGGCTTGCCATGTCGGCACCGAAACGGCCGCGCGCTGCTTTAGCGATTCGCTCGAACTCGGGGTTCGACATCGGTTGATAGAGCGAGCCGCATTGGCGCCTGAGCGAATGGTTCAAAAAAATCGAGCCGGCTTCGATGCCGACGAAGTGCAGCCCAAGAAACAACGTAGGCGGCAGGTTCGGGTCAGTCAGATCGATTGCGCTATCCACTTGAATCAGCTTCTCGAGTTTTCGGCTCGATGCGAACCATTGAAAGCTGCGCTCGAGATAGCTTCGAATGGCGTGGCGAAAATGCTGCTGCGCAACATCCTCCCGTTTTTCGTCGCTCCACTCGGGAAAACACAGTTTCAAGTTCGTGTGGACAATCGCGCGTCGGCGGTTCGGAATTCGATAGAGCAACCAGCCGAGGCTGTCGCCTGCGCGGGCGACCCAACTGTAAGGAAGGAGCGCCAGGAACTTGAGCAGCCCGATGGCAAGGTGCGTGCCGATCTTCGTCAGCATGCGCCGGCTCCCCCGGGAGCAGCACTGACAAAAACATCGATGCCGGGGCGACCCAAGGTGAAAGGGGACAAAAATAGAAAGACCGGGCCGCTTACAGGGTGAATCACGGCGTGCGCTCCGTGTAACGTTTTTCAGGAAGCCGCTATAATAAGGTCTTCGCCGAGTTAATAGACAACTTGCGGGGCGAAGCTGCGGAGCGCGAAAAACGCGTGCCGCGGTAGTGGAAATCCGCTAAAGCGTCGCCGCTTCAGGCTCCCTGAGCTGGCTACGTGATACGCAAACCTCGTAACCATTGGAGTCTACAAAGTGGCAAACGACTATCTCTTCACGTCCGAATCGGTTTCCGAAGGCCATCCCGACAAAGTCGCGGATCAAATCTCCGACGCCATCCTCGACGCCATCCTCACGCAGGACAAATATTCCCGCGTCGCGGCTGAAACGCTGTGCAACACCGGTCTCGTCGTATTGGCTGGTGAAATCACGACGGCAGCCAACGTCGATTACATCCAGGTGGCGCGTGACACCATCAAGCGCATCGGCTACGACAACACCGATTACGGTATCGACTATCGCGGCTGCGCGGTGCTCGTCGCCTACGACAAGCAATCGCCTGACATTGCCCAGGGCGTCGATCGCGCACATGACGACAACCTCGACCAAGGCGCTGGCGACCAAGGGCTGATGTTCGGCTATGCGTGCGACGAAACGCCCGAACTGATGCCGCTGCCGATCCACCTGTCGCACCGCCTCGTCGAGCGCCAGGCGAGCCTGCGCCGCGACGGCCGCCTGCCATGGCTGCGTCCCGACGCGAAATCCCAAGTGACGGTTCGCTATGTGGACGGCAAGCCGCACTCGATCGATACGATCGTGCTCTCGACGCAGCATGCACCCGATATCGAGCTGCCGACATTGCGCGAGGCCGTGATCGAGGAGATCATCAAGCCGACGCTGCCGGCCGATCTCATCAAGGGCGACGTCAAGTTCCTCGTCAACCCGACGGGTCGCTTCGTTATCGGTGGCCCGCAGGGCGATTGCGGTCTGACGGGCCGCAAGATCATCGTTGATACCTACGGCGGGGCAGCTCCGCACGGCGGCGGCGCGTTCTCGGGCAAGGACCCGTCGAAGGTTGACCGCTCGGCGGCCTACGCTGGCCGCTATGTCGCGAAGAACATCGTGGCAGCGGGGCTCGCGTCGCGTTGCCTGATCCAGGTTTCCTACGCGATCGGCGTTGCGCAACCCACCTCGGTGATGGTGAACACGTTCGGTACGGGCCGCGTTTCTGACGCGAAGATCACGGAACTCGTGCGGGAGCACTTCGACCTGCGTCCGAAGGGCATTATCCAGATGCTTGATTTGCTGCGTCCCATCTACGAAAAGACGGCTGCCTATGGTCACTTCGGCCGCGAGGAGCCGGAGTTTTCGTGGGAAGCGACCGACAAGGCGCTTGTACTCGCGCAAGCGGCCGGCACCGAGCCTGTAGCGGCGGTGGCTTAAACGCTACGGCGGGCGCGAAGCGGCACGCTCTGTCGTAGCCGCCAGCGCACTGCACGATTCAAAAAGACAAACCCCGGGGAGTCGCGCAAGCGCTGTCCGGGGTTTCTTGTTTGTCTTGTCGTTATTTGTGATCGATGCGCCAACCAGGTACGCCGATTGCTGCGCTCAATCCCAGCAGTTGCGGAACGCCACGGCCACGATGACAGGCATGCAGAGCACCAGCGGGATGGCGAAGTAGGGCACTTCGAGATGGACAAGCCAGTTGTAGACGAGCCAGCCGACTCCGGCTGCTAGCGTGGCCAAACCCACGAGCGCAGTGAGGACGTTCAACGTACGTTTCGATGGGCCTTTGCGTGGGCTTTTTTCGTTCTCAGGCGTGGTCATGGCGGCTTCGAGCACATCACTCAACACCGCCCATTCTAATCCATCGTTTATGGCGCCTAGCTAAGCGCGACGCACCTTCAGCGCGGCAGGAGGCATCACACGCCAAAAGCGAGCCAGCACTTTTCGTGGCCGAATCGTCGTCGGGCCAGGCATCCTTCGGCGACCTATCTCGCCGCAAATGAGAACCATCCCTCGCTGGCTGCCAGCCGCCTCGGACGCCTGTTCGTCACTCGATACGCGGCATGGTCACGCTGCGCAAATGGCCGGGACTGTGCGCCATGTCTCAGCAGCATGCGCAGCGAAAAGGGGCGCGCACCGCGCCGTGCCCACAGCGCGGCCAGTAACGTGCGCAGCCAAGCGCGCAGGATGCCGCCTTGTGGCACTGGCTTCGCGCAGGCGTTGGAGCCAGTGGCCCGCATTTGCGCGGCGGTGGCATGAGGGCGCAATGCGCGGATGATGCGGCGCGGCTCGGGGCGCGCGGCCTTGAGTGCTGCTTGTTTCAGACGAAGGGCTAGGTGTCTGTGCATAGTCGGAAGTCGGAAAAGGTGCCTTGCGGCACGAAGTGCTGAGTTCATGCAGCAAACGTGCCATGGCAAGGTCCGGGCGCCAGCACGCGCAGTCCGGCGAACGGATCGGGCAGCTCGGCCGGAGCGCGGCCTGGAGTCCGGGATGATGCAATCCACATAGTAAGGAAAGACTACACGGGGATGCTCACGCTGGGAAGTCGGTTTCTGGGGCTGCACCGCAAACGGACGTGTACACCCTGCGGTCTTTCGGCACACCCGTGCGTGCGCGCCTTAGAATGGGGCACTACAACAGTCGCCATAGGCCAACGGATCGTTTCATGTCGGAGCAATCAAAGAACCAACAAGTGCAAGCGCTGCGCGAGCAGGGCTTTGTCGTCGTCAAAGGCTTGGTTGCGCCGGAGCGCTGCGCTGCGATCAAGGCACTGGCGGTGCAGCAGCTCGATGAGGCGCAGGCGCCGCTCGAGTTCGAGGCCGATTTGCGCTATCCAGGGGCGCCCGAGTCTAAGCACGCGCCAGGAGGCCATACCGTGCGCCGGCTGCTTGACGCTTACGCACGTCATTCGCTGATACGCGATTGGGCCACGGCGGTGGACGTGCGTGGATGGATGGAGCTCTACTTTGGCGAGAAGCCGCACCTTTCGCGCGCGCATCACAATTGCGTCATGACGAAGCACCCTGCTTACGGCAGCCTCACAGGCTGGCACAGGGACGCACGCTATTGGTCGTTCGAGCGGGACGATCTGGTTTCGACGTGGCTGGCGCTCGGCCCGGAGTGCGTCGAAAATGGCGCGCTCTGGTTCGTGCCTGGCTCGCACACGATGACGTTCACGTCGGATCGGTTCGATGCCGCCAAGTTCTTTCGTGCTGACCTGCCGGAAAACAAGGCGCTGATCGAGACGGCGGTCTGCCCCAAGCTGGAGGCAGGCGACGTTGTCTTTTTCCACTGCAATACGCTGCACGCTGCTGGCCGCAACGTCACGGACGACGTGAAGTTTTCGCTCGTCTTCACGTATCACGGCGCAACCAATGTCCCGCTGCCGGGCACGCGCTCGGCAGGGCTCCCCGAAATCGTGCTTTGAGTACAGTGCTCGCGCGCAGCAGTCGCTAGCGCTTTCGCTGGGACCCCGGCGAGACAAGCCCGATCAGGCCCGCGATCGTCGCAATAACGCCGCCCGCGAGCAGCCAGATTGTCTTGTCCGTGGGGGAGCCCGTAAACATGCGTGAAATGTCGTTCGCGAACGAGTGAAGCGACTGTCCGCCAAAGTAGAGCAGCACCACGCCCGCTGCGATCAACGCAATCGACACCGCTTTGGTCATGAGCATTTTCCTTGAGCCGTAGAGCGACAGCCCTGTTCTCCGACGGCCAAGGGCGTGCAGGACGCGAGCGCGCTAGATAAGAGCGGGCAGCCCTTCGACAAGCAACACGGCGAACACGACGCCAAGCATCGCACCGACTAAGCGCAGGACGTTGTGTTTGAGCTGCGTCGAACACGGGCACGAGCCCATACAGAGCACGCCGGCGATGGCCATCGGAATGATCAAGACGAAATCGCTGATCGTATAAGCATGCGCCATGCCATGCCTCCTAAAACGTTTGCAGTCAAAGTGCGTACTCGGCGCTCGACTTTGCTGCTCTAAACAGTATAGGAGGCGGCTTGACCAGTTGGTACCGGCCGGGCTTTGGTCGAGTCGATTCATTACCGTTAGGCGCCCGCGTACGAGCACGATGGAGTATCACGATCAAATTCAGACAATTCTGATAGACCGTGACGATGGCGTTCCTCGCGACGGGCATGGCCGGACGCCTCGCTCGGGTGTCGGTGAAGATGCGGCGCACGCACGCTCAATCCCGTTGCGGCGCCTCGTCGGCACTCGGACTGGTTGGCTGTAGAGGCGCAACCGTGGCTGTGGTGGAACTCGGCTTGACGTAGTCGGAGTCCGTCGTGGTGCAGCCTGGCAGGACCACCACGAGGAGG
>NZ_DATJJF010000003.1:0-7017 GCF_035492435.1 Trinickia sp.
TGGGTTCGCGACAACATCGCGCAGTTCGGCGGGGATCCGGACCAAGTCACGATCGGCGGCGAGTTGGAGGGCGCGATTTCGGTGAGTGCACACATGGCCTCGCCGTTGTCGCGTGGACTCTTCGCACGCGCCATTGGCCTCTCCGGCGGCGCTTTCACGCCGATGGGGCTTTTAAGCCGAACGAAGGCGCAGGAGCTTTCCCAGCGAATCATGGAGGACACTTCCCTCGCGGAAATGCGCACCATGGATGCCGACGCGATGCAGGATGAAATCGGCGACGTAACAACCACCCTTCGGCTCGGACCCAGTGTGGACGGGTATTTTCTCCCCTCCATGCCGGTGACGTCTTTCAGCACTGGCCGGCAGGCACGGGTTCCACTCTTCGTGGGCACAAACGCCCGAGAGCAAGAGCTCGAAGCCAGCTTGCACGGAATGGACCTCACCCCCGACGGCTGGCGGAAGTCGCTGAGCATTTTGCTAGGATCTCTAGCCGAAGAAGGGCTCACCTACTTTCCAGGCAGTACCGAGGAAGAGGTGACACGCTCGGCCAAGCGGCTCACGAAAGACATGTTCGACGAGCACAGCACGTGGCGCTGGATGGACCTGCAGCGACAAACGGGTGACGCGCCAGTGTACTTCTATGAATATACGCATCCGCTTGCGCTCGAAGCATCGGCTACAGGCGAGTCCTCACCGTCACGCTTTGACGGGCTGCATGGCACAGAGATCGAATACGCCCTGGGCAATCTCGACGACGAGCCGCACTACGCCTGGACGTCGGACGACCGTGAGGTTTCGCGCATCTTTTCCGGCTACCTCACCCAGTTCGTGAAGACGGGCAATCCAAACGGCTCCGGATTGCCGGAGTGGCCAGCCGTGAGCCAACAGAACGACGGCCTCACCCGACAAATCATCGCCAAGCAACCCCGAACCGTAATCGATCACAGTGCGGCCGAGCAGGCGTTCATGTTGCGGTTCTATGACCGCATGAGCCCGCCGGAAGACTCCTGAGCGACGATCCTTGGTGTCCCTGATGCGAACGCCGCGCCAGCCAAACGCTTGAATGAGGCTTGCCACGGCGCGGCGCAACCGTCGCGCATTCCGCTCGCGATAAGCTTTGCGTCGGCTTCGCTTCGTCCTAGTAACAAAAGAGATGCGATCTCAAATTCGATCCTCCGGATGATGGGTACCGCCAACCGCATAGTGCGGTCATGGCCCACATCAAGGAGGCAAGGATGAGATTCTCGTTCTCAAATGCGACGCGGCGGCGCGCTGTGGCCGCTGCACTCGCCATCGCGTGCTCATGCGTGATGCCCTCTGCCGCAGCTGCGGCTCAGCCCGATGCCGGGCCGCAGATCGAGCTGATGCACGGCGGCAAGGTCGAAGGGGTTCGCACACAAATCGGCGACACCGAGGTCAAGGTATTTCGTGGCATTCCCTATGCAGCACCTCCTATCGGAGCATTTCGCTGGCGTGAGCCACAGCCTGTCGCTCGATGGGCGGGTGCGCTCGCCGCGACCGATTTCGCGCCGCGCTGCATGCAACTGGCGTCACCCTCACTGGACTTTCGCTCGCAGCAGATGAGCGAAAACTGCCTCTATCTGAACGTCTGGACACCCGCACGCAGCGACGGCGAAAAGCTGCCGGTACTCGTCTATTTTCATGGCGGCGGATTCGACACCGGCGACGGCTCCGAGGCGCGCTACGACGGCGCGAATCTTTCGGCGCGCGGCATTGTCACCGTCACGGCCAATTACCGGCTGGGTGTATTCGGGTTTCTCGCGCTGCCCGAGTCCGCAGGAGAATCGCCGCACGCAACCGTTGGCAATTACGGCTTGCTCGATCAGGTAGCGGTATTGCGCTGGGTCCGCGAGAACATCTCGCGTTTCGGCGGCGATCCCGATCAGGTGACGATAGCGGGCGAATCGTCCGGCGCCATGTCAGTGAACGCCCACATGGCCTCGCCGTTGTCGCGCGGGCTTTTCGCGCGCGCGATCGGCTCGAGTGGCGGGGCATTCTCGCCGACTAAATTTTGGGAACGCAGCGAAGCGAACGAAGCGGCGACCCAATTCGCCGAGCACGTCGGCGCCGATTCGTTGCAAACGCTACGTGCGTTATCGGCCGAGCAGTTGCTGAGCCTTACAGGTCCCGCGGAAAAGCCGGCATTCCAGTTTTGGCCCAGCGTCGATGGCCATTTCCTGCCCAGTACCCCGGAATCGCAGTTCGCCTCTGGCGCACAGGCGCGCGTACCGCTTTTGATCGGAAACAACAATCTGGAGCGCGACTTCAGGCTGGTGTTAGGAAGCCAAGCCCACACACCCGAAGTCTGGCGCCAAACGATCAAGACGTTGTTTCGCGAGCACGCCGACGAGGCGCTGATTCACTATCCCGGCAACGATGAAGACGAAGTGCTGCGCTCTGCTAACGCGCTTGCCGGAGACTTGTTCGTCGCGCACAGCACATGGCGATGGATGGACATGCATCGGAAAACCGCGCACGCGCCGGTGTACTTCTATGAGTACACCCATTCCCCCCCGCCCGAACGCGCCGTTGCGGGCCGCAACAACGTTCAGCCTGCTGCCGGTGCCCCACACGGTGCCGAAATCGAATATGCGCTGGCCAATCTGGACAGCGAATCGCGCTTTGCGCGGCAAAGTGATAACCGCAAGGTGTCGAGTATTTTCTCCGGCTATATCGCTCAGTTCGTGAAGACGGGCAATCCCAACGGAGGTGGGCTACCGAAGTGGCCAGCCGTACGCGAGGAGCAAGACGCTCCCACGCGTCAAAGCCTGGGAACGCAGACGTACACCTTTCAGGATCGCCGCACAGCCCAGCAGGCATTCATCCAGGAATTCTTCAACAGCCGTTAGCCGTGAGGTGCTTCGACTCTTTCACGCCACCGCATGCCACCGCCATTACACACCACACCCATGCGGGGTCAGCAATCCAGAGGGAGTCGCCTCTTTGCTTGCATGCGTGGTCAATCACGGTGGCGCAGCATGCCCATGTCGTGCCGCAAGGTCTGCGCGAGCGAGCGGCATCGCAGACGTTCGTCTTGGCTGGCGGCCGACATAAGCGGCGTTATTTCGTCCTATTTAAAAAAGAGACAGTCTCTCGAATTCGACGCCTTCGATGATCGAGGTGTCCCGCGAAAACTGGCGCCATGTCGAGCACCAGCGTGGGCATTCAAGGAGGCAATAATGAAGTTCACAATCGAGAAGGTTGGACTCTCACGTGCCGCCGCCGCTGTGGCCTTGGCGGTTTCCTGCTTGCATCCGGCGCTCGCGCAAGCCACCCCTGCACCGCTTGCGCCGAAGGTGCAACTGTCCGACGGCGTCATCGAAGGGTTGCGCATGCCGGCCGGGCAAACGCACTTGCAGATATTTCGCGGCATTCCCTATGCCGCGCCTCCGGTGGGCGAGTTCCGCTGGCGTGAGCCACAGCCGGTTGCGCGATGGGCCGGCGTACGGACAGCACGCGAGTTCATGCCTCGTTGCATGCAAGCCAAAGCGTCCCCTCAGGAATTTCGCTCGGCAGAGATGAGCGAGGACTGCCTTTATCTGAACGTCTGGGCGCCTGCAGACAGCAAGTTCAACGAAAAGCTGCCCGTGCTCGTCTATTTCCATGGCGGCGGTTTCATGAACGGAGACGGATCAGAAGGGCGCTACGACGGCGCCAATCTCGCCGCACGCGGCATTGTCATGGTCACCGTCAACTACCGTCTTGGCGCCTTCGGGTTCCTGGCCCTACCTGAAGCCGCACGTGAATCGCCACACGGCGCGGCCGGCAACTACGGTCTGCTCGACCAAGTTGCAGCACTACGATGGGTCCGCGACAACATCACCAAGTTCGGCGGAGACCCCTCGAAAGTCACGATCGCCGGCAATTCGGCCGGCTCCATCGCGGTGAGCGCACACATGGCGTCGCCCTTGTCGCGCGGGCTGTTCGCGCGCGCGATCGGCCAAAGCGGCGGCGCGTTCGCAACTCACAAACTATGGGAGCGCGAGCAGGCCGAGCGCGCGGCCACGCAGTTCGCCGAGCGCGTCGACGCCACGTCGCTGCAGCAATTGCGAGCGCTGCCGGCACAGAGGATCCTCGATGCGTCGATGGAAGGGAAACGCTCGATGTTCTGGCCGCATATCGACAGCCACTTCCTGACAGATTCGCCCGAGTTCGTCTTCAATACGGGCGGACAAGCGCCGGTGCCGCTCCTTGTGGGCGCCAACTCGCAGGAGGCCCACTTCACCGCCATCCTTGGCCAAACAGCGCCGACGCCTGAGAACTGGCTCCGGACGGTCAAGGCCCTGTTCCCCAACCGCTCAGACGAAGTGCTCGCCCAATACCCAGGCCATGACAACAACGAGGTCATGCACGCAGGTACGGCGCTCGCGAGCGACTTGTTCATGGGCCATAGCACATGGCGCTGGATGCAAGCGCATCGAGAAACCGGGCGTGCTCCCGTCTATTTCTATCGCTTCGCGCACCCCCGCCCTCCCAAGATGGACGACGAGCAACGGCCGCTGCCGCAGCCGCAACCCGTGCTCGGCGCGGTGCACAGCGCAGAGATCGAGTACGCGCTCGGCAATATGAGAAACAAGCGCAAATTTGCGTGGACGGCCCAGGATTATGAAGTCTCGCGCACCTTCTCTGGCTACATCGAGCAATTCGTGAAAACCGGCAACCCGAACGGCGAAGCGTCAGCCAACAGCCTATCCGTGGCCGGTGCAGGCCAGGGCGCATTGCCGAGCTGGCCGGCCGTACGGGGCGACAACCGGGGCATACTGCAACTCGTGATCGGAGAAGACACGCACACCACCTGGGATCGCGAGGCGCCGCGTCAGGGGCTGATCGAAAGACTGCTCGAGAGCCGGAGCTGGAACGGCGCGACGGGCTCGACAAGCCAATAAGCACCCGGTCACGCGCGGATCTGATTGTCAGCCGGTTCGGTCTCAAACGCGCTGACCGCCTGCGCGAGACGCTCAGCCTGATCGCGCAGGCCGGCCATGCTGCGCTCGGTATCGGCAATCAGTGCGTTGTTTTGCTGCGCCACTTCCCCGATGTGGGTCACGGCGCGATTGACCTGCTCGATACCGCCCGCCTGCTCTCGCGTTGCGATATCGATTTCCGCCACGACGGCGCGCACTTGCTGCACACGGCCGACAATGGCCTGCATGGCGGTGTGCGCCTGTGCCGCAATGCTGTGGCCGGTTTGCACCTTGCTGACCGACTCCGCGATGAGTGCGTC
This sequence comes from Trinickia sp., assembly GCF_035492435.1. Lineage (GTDB taxonomy): Bacteria > Pseudomonadota > Gammaproteobacteria > Burkholderiales > Burkholderiaceae > Trinickia. The sequence goes on from NZ_DATJJF010000003.1 coordinate 5,246, forward strand.
GACTTCCTTGACGGCTGCCGCACTGCGCTGCGCGAGCGCTCGCACTTCCGCGGCCACAACGGAAAAGCCCCTGCCGTGCTCTCCGGCACGGGCGGATTCCACGGCTGCGTTCAGCGCGAGGATGTTGATCTGAAAGGCGATGGTTTCGATGACGCGCGTGATATCGGCAATCTTGTTCGCAGACGAGCTGATCTCATCCATCGTCGAGGCGACGCGCTGCACGGCCTGACCTCCATCGAGCGCCGCTTGCGCCGTGCTTTCCACTAGCGCGTTGGCTTGCTCGGCGTTTTGCGCATTGTGCTTCACCGTGGAAGTCAACTCTTCGACACTCGCCGACGTTTCTTCGAGGCTCGCTGCCTCACTGGCGATACGGCTCGCCATGTCCTCGTTGGCTTGCGCGATCTGAATAGTGCGCTCGCCGATGTCGTCCGATGCGCCGCGCACCTGCTCGACGATCGTGGCTAGCCCCGTGCCGATACCGTCGATGGCCCGCATGAGCTGGCCAATTTCGTCGGTCCTTGCTGTTGCCAGATGCACGCTGAGATCGCCCGCGGCGAGACGTTCGGACACTTTCACCGCGGCTGACAACGGGCGGCTTACGAGGCGGCGCACGATGAAGTGAAACACGGCACCGAATGCGATCACGAGTACCAGTCCGATCAAGAGGAAGCGGTCGCGTATCGCCTGAATTCCGGCCGTCAATTCGTCGCGTGGCACAACCCCACCGACGATCCAGTGCCACTCGGGCGCCGTGAGGAAGACGGCGACGTTCGCTTTCGGCGCGGACCCGCCGGCGCTTTCGTCGGCCGATGTGTAGGCGATCTCCCCATCCTTCAGTTCGAGCATGCGAGCCCATGGTCCGCCAAGGTCGCTCGCCATACGGCCTTCAGCCGTTGGGTGCACGAGGAGCTTGCCGCGGTTCGGGCCGCTCGATGCATCGAGCACGAAGTAATAGCCGCTTGTGCCGATCTTCAACTGGCGAATCTGGTCCTCGACCGACGCAACCTCGGCCGACACCGCGACACCGACAAAGAGCGCGCCGATTACGCTCCCGGCCGCGTCCCGCACGGGCTTGTATTCGGTGATGAAATGATGACCAAAGAGCTCGGTGAGGCCGCTGAACGTCTCGCCGGCCATTAGCGCTCGATAGGCGGGCAAGCTGCGATCGAGCAACGTCCCAATTGCTCGCGAACCGTCCTGCTTCTTTAGCGACGTCGATATCCGAATGAAATCGTCGCCGCTACGCGCAAAGACCGTAGAGACCGTACCACTGCGTGCAAGGAAATCGTCGGGTACCGTAAAGTCGAGATCGAGCGTTCTGCCCGCGGCAGAAAATACCGGCACCGCGTGACCGCCGATGTCGACCGTATGCTGCACATCGAGCGCATAGGGCCCAGGCAGGAACGACTCGAAAAGCGACATGAAGCGCGCAACTTGCGCAACGAGCCCCTTATCGTAAAGGGAGATCAAACTCGCTATGGCACGGTCGTCGCCGTGCATGCGCGCGAACGCCTCCTCGGTAACCTGTCCGCCCGCCGCACGTGTCAACGTCCATGTGAATCCGGCGAAGACGAGCGTAAAGAGCAGGCAGGCGGTAAGCGCCAGCTTGATACCAAGGGAAATGTTGCGCCACGAAAGCATTTGCATTGGATGAGGCCTCGCAAGAGATAACCGGCGCGCAACGCGCCTTCGATCCATGAGGGCATCGGCAAAAGCACCACGTCGTGAGGCTGGGAACGTGAGCCCGATTGGCGAGCACCCATGCGTGCCTT
>NZ_DATJJF010000004.1:0-4496 GCF_035492435.1 Trinickia sp.
ATCAGCCGTTCAATCCGCGCGCAAGATCTGCGCAGATATCGTCAGCATTCTCGAGCCCTACCGCCACGCGCAGCAATGCTTCGGTGATGCCGGCTGCCGCTCGTGCTTCCGGCGTGATGCGGCCATGCGTGGTCGTTGCGGGATGTGTAATCGTCGTGCGCGTATCGCCGAGATTGGCCGTGATGGAGCACAGCTGCGTGCCATCGACAACGCGCCAGGCGTTCTCACGCTGCATCTCTGGCGTATCGCCGGCCACTTCGAACGCAAGCACCGATCCGCCCGAACGCTGCTGACGCTGGGCAAGCTCGTACTGCGGATGCGATTCGAGCCCCGGGTAGTAGACGCGCTTGACTGCCGGTTGTGATTCGAGCCAGCGGGCTACCACCAGCGCGTTAGCCGAGTGCCGCTCGGCACGCAATGACAGCGTTTCCATGCCTTTCAAGAGCACCCATGCATTGAAGGCGGACAGAGTCGGCCCGGCAGTTCGAACGAACGGGAACACCTTTTCCATGATGAACTGACGAGTCCCGATGAGCGCACCGCCGAGCACGCGCCCTTGCCCATCGATCAACTTCGTGGCCGAATGCATGACGACATCCGCGCCGAGCTTCAGCGGCTGCTGAACGGCGGGGCTGCAAAACGAGTTGTCAACGACGAAAAGCGCGCCCGCCGCCTTTGCGATCTTGCCGACCGCTTCGATATCGCAAAGCTCCGTCAGCGGATTGGAAGGCGTTTCAAGGAAGAACATCTTCGTTTCGGGACGCACAGCCGATTGCCACGCGTCGAGATCGACGGGATCGACAAACGTCGTTGCGATGCCAAAGCGCGAAAAGATCTGCGAGAACATGCCGAGCGTCGAACCGAAGAGCGCACGCGAGCTGACGATGTGGTCACCCGCCTGCATCGAGGCCATGACGACCGAGAGAATCGCGCTCATGCCTGAAGCCGTCGCGATACAGGCCTCCCCGCCTTCGAGCGCGGCGAGGCGGTCCTGAAACATCGTGACCGTCGGGTTGGTGAACCTCGAGTAGGTGTAGTAATCCTCAGAGTGCTTAAAGCGCTCGGCGGCTTCCGCCGCGCTTTTAAAGCAGAAACTCGAGGTCAGGAAAAGCGCTTCGGAGTGCTCGTTGAATTCGGTGCGCGTGGTTCCCGAACGCACGGCAAGCGTATCGAAGTTCAGTGAATCGTCCATGGGAGGGAGTCTCGGCAGTATCGGCAATCGGCACATGATACCGTGTCGCCCAATTGAGGGCGTCGAAGACGACCGTCGTCCCATCCCACCACGGGCGATTCAGAATTCGGTTACTCCACGCGTGCTCTATAGCACGAGCAACGAATACCGCGTATCCACAACAGGGTCCGGGCGATCTTTAGGATGGTACGTGACACTCACAGAGCTCAGCCATTGGATGTCGTTGGCCTCAGGGAACATAACGACGATGTCGAACTTGAACTTGCCGTCTTCGCCAGTCACAAGGTCCGATTTCGATGTGACAAGCTGAAAGAGGCCCGTAGTCGAAACATCGTAGGGCGCATTGGGAATGCCAACGCCGACCTGCTTGATCGTTCCAGTGATCGGCAAATCGTTCAAAACCGTGATCAGCAGCGGGGGAACGAAATCGATGTGCACGGCGTACTGCGGCGCGGGCGGCGACACAAACGTGAATTCGAAAGACTCATCGTCGAAAGCATTGGAATCGGCATCCCATTGCCCGTGCACCGTGCCCTTGACGGGAGACTTGCTGTAAAAGGGCAACCAGTCCGTCGCTCCGGTTTTACCGTTGGTCGCTGCGCTGATTTGATTTTTGCCGTTAGCGAAATAGGCCTCACCGCCTTCGAGGGTGAAGTCGATTTGCTGTGGCTTTGGAACCGTCGTGCCGCCCCCTTCGTCGACATACGCTCTTGCAGCGACATAGATAGGGGTTGTCCCATCCGCAGCGGCGGTGTGGTGGTCATCGCGAAACACAAGCTTGAGTTTATTGCCATCATTGCTAGCCATCGCCGGCCTCCACTTAGGTACACCCATCGCGAGCGCATTCAGCGCATTGGGAGCGCTCTTCCAGCCCGTCGCAAAGCAAAGCGACTTTTCTTCGCTCAAACCGTCAAGGTCGGCAAAGCAACAAATGACGGGTAAACGTAAATCTTCTCATCGGTGTTGTTGCCGGAGATCATCACTTCGGACACGCCCGGCGAGCCGCAAAATACCTTTACGACCACCTCACCATCTGCACCTACGCTGGCGGACGTAGTCTTCGAGTTCGTCTGAACATCGAACACGGCCTCCCCCTGCGTGACTTTGAAATTGAGCGTGGAAACATCCATGCCTGTCTCGATGCAAACGTCTATCTCGCTGGGTGTTTGCTTATCGCACGGCACACCGCGCGTGTAGGCGTAGCTCTGGAAAACGTTGTAATTCTCGGGATTTGTCGCGGCCGGGGGGAAAAACGCGGCGGTCCGCTCAATCGGGGCTAGCACCGCAAGCTGTGCCATGACATCTTCGGCCTGGGCAACGGGCTGCAAATACGGCGCCACCATCACAGACGCCGTCCAATTGACTGATGTCGAGGGCATTTCGATATGACTCTGCGAAATGCCGTCCTCATTAGTGCTAAAGATCTGCTTGCTGGTATCCGTTTCGGACGTGTGTTCGCGAATGATTGCGCCGTCGTCGACAATCATGATGAACTGCATGTTCTTTGGGCCGTAGACGGTAGCGATGTTGCTGGGCTTCCACGTTTCGTCGGCGGGCATGACCTCACGCGCCCCATACGTGATCACCATATCGAGCGGGCAACCGGTACTTCCTCCCCCTACCGCGCTCAACGTGCCGTCGTCGCTGACTTGCAACCCGTCACCCACTTTTATTCCACCAATGTCTGTACTCGTGGCAATGGGTAGCATTGCTCGCTCTCCTTCTTCCGCTTGAACCAACAATGAAGATAAGTGATGGGACAGTCTACGCAACTTGCCGCGCCGCTCGCCCTATTAAAAGTGCCGATAGACGCCCGCCGTCCAAGGCCTCACCGCTCATTTGCTCAAAACGTGTAACGCAAGCCCAGCGTCGCCTCGATGCTGCTAAAGCCGTGACCGAGCCGCTGCTGACCGCTCACTTCGCCGTACAGCGATAGCTTGTCCGTCACCATACCGCTGGCACCGACGCCGAGTTGCACAGCACCGCCGGGCGAGCCCACCATGAAGGGCTGCCCAGACAGCGTCACCGTTGGCGTGTTCATCCACGTCTGCTGTAAATCCAGGCGAACGTACGGCTTCCATGAAACCGTACGCGGCATCGGCATCGTGAAGCGCACACCCAAGCGCCCGGTCAACGCCTGCAAATCCGACGTCGTGACATCAACGCCGTCGACATCCTGTCGACTTTCAAAATACAGCGACTGCGCCAACGCTTGCACATGAGGTTCGATTTCGATGCCATTGCGCAGCGTGATCGCGCGCCCGGCCTCGACAGACAACGCAAACCCATTCGCCGCAACGCGGCCGGCTTCACCATGCTGCTCGGTGCTCACCGTTCCCGTATAGCGTCCAGCTGACACCACGCCATCGGCGTACCACCCATTCTTGTTCTGCCATGTTCCCGTCAGCGCCAGATCGTACGTATCGAGCGATGCTGTGCTGGCCTCGATGGAGCTTGCCTGCGGCGCCACCGAGGTGTGGCCGAGCGTAGCCACCACACCGAAGCGCTGATCGTCGGTCGAACTCCAACGGTGCAGCCAATTGCCGCCGATCTGCAATGCTTCGATGTCCTGATTAAAGTTGTATCCGTAGTCCTGGAAATCGATATTGCTGTGATAGATGCTGCGGTTTGCAATGACCCGTGCAAACAAATCCCCTGCGTTCTCGTCTTGTTGTGGCGTGTCTTGCCGGAACTCTCCGAGCCGACGATGAACGCTGTCGACGATCGTCGCTTCGTAGTTCTGTATTGCGAGCGGTGTCGTGAGGTACGAGCTTGCCTGCGGGACCACGGTTGGACGGCCACATGTAGGCTCGCCGCTGCAAGGCTGCGGATTACCGGAGGAACCGGTATCCGAAGACTGCAACCGGTAATCCCATGTCGCAGCCTGCCCATTGGGCAGCAAGCTTTGCGTGGGGTCCGGCGGGGTATTGCTACCGGGACCGAACGCAAAAAGCCGATACTGGTACGGACTCCCTGCAGCCACCACATAGCCTCCGGCCAGCGTGAAAGCGCTCGCGGTGGATGCGCCCCCCACCTGCACCAGCGAAATGCCTTGCGTTGGAATCGCTTGGCCATTGACCACTGTACCGGTGTTGGCTCCATTACCAGAGGTCGTCAGGCTCAACGTCGTCTGGCCGCTCGCGGCGCCGGAAATCAATAGTCGATCGGTGAACTGATTCGCGAGAGCGCCTCCGGCGTTCAGTTCGGTGCGCATATTGACGGTACCGCCGCCCTTGTAGTCGCCGTTGACCGTTAGTGTTTGATAGTTGGTCGAATTCGCTGCTGCGGCGATTGCGGCGTTCAT
>NZ_DATJJF010000005.1:0-15715 GCF_035492435.1 Trinickia sp.
AGCCAGGGCGTTGGCGGCGTTGTGAAGGCCGCGGATGCGTAGCGCGTCAACGGGCATCAGGCGCTTCATCGCGAGCTCGACGGGCGCGGATGTCGCACTTGCCTGCCTGCGGCGGCGCGACGACGCGGTGCTTGCATCATCGTCGCCGCGCTCCTGCGCTTGCGTAAGCCAGTTGATACCGTTCTCGCGCATGACACCGTAGTCGCCCGAATGCTGCGGCTCGTTCAATCCGAACGTAATGAGCCGTGCGCCCTCCTGCGAGGAGGCAGGCTTCGCCGCATCCACAGTCGGCGCCAGCGCCATCGTGGACGAGTCGTCGCGATTGAGCACGCGCACCGTATGCGGGCCGAAGATACGGCCCTTCGCGGCCCGATACGCTTCGAAGCTGCCGTGCCAGTCCAGATGATCTTGCGTCACGTTGAGCACGGTGGCCGCGTGCGGCTCGAACGTCTGCACGGTTTCGAGCTGAAAGCTCGATAGCTCAAGCACCCACACCTCGGGCAGATCCGTGGCATCGATCGCTTCGGCCAGCGTGTCGAGCATCGTCGGGCCGATATTGCCGGCTACGGCGACGCGCTTGCCCGCTCGCTTGCACAAGAGGCCCGTCAAGCTCGTGGTCGTCGTCTTGCCGTTGGTGCCGGTGATCGCAACAACCTTCGGCGCGTAGCCACTCTCGCCGAGATGCGCGAGCGCTTGCGCGAAGAGCTCGAGCTCACCCCACACGGGAATGCCGCGCTCTCGCGCACTTGCAAGCAGCGCGGCGAGCTGCGGCTCGATCGGGGAGAGGCCGGGACTCAATGCGACAAGCTCAATGCCGCCATCGAGCAGCGCGGGCGCAAACGCGCCGCCGACAAACTCGGCTTCAATCCGCCCGGCTTCGAGCATCGACAGGTTCGGCGGCGTCTCGCGCGTGTCGGCGACGCGCAGCCGGCACCCGTGGCGCGCGCACCAGCGCGCCATTGCAAGGCCCGACTCTCCGAGCCCCAGCACGAGCACCATCGGACTTTGCCGATCTCGAAACATCTCGCCGAACATCGCTTGCTTTCCCTTTCCTTTAGCGCAATTTGAGCGTTGAGAGGCCGAAGAGGCACAGCATCAACGTGACGATCCAAAAACGGACGACGACCTGCGTCTCCTTCCATCCCGACAGTTCGAAATGGTGATGCAGCGGGGCCATCTTGAAGATGCGCCGCCCTTCTCCGAAACGCCGCTTCGTGTACTTGAACCAAGTGACCTGAAGCATCACCGACACGGTTTCGGCGACAAAGATCCCGCCCATGATGAAAAGGACGATCTCCTGACGCACGATCACGGCAACGGTACCGAGCGCCCCGCCGAGCGCGAGCGCCCCGACGTCGCCCATGAAGACCTGCGCGGGGTGCGTGTTGTACCAGAGGAAAGCGAGCCCCGCGCCGCCCATCGCCGAACAGAAGATCATCATCTCGCCCGCGCCCGCGATATGCGGGAACAGCAGATATTTGGAGTAGACAGCGCTACCCATGACATAGGCGAATACGCCGAGCGAGGCACCAACGAGCACCACCGGCATGATGACGAGCCCGTCGAGACCATCCGTCAGGTTGACCGCATTGCTGGAGCCGACGATCACGAAGTAGGTGAGCGCGATGAAGCCCCACACGCCGAGCGGGTAAGTCACCGACTTGAGAAAGGGCAACAGCAAGTCGGCACGCGCCGGCAACCCCATCGACAAGCCGCTGCGCACCCACGACATGAAGAGATCGAAGACGCGGGCGTTGTTCGCCTCGGACACACTGAACGCCAGATAGACCGCCGCGAAAAGCCCGATCACCGACTGCCAAAAGTACTTTTCGCGCGAAGACATCCCGCGCGGATCCTTATAGACGACCTTGCGGTAGTCATCGACCCAGCCGATCACTCCGAAACCGAACGTCACGAGCATGACGATCCAGATGAAGCGATTGGTGAGATCACCCCACAACAGCGTCGAGATGGCGATGCTGATCAGAATCAGCACGCCACCCATCGTGGGCGTGCCCGACTTCACCAGATGCGTTTGCGGCCCGTCCGTCCGGACGGCCTGGCCGACCTTCATCTCGGTGAGCTTGCGGATCACCCACGGGCCACAGACGAGCCCGATCACGAGCGCGGTAATCGAAGCCGCGACCGCGCGAAAGGTCAAATAACTAATCACGCGCAAAAAGCTTGCGTCGTTCTGCAGCCATTGCGCCAACACCAGCAGCATGCTCTTCCTTCTCTCAGTGCGCGCCGGGCACTGCGCCCGGCGTTGCGGATTGCAATCGAGTCAGCGCGTCGACGACTCGCTCCATGCGCATGAAGCGCGAACCCTTCACCAGCAGCGTCGCGCCCGCGCCGAACCCACCTTGCTGCAGTGCCTCGACGAGCGCGTCGGCATCATCGAAGTGGCGCGCCTGCCCCTCCTCGGTGGGCGTAGCGCCGGCGGCGGCATAGGCCGCGCACGCGTCACGCGTCGCGTCACCCAGCCCGTACAGTGCGTCGATGCCACGCTCTCGCGCGTACGCACCGATCTCGCGATGGAAAGCCGGCCCGTGATAGCCCACCTCGCCCATGTCGCCCATTGCCAGCACGCGCGGCGCAGGTTGTTCGGCGAGGACGTCGATCGCCGCGCGCATGGAATCGGGGTTGGCGTTGTAGGTGTCGTCGATGACCGTCGCGCCGGCGAGCAAACCAACGAGGGCACGCTTTACTTGAAGGCGTCCCTTGACCGGCAAAAATGCTTCAAGCCCGCGGCGGATCGCGTCAAGCGAGACGCCGGCGGCAAGCGAGGCCGCCGTCGCAGCGAGCGCATTGCGCGCATTGTGCTCGCCGAGCACCTGCAACGTAGCCTCGAATGTGCCAGCCGGCGTTGTCACGCGCAAACGGTTGCGTGAGAGTGCACCTGTCACCGCTGCGGCCTGCGGAGCCGACCGTCCCGCTTCCGTCGCGCCTGTCTCGCCTTGCGGCAGGAGCGCGAAATCGATGATGCGGTTTCCCGTCGCCGCGACACGCCAGATCCCTGCGTAAGCATCGTCGGCCGGAAAAACGGCGATACCGTCGGCCGACAACGCATGGATGACGCTCGCATGCTCCAGCGCAACGGCTTCGACCGTCGCCATGAACTCCTGGTGCTCGCGCTGAGCATTGTTGACGAGGGCGACCGTCGGCTCGGCGATTTTCGCAAGCGTGTCCGTCTCGCCCGGATGATTCATGCCCAGTTCGAGGACCGCAAGCTTGTGTGCTGCGCTCAAACGCAAAAGCGAAAGCGGCAGCCCAATGTCGTTATTCAGATTGCCCGCCGTCGCGAGGCGCGCCTCTTCGCCGCAAGCGGCCGCGAAGATGGACGCGATCATTTCCTTCACCGTCGTTTTGCCATTGCTCCCGGTGACAGCCACGAGCGGAATCGCAAAGCGCCGGCGCCAGCCGCGTGCCAGTGCGCCGAGCGCGGCGCGCGTATCGGCGACAACGAGTGCGGGCAGGTTCCAGTCAGGCGGCAGGTGCGCCGCCAGCACGGCACTCGCGCCGCGTGCGGCGACATCCGGCAGGAAATCGTGCGCGTCGAAGCGTTCGCCCTTCAGCGCAACGAAAAGGTCGCCGGGACCGGCCGTGCGGCTATCCGTGCCGATACGTGCAAAAGCGGCAGTGCCGTCGCCGCGCACCGTAGCCCCAGGTATCAGGCGGGCTGCTTCGGTGAGTGTCAGCATCGTCATTCGGCGCCTCCGCGCGTGTAGGTGGCACGCGCCGCCAGTGCGAGGCGTGCGTGATCCTGGTCGGAGAAAACGCGTTTCTTTCCCATGATTTCCTGAGTCGCTTCGTGCCCTTTGCCCGCCAGCAGGACGACGTCCTCACGCGCCGCACCCCGCACCGTCTGCAAGATCGCGTTGGCACGATCTTCGAGCACGCGCGCACAGCCGGTGTCATCCATGCCCGCCAGAATTTGGTCGATGATCGAGCGCGGGGTCTCGCTGCGCGGGTTGTCGCTGGTCACAACAACGAGATCGGCCAGCCGCTCGGCGATGCCGCCCATGAGCGGGCGTTTGGTCGCGTCGCGGTCACCGCCGCAACCGAACATGCAAACCAGCTTGCCGGCACGCGCATGAGCGATCGGCCGTAGCGCCTCCAGCGTCTTTTCGAGCGCGTCCGGCGTGTGCGCGTAATCGACGACGACGAGTGGCTCGTCGCTCGCCAGCCGCCCACCCAGCCGCTGCATGCGTCCGTTCACAGGCTCGAGGCGGGTCAGTTGGCCAAGCGCGTCGGCAAACGGCACATCCGCCGCGAGCAAGACGCCCAGTACGGCGAGCAGATTGCTGACATTGAACGCGCCTAGCGTGCCGACTTCAATATCGGCCTCGCCCCAATCGGACGAAAGGTGGAATGCCGTCCCGGTTGCCGTCGCGCGGACATCGGTGGCGAGAAGCAGCGCATCCGCCCCCACCGGGTCGGTCCCCGCGCCGCCACTCGCGCCCCGGATGCCTTCAATGCCATAGGCGATCGTTCGCACGCGCCCCTTCGTGCTGCCGATTAGGCGTCGGCCCGCTGCATCGTCGCCATTGATGACAGCAGCGCGCAACGTCGGCCATGTGAAAAGCCGGGCTTTGACTGCCTCATACGCTTCGAGCGTCCGGTGATAGTCGAGGTGGTCCTGTGTGAGGTTCGTGAAAACGGCGATGTCGAATGCCGCCCCGTTCACACGCCCTTGATGCAACGCGTGCGATGACACCTCCATGGCCACGGCCCGCGCTCCGTCCTTGGCCAGACGGGCGAGGCTGCGCTGGAGCTGCGGCGCGTCGGGGGTCGTAAATCCCGTGTGCTCGAGGCGCCCCGGCATACCGCTGCCAAGCGTGCCGATGACAGCGCACGGCTGGCCGAGCGCGGTCATCGCCGACGCCAGCCATTGCGAGCAGGACGTCTTGCCGTTCGTGCCAGTCACGCCCACCGTGAGCATCGACTCGCTCGGCGCGCCGTACCAGCGGCTCGCGATCTCGCCCGCCACCTCGTTCAACGCCGGCACGCCGAGGGCGCGCGTGTCGTCGAAGCAGGTGTCCCACCCTTCCGGCTGATAGAGCACGGCCGCGGCGCCGCGCTCGAATGCACGTGCGACGTGCGCGCGATTGTCGGCACCTTCGACGGCGTACGCGAAAAACACATCCCCGGCAACAAGCGTGCGAGTATCGGCGTGCAGATGCGCGCTTTGCGAAACCCGCGCGCGCAGCCAGTCGAGCACGTCAGCAATGAGGGAATCGGCGGGTACACTCATCGCACGGCTCCGGCTTGGCTGTGTGGACCGGCCGCGACAGCAACCGAAGACGCGCTATCCGAACCTGAGTTGCGAGGCGGCGCGTCGCCAGCCACGACGATCTGCTTCACGGGCATATTGGGCGGCACATTGAGGGTGCGCAGCGTATCGCCGACGATGGAGGAAAACACAGGCCCTGACACAGAACCGCCAAAGTGGCTGCCTGCGGTCGGCTCGTCGACGGAAACGGCCACGACGATGCGTGGATTGGGCATCGGCGCCATGCCGACGAACGATGCCCGGTATTTCGAACGATCATAGCCACGGCCGACGTGCTTGTACGCTGTACCGCTCTTGCCACCAACGCGATAACCCGGCACGGCCGCTTCGGGCGACGTGCCGGCCTTCGAGACGACCGCTTCGAGCATCGTGCGCATTTCGCGCGCCGTCGTCGGCGAAAAGATCTGCGGGCCCGATACGGGCTGACTCGAATCCGTCGTCTTGAAGATGGAGACGGGCACAAATTCTCCGTCGTGCGCAATGACGGTGTAAGCGTGCGCGAGTTGAAACAGCGACGCTGACAAGCCGTATCCGTATGACATCGTCGCCTGCTCAATACGGCGCCAGCTCCGCCACGGCCGCAGGCGGCCCGCAGCCGCGCCCGGAAAACCGACCTTCGGCGCCTGCCCAAGGCCGACGCTCGTATACATATTCCACATCTCTTCGGGCTTGAGCGTCATCGCGATCTTGGTCGCACCGATATTGCTCGATTTCTGGATAACCCCGGCGACGGTAAGCACGCCGAAGCCGCTGTCGTCGGTGATCGTCGCGCCATCGAGCGTAAAGCGGCCGTTGCCGGTGTCGACGAGCGTCTCGGGGGCGACGCGATGCAGATCGAGCGCGAGCGAGATCGTGAACGGCTTCATGATGGAGCCGGGCTCGAACTGGTCGGTCAGCGCGCGATTGCGCAGCTGCTCACCCGTCAGATGCGAGCGATCGTTAGGGTTATAGGTCGGGTAATTGACGAGCGCGAGCACGTCGCCCGTACGTACGTCGACGACCATCGCCGCGCCAGCCTTGGCCTTGAATTTCTCGACGGCAGCCTTGAGATCCGCGTAGGCGATGTACTGGATCTTGCTGTCGATCGACAGCTTGACGTCTTCTCCGTTGCGCGGTGGAACCTGCTGATCGACATCCTCGACGATGTGACCCATCCGGTCCTTGATGACGTGACGCATGCCGGAGACGCCGACGAGGGACTTTTGATCGCTGAGTTCGACGCCTTCCTGACCCTCGTCCTCCACGTTAGTGAAGCCGACGAGGTGCGCTGTGATCTCACCCTCTGGATAAAAGCGCTTGTACTCGTCGCGCTGATAGACGCCGGGGATGTTGAGCGCCATGACCTTGTCGGCGACATCGAGGGGAACCTGCCGCTTCACATAGACAAACGATTTGTCGCCGGAGAGCTTCACACGCAGATCTTTTTCGCTCATATCGAGCAACGCGCCGAGTGCAGTGAGCTTGCTCGGGTCGAGATCATCGGGTACTGAGTCCGGCATGGCCCAGATTGCGCGCACGGGCAGACTCGTGGCGAGCACGAGGCCATTTCGGTCGAGGATTTTGCCGCGCGTGGCCGGCAGCTCGATTGTGCGCTGGTAGCGGCTCTCGCCTTGCTTCTGGTAAAACGCGTTGCCTGGCCCCTGAATCCAGAAGGCACGTGCGAGCAGCACGACGAACGCCATGAATAGCAGGAAGACGACAAGCTTCGAGCGCCACATCGGTACGCGTACCGAAAGGACTGGGCTCGAGGAATAGGTGACGGTTTTGCGATTGCCTCCCAGGCTCATCGGGCCCCTCCGCGATCCGCGGATGCCTTGCGCGACCTACTCAAACCGATGGCGGCGGGCAGCGGCGCCACTGCGCTCGCGGCCGTGGGAATCGCCGCGTCCTGAGCTTCCAAATCACCCTGCGCGAGCGTCAGATATTGCGTGCCGCCGCTCACGACCGAGTGCATCTTGAGCCCATCGGTAGCGAGATCTTCAATGCGCGAGGTTTTCGAAAGCGCGCTCTGCTCGTACTGCAGTTGTGCGTAGTCCTGCTGGAGCTGGCGCTCCCCCGCCTGGGCGCGCTCGAGCTGCACGAAGAGCTGCCGTTGCTGGTTGGTCGCATTGACTGCCGACAGCGCGCAACCCAGGACGACGATAAGGAGGAAGAAATTGAGTCGACTCATGGGGCGATGCGCTCCGCGACGCGCATGACCGCAGAGCGGGCGCGCGGGTTGGCATCGACTTCGGCGGCGCTCGCAAACTGGCGCGCCACGATTTTCAGGGGAGGTCTCGGCAGATCGACGGCACGAATCGGCAAGCGACGATCAACCACAGGCGCGCTCGAACGCGTCTGCATGAATCGCTTCACGATTCGATCCTCGAGCGAATGAAAGCTGATCACCACCAGCCGCCCCCCTTGCTCCAGTAACGACAATGCCGCGTCTAGAACGACTTGCAGCTCCGCAAGCTCTTGATTGACGTGAATCCGTATAGCCTGAAAGGTGCGGGTGGCCGGATCCTTGCCTTTCTCACGTGTCTTGACGGCGTGAGCCACGATTTCGGCAAGCTCGCGCGTGGTGACGAGTGGCCCGAGGCGCTCGGACTCCGCCCGGCGAGCAACAATCGCCTTTGCAATCTGAAAAGCAAACCGTTCTTCCCCATAGTCCCGAATGACCTCTGTCAATTCCTGCTGCGACGCGCGTGCGAGCCAATTTGCAGCAGACTCTCCGCGCGTCGGGTCCATGCGCATATCGAGCGGACCGTCAGCGCGGAAGCTGAAACCTCGAACCGGATCGTCGAGCTGCGGTGACGACACCCCGAGATCCAGCAGCACACCTGAAAGACGTTCAATCCCGCGCTCGGCCATCGCCGATGAAAGCGCGGCGAAACTATCGTGGACGATGTCGAAGCGTGCATCAGCCATCGCGCGAGCCGTTTCGATCGCTTGTGGATCTTTATCGAACGCGATCAACCGCCCCGCTTCGCCAAGCTTGGCCAGTACCGCTCGGCTGTGCCCGCCACGCCCGAACGTGCCGTCGACATAGACACCGTCCGTGCGCGTGACAAGCGCCCTCACCGCTTCGTCCAGCAACACCGTCTGGTGTTGCAGCTCGTTTCCCATCGCAGCGCCCTATTTGTAAACCGCGATCAGAAAGTGAAATTTTTCAGCGCTTCAGGCATGCCCTGAGCCATGGCCGCCTGTTCCTTGGCGGCGTATGTCTGTGCATCCCAAATTTCGAAATGGCTTCCCATGCCGAGCAACATGACTTCCTTTTCTAGCCCTGCGGCCATTCGCAATTCCGGAGAAACGAGAATACGACCGGAGCCATCGAGATCGACGTCAGACGCGTTGCCAAGGAAAATCCGTCGCCACCAATGCGCATCCATGGGCAATGCAGCGATCTTCGCGCGAAAGACTTCCCACTCGGGGAGCGGAAAAAGCAAAAGGCATCCGTCCGGGTGCTTCGTCAGCGTCACCCGTCCTTGTGCCTCGCCTTGCAGCGCTTCGCGATAACGAGAAGGCACCGACATCCGGCCTTTCGCATCAAGCGTCAGCGCCGACGCCCCTTGGAACACGTTTCATTCCCCTCGGGGCACCTGCCCCGCTTTCGCACTCGAAATCCAGCCGATATGACCCAATCACTCCACAAAAAAACACTTTCTGACACTCTCCCCCACTTTAGAGTAACGCTCTAGGCCGGTCAAGGGAGGGGCCGGATTTTTCAGCCAAATTTATTCGAAAGAACAAGGACTTACGTACCGTACCCAACCAGCAAAAAAGAGAAAAGCGTTAAAAATGAAAGAATTACTGAATGTTCCGAAGGTACCGCATGAGAAGTACGCGATAACCGCTGGGGGATAAGTGGAGAAGTCGCTGGAAGCGAAGGGCGCAACGAGCGCAGAGGGCGATCGGAAAACAGCAGGAACCGGCGGCCGCGGGCGCCGCCGTTTCGACTTCAAATGTAATAAGCAGTCCGCGTCATGACCCGGGACGCCGCGCGCATGAGCGTACGCACAGGCAGAGGAAGATCGACGCCACCGGCGTCCATGGCCGCCCTGCCATGAGCCATCTCGTCATTGCGCATCTGCTCGACGATTGCGCGGGACTCGGTATCAGCTTGCGGCAATGACGACAGGTGCCCATCAAGATGGTGCTCGACCTGCCGTTCTGTCTCGGCCATGAAACCGAGGCTGACTCTGTCCCCGAGGGCGCCAGCCGCCAACCCAATGGCAAGGGAACCGGCGTACCAAAGTGGATTGAGCAAACTCGGCCGCGAATCGAGCTTCTTAAGCCGATGCATCGTCCACGCGAGATGGTCCTCCTCCTCGCGCGCAGCCTGCTCGAATGCGGCTTTCAATGCGGGGGTGCGAGCCGTGAGCTTTTGCGCCTGATAAAGGGCTTGGGCGCAGATTTCGCCGACGTGATTGACACGCATCAGCGCGGCGGCGTGATTGCTCTCAGCCAGCGTCATTTCCGCGCTGGCCGTCGGCGGCGTCGGCGGCGTCGGAACCGGACGGCTCATTCGGCTGACACCCGATATCGACCTCAACCCCCGATCGAACTCAACCACCCAATCATCCAGCGTCATGCAGTTCTCCGCAGTTCCATTACGCCGCCCTGCTTTCGCCCATCAGCAACCGGGCGACTCACGCGCAGAAAGCACCGTCCGCCAAGTCTTGCGGCAGGCCGTCAGCGAAAATGAGCGCAAAAATGCGGCTAACTGTGGATTTTAGCCGATGTTGGGTGGCGCAGGCAGATGGGTGGCGGTGGCATGCGCGGCCGCGGCGCTAGGGCCGCTGGCTCGACGCAGCTCGCGCCGCAGCACTTTGCCGACATTGCTTTTCGGCAGTTCGGTACGAAACTCGACCGTTCTCGGTCGCTTGTAGCCGGTCAGCTGCGACTTGCAAAACGCGAGCACGTCGGCTTCGGTGAGTGCAGGATCCTTCTTCACGACAAAGAGCTTCACTGCCTCTCCCGAGTGCTCATCCGGCACGCCCACCGCCGCGACTTCGAAGACGCCCGGATGGTTGGATACGACGTCCTCGATCTCGTTCGGATAGACGTTGAAGCCGGAGACAAGGATCATGTCCTTCTTCCGATCGACGATCTTGACGTAGCCGCGTGCGTCCATCAGGCCAATGTCGCCGGACTTGAAAAACCCATCGGCGGCCATGACTTTCGCCGTTTCATCGGGGCGGTTCCAATAACCGGCCATCACCTGCGGACCGCGGATACAGATCTCGCCGGCCTGACCGCACGGCACGGCGTTACCGTCGTCGTCGCGAATCGAGACTTCGGTGGATGGCAGGGGGACGCCGATCATCCCGCTGTATTCCGCGGCGGTGACCGGATTGCAGACGGCCGAGGGCGACGTCTCCGACAAGCCGTATCCCTCAATGATCGGCGTGCCCGTGCGTTCGAACCACCGCTTCGCGACAACTTCCTGCACGGCCATGCCGCCCGCGTTGGCGACCATCAGCTTCGAAAAATCGAGCTCGCCGAAATTCGGGTGATTCAACATCGCGTTATAGAGCGTATTGACCGCCGGGAACGTATTGATCGCGTAGCCCTTGAGCTCTTTGATCATGCCGCCAAGATCGCGGGGATTGGCGATAAGGATACCCAGGCCGCCGGTGCGGACCGTCAGCAGGAAACAGACGGTCAATGCATAGATGTGATAAAGCGGCAGTGCGATGACCGTGACGATCTGATCGACCTCGGGCCGCTTGCCGTGTGCCGGCTCGTGCCATGCGGCGGACTGCAGCACATTGGCCACGATGTTGCCGTGCGTCAACATCGCCCCCTTCGCGACACCCGTCGTGCCGCCCGTGTACTGCAGAAAAGCGAGGTCGGCGTGAGTCGGCTGGGCCGGTACGAAAGCGTGGGCCGCGCCCTCGGCGACGGCCTGGTTGAATGTCACGTGTCCCGGAAGATTCCAGGCCGGCACCATCTTTTTCACGCGACGCACGACGAAATTGACGAGCAAGCCCTTCGCCCCCATCAAATCGCCCATCGAGGCCACCACCACGTGCTTGACGGCCGTATTGCGCACGGCGGATTGCACCGTTGCCGCAAAGTTTTCGAGTACGACAATCGCCTCCGCGCCACTGTCCTTGAGCTGGTGCTCGAGCTCGCGTGGCGTATAAAGCGGATTGACATTGACGACGACATAACCCGCACGGAGCACGGCGGCGATTGCAACCGGATACTGAAGGACATTCGGCATCATGAGCGCGATTCGCGCCCCGCGCGCGAGCCCCTTCGACTGGAACCACGCCCCGAGCTTACGTGAAAGGTCGTCGAGCTCGCCGTATGTCATCGCCTTGCCCATCGAAACGAAAGCCCGCCTTGCCCGATAGTGGCGAAAACTTTCGTCGAGCAGTTCGCAGACCGACGCGTAACGGGCCGCATCGATGTCAGCTGCGACACCAGGCGGATATGAGCTCAGCCAGATCCTTTGCATACGGCGCCCCCTCTTTTTTCGAATGGTCGTGCGAAAAAGGGCATCGTATCTGCTGGCCCTTCCCGAAACAATCGAATTAGATACCGAGTTCCAATACGGTGCGCGAACTGCAGGCAAATTCAGACGCGTTCCGCTTGCACGAGACAATCGTAGAAAGTGGCCGATCCCCCGAGGTCGGTCAAAGCCTGACTCGTCAGCTCGTTGGCATTGCGACCGTCGTGCGAAAGCTTCTTCCACCAGATAGACAACCCGACAACGACGCCCGGACGCGAGCGCTCAGTCACGCGGGCGCGCGCCGTCATCGAGCCGCGATCGTTGAAGATTCGCACCCGGTCGCCCTCGGCGATGTCACGCTGCGCCGCATCGTCCGGATGGATATCGAGATGCGGCTCCCCTTCAGTTGCCCGCAGGCTTTCCACATTGACAAAGCTGGTGTTGAGAAAGTGACGCGCGGGCGGCGAGATCATCGCAAGCGGGTAGCGGGCCGCCAGCTCCGGCGCGCCGTCCGGCGACTCGTAGGGCGGCAGATAATCGGGCAAGGGATCAGCGCCCTCACTGGCAAGCAGCGTGCTCGCAAATTCGCACTTGCCCGATGGCGTGCGAAATCCGCCTTGCGCGAACGGCGCTTCGGGCAGATCAAGTTTGGCCCAGCCGGCCGCGGTCAGTGCGTTCCAGTCTGCGCCGGCCAGCGTCGGATCACCCCATCGCAGCGCGGCTCGCGCGACGGTTTCGTCGCTCTCATACAGCGCGGGATCGTCGATACCCATCGCGCGCGCGATCCCACGAAAAATCTCCGTATTTGGGCGCGCGTCACCGAGCGGCGGCATGCAGGGTTCATTGACCATGACATAGGTATGGCCGTACGACTTATGGATGTCGAGATGCTCGAACTGCATGGTCGCCGGCAGCAGCAGATCGGCATAGTCCGCTGTGTCCGTCTGAAAGTGCTCGAGGACAATCGTGAAAAGGTCTTCTCGCGCGAAGCCAGCAGCAACGCGTCCAGAATCGGGGGCAACGGCGACGGGATTCGAGTTATAGACGACGATCGCCTCGAGTTTCGGGCCGAAGCTCGTATCGCCAGGATGGAGCAACGCATCGCCAATTGCATTCATATTGATGGTGCGCGGCAAGTGCTGTGGCCAACCCGGCATGAGGTCCGGGCGCTGGAGCGCATTCTGGTCGACCGGCGCCCAGCCCGACGACGACAGCAGCAACCCGCCTGCGCGATCGCGCCACGCGCCCGTGAGCGAAGGCAAGCACGCGATCGCCCGTGTAGCGTTGCCACCGCCGCGCGCGCGCTGCATGCCGTAGTTGAGCCGGATGGCCGCCTTGCGCGTGCTGCCGTAAAGGCGTGCGAGATCGACGATTTCGCGCGTTTCGATACCGCATATTTGCGCGGCGCGCTCGGGCGGATAGGCGCTCGCCCGCTCCTTTAGCGCCTCGAAGCCCAGCGTGTGATCCTCGATATAAGCGCGATCGAGCAAATCCTCGCGAATCAGCACGTTGATCATGGCCAGGGCCAACGCAGCATCGGTGCCGGGACGCAGCGCGATGTGCTGATCGCACTTTTGAGCGGTGAGCGATCGATAAGGATCGATTGCGATGAGTTTTGCGCCACGGCGCTTCGCCTCTTGCGCGCGGGTCCAGAAGTGCACGCTGGAAGCGATCGGGTTCGCACCCCAGATCAGGATGAGGTCGCTTTCCTCGAAGAACTCGAGATGCATACCGAGGCTGGCCCCATACGTATATTTGAGGCCGGCAGCCCCTGCCGCCGCGCAAATGGTACGGTCGAGCCGCGAGGCGCCCAGCTTGTGGAAGAAGCGCTGCGCGATGCTGTCGCCCTGCACGAAGCCCATGGTCCCTGCGTAGCTGTATGGAAGCACCGCTTCGGGCTGCCGACGAACGATGTCCGACAGCCGACCGGCTGCGATGGAGAATGCCTCGTCCCAGCTGATGGGCTCGAAACGGCCTTCGCCTTTGCGTCCAACACGTTTAAGCGGTACGGTCAGCCGCTCTCGATGATGGACGCGTTCCGCATACCGGCTCACCTTGGTGCACAACACCCCTTGCGTCGGCGGGTGGTCCGGATTGCCGACGACCTTGACCACCTTCCCGTCTTCGACGCGCACGTTCAAAGCGCAAGTATCAGGACAATCGTGCGGGCACACGGCGCGTGCAAACGAGATTGGGGCATTCATTATTCGTTCCTGTTTTAAGGAAAAACCAATATACGTACGCAAGAGGAAGCCATTTTATCCGTTCGCTCAGAAGCGGCGACCGAGTCCCCAAAAAGGGGCGCGCTCCCAGTTGAGCGTAGAATGAGATGGACTATCAGCCACCTATATCTCTTCAATCTGCCGTCAGCGAACGGAACAAACATGAAACTTATTCCCGAAGTTTTCGCCGCGCGAGACGAGATTCAGCGCATTCGACGAACGATCCATGCCCACCCGGAGTTGCGCTATGAGGAGGTGCGTACCGCCGATCTGGTTGCGCAGCGCTTGGAGCAATGGGGTATCGAGGTGCATCGGGGGCTGGGCAAAACCGGCGTGGTCGGGGTTTTGAAACGCGGGACTAGCGAGCGCGCGATCGGACTGCGCGCGGATATGGACGCGTTGCCGATTCAGGAGCTCAACACCTTTGAGCATCGCTCGCAAAACGAGGGACGAATGCATGCCTGCGGCCATGACGGCCATACGGCCATGCTCCTTGGCGCGGCTCAGTATCTTGCCAATCACGGCGAATTTGACGGGACAATCGTTTTCATATTTCAGCCGGCCGAGGAAGGCGGCGCAGGTGCGCGCGCGATGATGGAGGACGGTTTATTCGCAAAGTTTCCCGTCGATGCCGTATTCGGCCTTCACAATTGGCCTGACTTGCCCGAAGGTGCCTTCGGCCTGAGAGAAGGGCCGATCATGGCATCCAGCAACGAGTTCCGCATCGACATCAAAGGCATTGGTGCCCATGCGGCCATGCCCCACAATGGGCGCGACCCGGTCTTTGCCGCCGTGCAGATTGCCAGCGCGTTGCAGAGCATCATCACGAGAAACAAGAAGCCGATTGAAACCGCAGTGCTGTCGATTACCCAGATCCATGCCGGCGATGCGGTCAACGTCATTCCGGACGCAGCGTGGCTTGCCGGGACGGTGCGCACCTTCACCATCGAAACGTTGGACTTGATTGAAACTCAGATGCGTAAGCTTGCGGACGCAACGGCCGCTGCCTACGACTGCACGGTCGATGTTGCGTTCAACCGCAACTATCCGCCTACCGTCAACAGTTCTCAAGAGACCCGGTTTGCGGCTGAGGTCATGCGCGAAATCGTCGGAGCTGAGAATGTGAACACAGCGGTTGAGCCGACAATGGGTGCCGAGGATTTTGCCTTTATGTTGCTTGAAAAGCCGGGCTGCTACGCATTCCTCGGCAATGGCGAAGGCGCGCACCGCGCATTTGGGCATGGCGCGGGGCCGTGCATGCTGCATAACCCCAGCTACGATTTTAACGACCAATTGCTACCGATCGGGTCGACCTACTGGGTCCAGCTCGCACAGCGTTTTCTGGCCCATCGCGAAGCATAAGCAAAACTGGCGGCGTTCGGGACAGGGGACGCCGATCGATAGCGCAATCCGCGCCTCTCGACATCAAGGAGCGCTGCGCGCGACTGTAACGTCTAGCCGCATTCGCATGTGACGCGCTCGCGTGGCGTGCTCAGCGCAGCAGACGCGAGGCGTGGCTTTTCGGGCGTCGTTTGTGCGCCCGTGCCGACACAGCATGGGGTATCGACCAAGCTTGCACCGGTGCTTATGTGGAGGTTGCGCGTTTCAGGCGAACCAAAGCACAAACCCCCGCGAGCGAAATGCTGGCGGGGGTTGTGTTTGCAAAGGGGAGCCTGACGATTACCTACTTTCACACGGGAATCCGCACTATCATCGGCGTGGAGTCGTTTCACGGTCCTGTTCGGGATGGGAAGG
>NZ_DATJJF010000006.1:0-8219 GCF_035492435.1 Trinickia sp.
GTCGGTGCGGCTGAGGCTGGCTTGCCTTTGGCCGATTTTGATTGGGCTCGAGACACTGCGGCTGCTCGTCCATAACGACGATTGGCTCGACCCACACCGTATCTCCAAGGTTCGCCGCGGCGAGGTGTATCGCATTCTGGCACGCTCGACGGCGAGCGTCGCGTCAAACCGGCTGCTGCGCGCGTGGGCCGACGAAGTCATCGGTCAGATCGAAGCGCGCATCGCTGGGCACCAGAGCGATGGTTTCGAAGCGGTGTGATAGTCGTCGTGCGTGCCCCTCGGCGCAGGTCGGCGGCCTTGCATGCAACCCGCAAAGAGCCGGCCGTTGCCCTTGCCTTCGGCAAGAAAAACGCGGCACGCATGATGCCGTGCCGCGTTTGCGATGTGACTACTGACTACTGACTACTGAGTAAGCCGTTCGATCTTAGAACGGCCACCATCCGTTGCCGCCATTGTTGCTGTGACCGGAAGCGTTGCCGTTGCCGTAGCCATTGCTGTTGCCGCCTTGGCCTTGGCCCTGATTGAAGCGGAATGCGCCGAAGAGGTCGCCGATCGCCGGGGCGTTGACGGGGACGTACGGGTTGGCGCCGGTCTGCTTCGGATTCGGCAGGTTGTCGCGGCTGCGGTTCGTGATCGGCTGAAGCTGCCAGTTGCGCTCGATGAACTTCACGATCGACGCGTGATCGTCATATTCATGCACGACGCGGCCGCCTTGCGAGTAAGGCGATACCACGATCAGCGGAATGCGCGGGCCGTCGCCGAAGAAGTCGACCGGCTGGATGTAGCCCGAGTCGTAGTAACCGCCGCCCTCGTCGTTGGTGATGATGATCGCGGTCGATGCCCACAGCTTCGGATTGTTCTGCACCGAATCGACGATCTTGCGCGCGAAGCCTTCGAACAGGTCGTACTTCGACGAGGCGGGGTGCCCGTCGAGACGTCCGCCCGGCTTCACAATCGAGACAGCCGGCAGTGTGCCGTTCGAGATGTCGGCATAGAGATCCGTCGTGTCTTGCAAGTGCGCCTTCACGGTTGCCGGGTTCGTCATGATCGACGTTTCATAGAGGAACGGATTGCAGATGTTGCAATAGACGCTCTTCGATGGGTTGGTCACGAACGTGTTCCAGTCTTCGCCGTAGTACTTCCACGAAATGTTCTTCGCGAGCAGCGAATCGGCGATTGTGCGAACCGGCGAAGGCGGGATCGTGTACGGGCTACTCGTATTCACCGTGCCGTTGCCGTTATAGCCCGGGTTGTAGTTGTTGAGCAGGTAGTACGCGCCTGCTGCACAGTTCGGGTTCGGATGGTACGGCAGCGAGCCCAAGTAGTTACGGATTGGGCCGACGCCGGGTTGCGAGGCGTCCGAACACTTGCTGTAGGAGCCGCCCGAGTAGCCGTCTTGCGCGTACCAGTTGTTCGTGCCCGGCATCGGACGCGGGTCTTC
This sequence comes from Trinickia sp., assembly GCF_035492435.1. GTDB lineage: Bacteria > Pseudomonadota > Gammaproteobacteria > Burkholderiales > Burkholderiaceae > Trinickia. The sequence goes on from NZ_DATJJF010000006.1 coordinate 1,442, forward strand.
GATCTGGTTGGTCGGCGGTGTCGACATGTTGCCGTTGCCGTCCGTGTAGTAGAGCGCATCGGCCGTGCCGACCATGATGCTGTTCGCCCCCGTGCCGCCCATCACCGGCTGATGATAGTTGTCGCTGATCGTGTACTGCTGCGCGAGCTGCGTGAAGTAGGGCATGTCACCCGTGCTCGTGTTATAGAAACCGAGCGCGGTTGAGCCTTCTTTCGTTGTTTGATCCGTGAAGTTCCCCGGCTGCGCGCTGCCGTTGGACCCTTGGCCGACGGATGTCTCAACCCACGCGAAAAGATCCATTTTGCAGCCGCTGGGATTGGTGGAAGTGGCACTCGCGAGGCTGCAGTCGGATTGCTGCCAGTTCTGATAGAAGCGATGCACGGGGCTCGCTACGTACTGATCGTAGTTGGGCCCGACACGCGAGATCTGATAGGGGCCGCTCGGCAGGTTGTACGTGTTGGCACCGAAACGCGTATCGACGATGCCCTGGGCCAGACCCGTAGCGCCCGTCGTCAGGTGAACGACATCCTGCGGCTCGAGCGCGTTGCCTTCGGCGGCTTGTGCGGCAGCGAGCGTTGCGAATGGCGGCGGGTTCGTGTCGCTTGCGGCACTCGCCGCTGAACCCGTGTTGGGCGCGGGCAGCACGGAGTAGGGCGTCTTCGACGTCGGGCTCATGTTGAAGACGGTCGGATCCGTCGCTTGCGCCATGTTTTGCTGCGCAAGCGCGAAGTTCGGGCCCGGGCTACCATCGGCATTGATAATGCCCTTCGAAAGCAGGTTTTCGATTGTTTGGCCGTTGGCAGGCTTATAACCGCCAAAGACCTGATCGAACGTGCGATTTTCGCCGACGATGACGATCACGTGCTTGATCGGCGAGATTGTTTGCATTGAGGGATCGGCGCTTGTCTGCGGCCGATTCGATTGCGATTGCGCGAGCGCTGGGAACACCGCGCTGGCGACGGTCAATGCGGCCGCGCTGCTGACGAGACTCACGCGCAGCAGGGCTTTCCGTCGGACTTCTTTCTGCTTCATCAACGTACTTCTCCGTTGTAATGCCGGTTTTATACGGCTGTTGCGGAAAATACGTAGCGGTATGGTTATGTGGTCGTTGCCGGCCTGTTGGAATAATTAGTACTGCGAAGAAGACGATAGAGTGTGACGATGACGAAAGTAAGTCGAAAAGATTTCGAAATCATGGAATTGCGGCAACGAAATTCTTTCTAAGTGATGTTCGAAGATTACATTCTGTCGCGCGTTGCTACGTGCGCCATGGCCGTGTTGTAAGGTATTGGCTTGGCAAGCGAATGCTCGTGCGGCCCAATTGATGAGGACTGCGAAGAAAAAGGCGACAGTGACCTACGCCCGGGCGCCGGTGAGCGTGAGCTGTGGCCCACCGCTGCGGGTATGGACGCAAGCGACGAGAGTGACCCCGCCTCGGCACTCGAGAGCCACGCAGGCGATGGACGCGCCTAAGTCGCCTCTGCTGCGTGCTGAAAGCCGCACACGCGGGGTGGCGTCATCCTCCGATGGCCCGCGCGGCGCCGTCGAGCTCTTGATTCAGCAAATGTTCTTCGTCCGCGGAGAGTACGCCGCCGTGCTGTGCTGCCATGTCGCCAGCCTCTTGGCGAATGACGTCGAGGCGATGATGCAGCGCGTTGGCTTCCGGTGACGCGTAGCGCCCCGCGTTGACATTCCAGTTGATGCGCACGCCAAGGTTGTCGATGCGCTCGTTGACCTGCTTGAAACGCAGGTCCACCGTCTCATGCACTGCCGGGGGCGGGGTGCGAGGAACACGGGTGGGACGGGCAGCGGGTTCAGCCGGTCGTGCCGGTTGAGTCAGTTGGGCCGGTTGTGGAACGCGCGCCTTTTGCGGTGGTGGCGTGGCGACGCATGCTGCTAGTGATGAAATCAAAGCCGTACATGCGATCGTTCGAAGCGTATGTTGCGTTCCCATATTCAGTGTCGTTGCTTTTGTTTGCGGCACCCAACCGCGTCTACACGGTGCCGCACGAACAGCAGCCGCCGCTTTCCCCCGCCGCCTTCCCGATTCGCGCTTTGCTTGATCTTCAGGAGCGATAGCGAAATTCAAGGCGCGCGACGAAGCCAGCATTGTGGCACGGGTGCGCGATCTTGTTGAATCGTCGCGTGGCGCGTTCGTGTTAACATCGCGCACTCGCCCACGATGGCTTTTGCGAGGCTCGCTCCTGCGAGCCGCTTCGCGCGAGCCGCAAACCCCCGCCATATCCACCAAGACGATGTCCGCAGGATTGAATGCCGCCCAGAGTGAGGCGGTGCGCTATCTCGATGGCCCGTGTCTCGTGCTTGCCGGCGCAGGCAGCGGCAAGACACGCGTGATCACGCAGAAAATTGCGCATTTGATCGAGCGCAAAGGTTTCGAGCCGCGCCATATCGCGGCCGTCACGTTCACGAACAAGGCTGCAGCCGAGATGCGCGAGCGCGTCGGCAAGCTGCTCGAAGGCAAGACGCTGACGACGCCGGGCAAAGAAGGTCGTAAGGTGCCTGTCAATCAGTTGACGGTTTGCACATTCCACTCGCTCGGCGTGCAGATTCTCCGGCAGGAAGCCGAACATCTCGGGCTCAAGCCGCAGTTCTCGATCATGGACTCCGACGATTGCTTCGGGATGATTCAAGAGCAGGTCGGCACGACCGACAAAGGCTTTATTCGCAAGATCCAATCGATCATTTCGCTTTGGAAGAACGGGCTCGTCGAACCAGAAGCGGCGGCCGCGAGCGCTGCGAACGAGGACGAGCATCAGGCTGCGATCGTCTATCGCAATTACGTCGCGACCTTGCACGCCTATCAGGCCGTCGATTTCGACGATCTGATTCGTCTGCCGGCCGAACTTTTTGCCGCTAACGAGACTGTGCGCGACCGCTGGCAGAACAAGCTGCGTTACCTGCTCATCGACGAGTACCAGGACACCAACGCTTGCCAGTACGAGCTGGTCAAGCTGCTGGCGGGGCCACGCGCGGCATTCACGGCCGTGGGCGACGACGACCAGGCGATTTACGGGTGGCGCGGCGCAACACTCGAGAACCTCGCGCAACTCGGCAAAGATTTTCCGAAGCTGCACCTCATCAAGCTCGAGCAAAACTATCGTTCGACGGTTCGCATTCTGACCGCGGCGAACAACGTTATCGCCAATAACCCAAAGCTCTTCGAGAAGAAACTGTGGTCCGAGCATGGGATGGGCGACACGATCACCGTGACCGGGTGCAACGACGAGGAGCATGAGGCGGAGTCCGTCGTGTTTCGGCTCTCGGCGCACAAATTCGAGCGGCGCACGCAATTTCGCGACTACGCGATCCTGTACCGCGGCAATTTTCAGGCGCGAATCTTCGAGCAAGTGCTGCGACGCGAGCGCATTCCTTATGTGCTTTCGGGTGGCCAGTCGTTTTTCGATAAGGCTGAAATCAAGGACATCTGCGCGTATTTGCGTCTGATCGCCAATCCCGATGACGATCCCGCATTCATTCGCGCCGTGACGACACCTCGGCGTGGTATCGGCAATACGACGCTTGAAGCGCTCGGTTCGTTTGCGGGGCAGGCGAAAGTGTCGCTATTCGAAGCCGTCTATATGGGCGGTGTCGAAGCGCGGTTATCGGCGAGGCAGGTGGAGCCGCTGCGCATTTTTTGCGATTTCATTCAGCGCATCGGCGAGCGGGCGGTGAAAGATCCCGCGACTACGCTCATCGACGACCTGATGGAGGCGATTCATTACGAAGCGTATCTATACGATGCGTTCGATGAACGCCAGGCGCAGAGTAAATGGCAGAACGTGCTTGAGTTTCTCGAGTGGCTCAAGCGCAAAGGCACGAAACCCGAACCGGACGAGGCCGAGGCCGGCACGGCGACGGGCTATGACATGGCCGATGGCCTGACCGATAACGGCAAAAATCTGCTTGGCTTGATTCAGACGGTGGCGCTGATGTCGATGCTCGAGGGTAAGGAGGAAGACCCCGATGCCGTGCGCTTATCGACCGTGCATGCCTCGAAGGGGCTCGAGTATCCACACGTTTTTCTCGTCGGCGTGGAGGAGGGCATCATGCCGCACAGAGGCGGTGCCGACGACGAGCCTGTCGACGACGCACGCATCGAGGAAGAGCGGCGCTTGATGTACGTGGCGATCACGCGGGCGCAGCGCAGTTTGCATTTGAACTGGTGCAAGAAGCGCAAGCGCGCACGCGAAACCGTGGTGTGCGAGCCGTCGCGCTTCATTGCCGAGATGGGGCTGGACGAGGCGCCGCCGCCGACGCCCGAGGAGGCGCCGATGACCCCGAAGGATCGGCTTGCCAGCCTCAAGGCGTTGCTTCAGAAGCCCTGATGATCAGGAGTGCTGATTATTTGGCCGCGTTGACCATGTAGTCGACTGCGGCTTTCACGTCGGCGTCCGAGGCAGTCGATCCGCCCTTCGGTGGCATCGCACCTTTGCCGTGCAGCGCGTAGTCGTAGATCTTGTCCATTGGCTCCTTGAGCCGGGGCGCCCAGTCGGCCTTGTTGCCGAATTTGGGTGCGTTGAGGACGCCGGCTGCGTGGCAGGCTTGGCAGACCTGTTGGTACAGTGCCTTGCCGGCTTGTGCCGCATCTGCGCTGGCCGTTGCGGTGGCGGGGGGAGACGCCGCTGCCGGGGCGGATGGCGCGTTGAGCGAGGCCATTGCCGTTGCGGCTTGCTGTGCTGCGGCCTGCGCGGCGGCATCCGCCGATTGGGCGGGGGCGCCTGAAGCCGCTTGTGCCGTGGCTGTTGCGCCCGGGCCTTGTGCGGGCGGCGCGGACGGTTCCGCGAACTTTGCTCCACCGGCATTGGCCATGTAGACGACCGCTCGGGCGATTTCATAATCGCTGTAGGCGTCCGGCGTTGCGCCGCCACGTGGTGGCATCGCGTTTTTGCCCTGCAATGCCGAATGCAGGAGAGCGTCATAGCCTTGTGCGATCCTCGGCGCCCAGGCGGCGTTATCGCCGAACTTGGGCGAGCCGGCGAGGCCAGCGGCGTGACAGGTGGCGCAGACGGCTTTGAAGACTTCCTCGCCCGTTTTGAATGCGCGCGGCGCGTTGGCGTCGTTCACGGTGACCTGGGCGACCGGTGCGATGCGTTTGGCGACGGCGGCATCCGCGAGCAAGTCCGTGCCGGCACCCGTGCGCACCGTCTCGTTGACGTGGTAGGCGAGCAGCCAAATGACGACGATGGGAATTGCGAACGCGGCAACGACGGCCGCAATCAACTGCCCCGGGGTCTTGATCGGGGCTCCTTGAGGGGCTTCGCTCATGCTTGTTTCGTCTCCGTGTGAGTGCTGGCTGAGGAGCGGTGCGGCGTGACGACAACGACTGCGAAGGCGGTAATGGCTTGATTGGTCGGGTTAAACACGGACGATTATAGACTCAGGTTTTGGCGTCGGTTAACGGGGCACCCACGGTGGTGCGCTGATGCGCTGGCGCCCTGACGTTGGGTCGTAATTATGATGGCGTGGGGAAGTTTTGGGGCGCGAACAGGACGGAGCCGTGGGGGCAGCGGTGGACGCGTCCGAAGAAAAAAGGTATGCTCTTGGTCTCGCTTGGCGCCGCATCCCTCGATAGGTCGCGGCGCCTTCGCGTTGAAGCGCCCGTAGCTCAATGGATAGAGTACTGCCCTCCGAAGGCAGGGGTTGCTGGTTCGATCCCAGCCGGGCGCGCCAGAATTAGACAGGATGCTGGGTTCGCAGAACCCAAATAAATCAAGGCCCTACGGCGAAAGCCGAGGGCCTTTTGTCTTTTTCGCACCGCCCGAAACCCCGCCTTATGCGCCATTTGGCGGAGAAGTGGCGGAGTTGAGAATAGCCCAGACGCAACAATCACCAATCGGTCTGGAGCTGAAATGGCAGGAATCTGGAAACGGGGCGGCTACTGGCGGGCAGAAATTCGCCGAGTGGGATATCCCTCCCAATGGCGCACATTCGACACCAGGGCGGAGGCGGAGGCTTGGGCGCGCCGCATCGAGTCGGAAATGGATCGCGGAACTTTTGTTGACCGCACGGAAGCTGAACGCAACACGTTCGGCGATTTGCTGGAACGCTACGCTGAAGAGGTTTCGCCCCATAAGAAAGGCGCGGCCGAGGAAAGGTTGCGGATCCTGCCTCGGCCGACGGCCGCTCAGGGGTCGTTAGCAACCACCGGGTACGCGCGAAAGCGCTGCGCGCTGCCGAAGTAGCGCGCGAGCAATTCGCGCACGCTCAGCTGCGCGTCGATTGCCTCGGCCTCGGTCGTCATCACATCCTCGACATAATGACCTTCGAGCGGATCGACGCTGTACTCGCGATAGATATGCTGGCCGCGTCGCGCGATGTTCTCAGTCATGATCGAACGGCCATAACGAGAGTCACGGAGCCGTACGCGGTCAGTGTTGCAGTGAGCACCAGCAACAGCGCATTGCTGTCGTGCGTGACGCCGAACGCGAACATGATCGCGGTCAGCGGGTACACCCAGCGTGGCACCGAGAACGGCCGCCATACAGACGAGCGGCCATAGCGCCGGTTCGCCACGCGGCAGCGCATGTGACAGCACGACGCCAAGACCGGCGCCGAGCATCAGCAACGGGGCGAGTACGCCGCGGGAAGTGCCGGAGGCGAGCGAGACGATCCAGATCAGTGCCTTCACGGCAAGCAGCGCGAGCGCAGCCTGCACCGCGATATTCTGATGCAGCAGATCGCCGACCACGTCATAAGTCACGGCCGAGCGCACGTGGCCCGATCAGTCCGCCGACACCGATTGCCAGTCCACCCAGCG
>NZ_DATJJF010000007.1:0-4139 GCF_035492435.1 Trinickia sp.
AACAGCTCGATCGCGGCCGGCCCCTCCCACGCACCCTTGACGGTAATGTCCTCGCAGAAGTAGCGCACCAGCTCGCAAATTCGCGCCGAGCCGTCTACATGAGGAATGATTTTGAGCAGGTAGTTCGGCGCGGACAGCGACGCGAGGATCTTGTCGTGCGGCAGCGTGCGATGCTTGTAGCCCATCGTGGCGACGGCGATCGGGATTTGCCCGTAACGCAGTATGCCGCCGATCGTGTCCTTATCGACGCGAAGCTGCGGCGACGCCAGCTTCTTGGGAAATCCCCAGAGTTCGCGTCCACCGGCGATCGGCGCTGGGTCGTCAAGATACATGGCGTGCGAGTAAGTGCCCCGTTGCCCCTGAAACCGCACCGGAATGGTCTGGCCGCTTTCCGTATAGTCGCCAAAGCCAGTCGAATCAGGCATCCGGATGAACTCGAAATTGACGAACGGATCGGTCATCTCCAGCGGGGCGGGGATCACTTCGGCCAAGGCCTTCGGGTCCGTTCGATAAGTGATGATGAGGAATTCGCGATCGACGAAACGATACGGACCGCACGCGAACGCGGGGCTCGTGAGTGGCATCGCAAAGGCACGCTCTTTCACATCGGCTTCATTCATGGTGTCTGCTCCTGGTGCGGAGGTTGGACAGGAGTGAGGTCGTGGACGTGAATGCCGTGAGCGAGCTCCACCGCATTACGCCACGCCTGACGCTCGATCGCGCTGCGCACGTCGCGCAGTCCGCCTTCCCACAACTCCGTCACAGTCGCCCGCGAGAACTCGTAGTCCTTGAAATCGGACGATCGCGTGTCGTGGTGATTCGTAAAGCGCACCAGTGCAACCTCCCCGCGTGTGCTCAACGCCGCGAGCCGCTCTACATCGGGATGGGATCGAGCCTCCGGTGGAAGCATATCCAGCACGCTATGCAACGAGGCGCGCAACTCCTCCAGTTCCTTGATGCGGTGCGCGCTGAAACGCGTCCTGCTCGCGTACTGCAGGTCCTTCGTGCGCTCCTGCACCTGGTGCAGGTTATGCGGCAATGCGCCGGCACTACTGAATATGTCGACCTCGATGACCACTGCGCTCGCTCTGTCGTCTTGGTCGACCACATACAACAGCGGCGTATTGGACGAGATACCACCGTCCCAATACCACTCACCGTCAATGCCGACCGGCGGAAAGCCCGGTGGTAGCGCCCCGCTTGCCATGACGTGCTCCGGGGTGATCCGGCTCCTCGTATTATCGAAATACACGCTCTCACCCGAGCACACGTTCACTGCCCCCAGCGAAAGACGCACCCCTTTTCGATTGATGAGATCGAAGTCGACGAGTGCCTCGAGCGTCGCTTTCAGCGGCTGCGTGTCGTAGAAGCTCAACGCGCCCAGGCTGCCGTCGATTGCCATGAAGGGCGGAGGGAAACGTGGCGAGAAAAAACCGGGAACGCCAAAAGCGGCAGCGGACGCCGCACTCACAGCATTTAACAGTGGCCGTATCACGTTCAGTGACGCCGGTGGCACGAACGGGTCCCGTGCAGACACGCCCTCCCAGAATTCGCGAAGCCGTTGGACACCACGCTCCGGCGGATTGCCCGCGATGAGCGAAGCGTTGATCGCCCCGATCGACACTCCCACAATCCAGTCGGGTACGAGCCCGGCTTCTACCAGACCTTCGTACACGCCCGCCTGATACGCGCCGAGCGCTCCGCCACCTTGCAGCACGAGGACCTTGTGATGAAACCTGCCCCAATTGACATCCGTGGTGTTCATCGCTCGCTACCCGTTATCAGGTCAGATGTTCGATTCGAGCCACTTTCTGCAAACCTTCGACTTATGCACGGGCTTGCTGCAAGAAACGTGCTTCACCAAGCAGCGCCAGTGACATACGTTGTTCCTCTAGCGATTGAAGGAGCCTGGCGAGGTTCTTCGGCTCGACGTGAATGAATCCCAGGCGAGGACTATCAATATCGGATATGAGCGCCATTGATAGCGCGACCGTCACGGGCACGATCGTAATGAGAAGGCCTCTTCGTAGCGTCCCTTTTGTGCCATAGCCCTGCAAGACACATCCAAACAAAGCGATGACAATCATAAGAAACCATACCCCGGGGGGGATGTGATTGATACGTGCGGCCTCGGAATAATCCTCAGAGTTGAGCACATCGTTCATCCCCGCAACGATGAGAGCGCTTATCGGCGTAGGCTTGTCTTGCGCTAGCTGAGTCGCAAGCCGCCATAGATCCGATTGCAAATTGGCGGTATCGCGCGCGATGCGCTCAAGTTCTTGCGGATCCTGCGTCCGATAATCCGCTAGCCTCAACTTCGTGTAGCGAATCAAGTCATTCTTTATCTTTGCCCTGACCGTAGCGTCGGACAGATCGGCTCGTGCGTATTCCGTGCCAATTGCGTTGGCTTCGCCTTCCTCCAGATTCTTGCGCTGGTCATAGCGGCCGACCGCCATCGAAAGGCTGAACCCGACGAGCAGCGCCAGCAATGTCAGTGTGGCGGTCTGGACAATATTGAATTCGTCGCGGTCGTCTTCCGCTAGTACGGCGAGGCGCCGTAAAACGTACGCACCAAACGCCACCGCTGCGCTGAAGAGAACGAGAAGAACGACAAACAGGACAGCCGGATGGGCGATGTATCTTGCCATGCGAAGCCTCCAATGAAGCAGCGCCTTCATCCGTTTTAGCCGAAGCGGTGATCGACATCGCGTCAAGCATTAGGCATAGGATGCTTTTGCGGGGAACGGCTACGCAACGTTCTCCGGCCCGAACAAACGTTGAGGTGTATCAGCGCGATCCGCTACGTTTACGTGGTCTTATGCGCGTAGTCTTATGCATCAGATCCACGAGCCATGCTCCAGCAAACCAGCGCTATCGATCCGACATGTAAGCGGGAGTGCCCGCCATGCAGCTTGACGAATTTGAAGCCGACCGTCGGTCGGCAACTGACGGCCGCTGACGCAATTGCCAGTCCCGACCCGCACTCTTTCAGTATGCGTGCCTTAAACAGTCGCGTAGCTCACAGTCCGAAGCGCGCAAGCGTTGCTTGTTCTTTCGGACGGCGTAAAGTCTCAACCTGCAAGGGGTTCGCTTTTTCACCGCCGGTTTCCCGGACCCATTGGAGGGTGTCCTGAATGGTTTGGGTGAGCGGCATGAACGGGAGCCCACAGCTGAGTGCGCGGCTATTGTCGGCGTGAAATATTCCGCCTGCTTCAGTGTCGCTTTCAGCAATCCACAGCGGCAGTTCCGTCCATCCCTCGATGCCTGCTTCGAGAACCTGCTCGTCCGCGAGCCAAGCGAGCCGGGCACCGCTTTGTGAAACCTCCTCGCAGCGGATGAGGAACTGTTCCATCGTCAACGTCGATGCCGGTCCCACTGCATTGAGCACAGTACTGGCCTTGCCCTCCGCCATTTGCAGACACCACTTAGCAACATCTCGCGCATCGATGAACTGGATGGGGCGCTCGCGCCGCCCCGGTGCGAGTACGTGGCCGCCCGCCGCGATACGTCGAATCCAGTACGTAAATCTCCCGGTGGGATCGTATGGGCCGACAATCAAGCCCGGCCTGAGAATTGCGACGCGCCCGGGCATGGCTGACTGAATCGCAGCTTCCGTTCTGGCCTTCAACGCGCCGTAACCATCATTGCCTTGAAGGACGTCTGCGTCCTCGTCATAACGTGTGCCGGGCGGGAAACTGCGATAGACGGATATGCTGGAAATAAACGTGTAGTGCTCTGGAGGTGCCTTTAGCGCTGAAAGCACGAGGTGGATATGCTCTGGGGTGTACGCCGAAGGGTCGATTACGGCATCGAATTGTCGCCCCGCCAAAGCCGAGAGATCGGAATCCCTATCGCCACTAAGGCGTTCGATCTCCGCAAACAATGATGGGGCTTGTCGACCCCGATTGAATATCGTCACGTCATGGCCGCTCTTCAGGGCCGCCTCAACGATGTGTCGACCAAGAAACAACGTACCGCCCATTACTAGGATTCGCATAAGGAATACGCCTCCGTTCCGATGAGTCTGAAACGCTACACGGGGATTATTTATTTCACAAGCAAGCTCACGAGTCCTGCGTGTGTTCTGACTGCAGCGCAGTATCTCGTATCAACCACTGGACGTCGGGGTTGAGGCGCCC
>NZ_DATJJF010000008.1:0-17069 GCF_035492435.1 Trinickia sp.
GATGGACGACGCCCTCCCCGGCGTGCACTGCACTGCGCAAGTGGAAACGCTTGGACGCACGGGAGTCGAGATGGAGGCGCTGACGGCTGTGCAAGTCGGCTTGCTGACCGTCTATGACATGTGCAAGGCCGTGGATCGCGGGATGACGATCACCGACGTGAAGGTGCAGGAAAAGCGTGGCGGGAAGTCGGGGGATTGGAAGGCTGAGAGTTAAGGCATATCCGTTTGCTCGCGCCTCACTCAATGTAAAAAGTGCTGGACGCCCATTCTCCGGCGTCCAGCACTGTGACAATCAAAACAACGATCGGGGACGATGCAACCACCCCCGATGGCGACTAGTTACGGCGTGAAAACGCAACCCGTACCGCAAGTGTTGTTCTGATATTGCGCCGGGTGAGGGACGTTCCCCCAGCTAGTGCCGATAATGAGTCGGCTCGGCTGCACGCCGTGGGCGCCCAAACCATTGCTCGTGCCGGAGATAGTGTTGTTGCGCACGATGTTGGTTGAGTAGTTCACATTTTGGGTCACACCGCCAGTCAACATAGCACCGGCACTCATATCGGGTGCGCCATACCCGTACAAGACGCCGATCGTGTTGTACTCGATGATGTTGCCCCCTGTTGCCTGGGTGGTGTTGTCGTTCTCGACGCCAATTGCGCAATCAACGAGTTGGTTATGCCCAATGTATCCATTGGTGTGAGCATCGAACACGGGGCCGTAATAACCGCAGCTTGCAAAAGTGTTGTACGCGATGTAGTCACCTGAGCCACCGTTCGTCGGCGAGTAGGTCTGGAACATGGACTGACCGAAGAACTGCTTGAAGCTGTTCCCGGCGAGGAAGAAGTTATTCACTCGCCCGTAGGTCTCAACCGGAATATCGAACTGGCGTGTGCCGAGCGTGAAGGTCGGAGCCGCCGTGTTCGCGCCGATGAAGTTGCATCCAACGATGCTGTCGTTGTCGTAGTTGACACCATTGTTGTAGCTCGTGCTTCCAATTGCCCACATGTTGTAGGCATCCCCCGTCGTGCGCTTGAGCGTCGTGCCTTGACACTGGACATGCTTGTTGCTCGTGGTGATCCATATGGTGCCGTTGATGACGCACGTCCCGGCGGGAACCAGCACGTCGCCAGCGTTGACCGCGCTCTGGAACGCGTTCGTGTCATCTGTTACGCCATCGCACTTCGCGCCGTAGCTCTTGGGGCTGACGGGGTTCACCAGGGCCGGCGGCGTGAAGCCCGTCTGCGCGGCCGTAACCGTTACGATCGCTTTGGCCGTCGCCGGGGTCGTTCCCGCGGCGCCGGTACACGTCTCCGTGTAGGTCGTCGTCGTTGTCGGGCTGACCGAGACGGAACCCGACGTCGAGGTCACAGGACCGGTACAGGAAACCGCGTTGGTGCTTGTGACCGTGAGGGTCGATGAGCTCCCGCTCGTAATGGAAGCAGGGCTAGCCGTCAGCGTCACTGTTGGCGGCGGGGGCGCTGTCGTAGTGGTCGTATAGCACGACTTCGCATACCCAACAGCCGGATCGGGATCGAGGGCGGTATTGTTACACCCGACGCTGTTCGTGAACGGTCCGCGTACCGCGGTCATAGCCGACGGAGCGACGGGTGGGAATGCACCATACAGAACCTGCTTCGTGCTGCCTGAAAAATTGCATGTCCCATTGGTGGTCGAATGTTCGTCCGCGCATTTCGTCCACGTAACCCCATTGACCACGACGGTCGTTGGATTGCCTTGATGTTTCAGGTAGCAAGCCTTGAGGTAACCGACAGCCGGGTCCGATCCAAGCGTGGGGTTATCGCACATATGACCGCCAGTGAAGGGGCCGAATGTTGCGTACATGGCAGAAGGTGATACCGGGGGCCATGCTCCGTAAAGAATGGTCTCCGTATCGGTGAAAGAGCATTGGTTATGCTCGCCGGCGCATTGATCCCATTGAACGCCATTGACGATGACAGATGTTGGCTCGGACTGAGCAAAAGCTCCCAGCGAGATACAACACAAAAATAACGATACGAGATACTTCATCAGCAATCCTTAGTTACGCTTATTCGATGGCACGAGCGTTTTCAGCCTTAGCTGCGCCGCTACATCGCCACAAATTTCTGGCTTATCCATTTGGTTGACGTAATCAATTCGCACCAATAAAAAACCACGACGCGACTTATGCGTATTGTCTTGAGACCTTGACCGCGTTGTGAATGACGAATCGCAAAAATGGAGATGGATGACATCCTTAACACCCTGAACCGAATCACTGCCGGTCAAAAATATTGCCGTCATCCGATTGCCGCCTTCGACCAAGAGAAAAACTAGAGTCGTCACTCTAGAGCGGCAAGGCGGACGGAACTATCATCCAGAAGGCGCGAAGTGTTCAGCCACAGGAGTGTTAACTTAATACCTATGTATAGGTATTCGTTTACATAAAACTCGGCGTGAGCACTGGAGAGGCCGAGCAGAAGGGGTACGAAACGGCAAGGCGGTGCCACGGACGTGATTCGATCAATCAACTGATGAATAATCGCGCATCACGTTCCGTAGTGGCTTCGAGCGGAAGGTTAGCGACCGCAAGCCAGATATCGACACCGATGAGAAATCGGATGCATCGATACTATCGGAGAAGCCGCCGAACAAAGGATTTAATCTGGTGGAAGCAAGGTCTCTCTCAGTCGCACAAAATTATTTCTTATTTTGCACCACCCTACCTGAAAGAGATCAAAACCATTTCCGGCCGGCGCGGGCATTTATTGGAGAAGGCATGCAATACATTTTTCAAGCTAGCTTGATCAGCCCCGTTTACAGCAAGCGAACGTGGCTTTCTTCGCTCATCGACACATATATTCGCGGTTGATGACTTGCGAGTGGAACACCTTAAATATCTTGTTCGCTTGCAACTTGGGACGCGCCACATGTCTAATCGAATTTCCAATCGACCCGGCACCGACTATACGTCGTACCGTGCATCTGGGCCACAAGCCGGTTGTACTGGCAGCGTGAAGTGAAACGCCGCGCCGCGAGAAGCGGTGTGCCCGGCCCAAATTCTTCCTCCATGCGCCTCCACGATCGAACGGCAAATGGAGAGACCTATGCCCATCCCTTCCGGTTTTGTTGTATAGAAAGCGTTGAACAGCTGCTCGGCAGTGCTCGTCTTTAGCCCAGAGCCCGAATCCCGCACCGTTACGAGCACGACGGACTCCGCGAACCCCGTCCCGACGCGCAGCTCTCGCATCCCGCTGACTTCTGCCATCGCTTCAATGGCGTTGACGATCAGATTAAGAACAACCTGCTGTAGTTGCACGCGATCACCGTAGACGAGCGGCAGGCTTTGCTCGAGTTCCGTTCGCAACGAGACGCTCTTCTTGGCGAGTTCGTTATGCGTCAATACAAGAACCTCGAGGATCGCCTCGTTCATGTTCACTTGTTCATTGTGCGGCGGAACCTTCTTAATGAGATCGCGAATGCGGCTGATGACGTCGCTCGCTCGCGTCGAGTCCGTTACGATTCGATCGAGTCCGTGACGGACTTCCTCCAGGTTGGGCGGCTTGTTGCTGAGCCAACGAATGGCGGCCTCCGCATTGACGGCTGCCGCTGAAATGGGCTGCTTGATTTCATGAGCGATCGAGGCCGTCATTAGCCCCATCGTCGCAACGCGATTAACGCGCGCGAGCGCTGACTGTACGTCTCGATATCGCCGCTCGCTGGCGCTTAGTCTTTCCTCTGCCAGCCTGCGCTCGGTGATGTCCGAGACGATAGATTCGAAGAAAAGAAATGCGCCGCTGACATCGCGCACTACACGTGCACTCATAGAAATCCAGACGGGTCGCCCATCCTTTCGAATCAATTCCGCTTCGTATCCGATGATCGTGCCTTTTTGTAACAAGTTTTCGACGAGATCATTCCACGCTTTCCGGTCCGGGCAGCATTGCCGCCCGAAGTCGGTCACGCGCCGTACCATTTCCGCGGACGACGCGAAGCCAAGCATGTGCGCGAGCGCCGGATTCGCGCTCAACACTTCACCCTTCGGCGAAATCCGCACGATTCCTTCAAGTGCATTTTCGTAAATGCTGCGATAGTCGTCCTTGCTGCGGCGCAGATCATCATAGACGCGCGTCAGGCTCTCTCGCATGGCCTCGAACGCCATGACGACTTGGTCCAGCTCATCCATTTTTCTGGGGGCGCGCCGCTGCAGACGCAAAGACACCGGCCTCTCCCGTGGATCATAATTTTCGAGAAATCCGGCGAGCGCGATCAGATGCCTAGTGACCAACGTGTGAGTGACATAGAGAATAAAGAAGGAGACAAGAAACGTCTTTGCGCCTTGGGTTAGCAGCAGGACGATTGCCTTGCCGAAAAGCGAGCGATAAACATCGTCGAGCGTGGCTTCGATCCGCAGCAGTCCAATCAGGCGTTGCTGGCCGTGGAACGGGTGATAGAGCTCGACGACTCGCGCAAAAGCGGCGCGGTCCTGACGTTGACCAACAGCGACCACGAACGGATCCGAGCGATCAGCGATCTCGCGCACCTCGACGTAGCGAATCGCCCTACGGCGAAGAATCCCTTGCAGTTGCAGCTCAACCTGATCCCTGTCCAGGTTCCACAGCCCATCGCTGATGCTGTCGCGATAGCTGCTTTCGATATCGGACAGCCTTGTTGCGATCGCCTCTACGTCGTCGTGATAATCGAGGTAGAGCTGAAATAGTGTGAGGATTAGAGTGAGCGCCGAACTGAAGAGGAGCACTCTCACCAACAGGCGCAAACCAATCCCGCGACGCAGGTGCTCATAAGAACGCCATAGCGCTCCTATGAGCGAGCGAAGCGACCTTCCAGCCTCGCGTGTTTCAGTGCCATCCGTCACTCGACGTTTCACCCTGCAATGTCCTACAACGCCGGGCTCGATTACATGCGTATTCGCCCCCGCCCTACAAGGGCTCGCGGGTAACCCTATCCACTGCCCGCTTGAATATGACACCGTTCGCCGGGAGTCACTGATAGCTCCAGTGAAAGTGAAAGGCGAAAGCCAGCCCCTGCGCGAGGCCATACAAGAGTGCCTCACTTGCTAGCGTTTGACTAGACTGAAGTGAGCCGCATAGGCCCCCGCTCGGGGCACACGGAGCGACAATGAAGCGCTTACTACTGCAGTCCTTGGGATTCGTCGCCCTGATGTGTGCCGCCAATCTGTGCCGTGCCGGATTGCCACCGGTTATCGCGGTGTGCGACGACGCTGCAGAATGGCCGCCCTACACGTACTACGATCGCACAAACGGCGAGACAACCCATGCGTTGACGGGCTTCTCGGTGGAGTATTTGCAGCGCGTACTAGCCAATAAGGGGCTGCGCTTCAGCCTCGAACTTCTACCGTGGAAGCGGTGCATGGCTGAAGTTCAAGAAGGGCACTATGCAATGATTCTCAATGCCTCTAACAACGAAGAGCGCGCACGGACATTCTTGGTCTCGCGTCCCTATTACACGCTTACGCTCGTCTATTTCTACGATGCTCAACGGCCCAGGCCAACCGTCAAGAGCGCCACCGATTTGCGTGCCCTCCAGCTATGCGGCGTAAGAGGCTATAACTACGCGCCATTTGCGCTGCAGCCGGACATGATCGATACCGATGCGAAAGACCTGCCACAAGCCTTGCACAAACTCAAACATGGCGGCTGCGATGTGGTGCCGGATCGACTGGAAATCGTCCTCGGTTATCAGTTGCTGGGCGTAATCAATTTGCAACAGGCCGGTATTCGGTATGCGCCCGTGCCTGGCCTGCCGCGTTCCCCGTTTTCGATGCTGGTCAGCCGCAACGTACCGTACGCAGCAGAGTTGCTCGCGGTGTTGAACGATGGCATTGCCGAAATTGAATCTCGGCGTGGCGCGAGCGATCTCGCGGCGAAGTATGGCTTACCGCAAGAAGGACTTCCTAAGCGATGAATGATCAATGCCGCTAGGCGAACGAAGCGGAAACGCGCGAGGTAGTCGGGTGCCTGGAAAGCGGAGCATTAGGGCCGTTACGATTTCCTCCAATCCAGGCCGTGTACCTGACCGGTCGAGGATGACCGAACGCGCAGCTAGTTCCCGAATGGCGGCTGCGGGTTTCTCGATATACGTGGACGCCAGTTGACGTTTGGAGACTCAATGGCGATCGACTCAATCGTCCGCGCGCACGACCATGCCCTCACTGACCGGCCATGTCCGCGTCAACATGCCAAGAAGTTTGGAAAGCGCAGCAATGTGACCTGCGGCATCATCCATCACGGACGCTACAGCATCGCGCGAGAGTTGCTCATAGACCTCGGGAGATTTCGCGACTTTGACGATCAAATCCGCAATGCTGTGCACCATGCGCTCGTCATCACGAACGAAGAGTCCGCCCCCCCGTCTCAACGTTGAAGGAATGCAGCCCTTGTCCGACGCAATGACGGGAACTCCAAAACCGATTGCTTCGTTGACGGTCAGCGGCTCCGCCTCGTTTTCGTAACGGGAAGGGAATACGAGTAAGTCGATCGACTCGTAGAACTTCGTCTTTTCTTCCCCCGAAACCGAGCCGATATGACTTGCCTGAGGATGGCTCGTCAACGCTGCGTTGAATTCGGAGGCGATCGTATCGGCCACCGGCCCGGCGATGATTGCACGCACCTGCAGATCTTTGTCCTCAAGCACGGAAAGTACGTCGAAAAACTCGAAGATTCCTTTTTCTCGTGTGATGTTCGACAAAAATCCAAGCGTCAACGGCTGCCTCACGCGCATACGAATGTGCTGGCTTCTCGCCACTGGAAAGAGTGCCGTATTGGACAATACAAGCGTTTCTCTGACCAACCCCGGGTATAGCTGTTTCAGGCGTGCCGCCATATGCGAGCAGAGTGCGATGTGCGTAGCCTTACCCGCCAACTGAAATACCATACGCGTCAATCGGGACGGTTTGTTCAGGTATCGAAAACTATGATGGTGAAAGAACACCGGGATGCCAAGCAGATTTCCGATCAGAGCAAACATCCCATCGATCAGTTGACCTCGGCCACCTGAGAGCCCGATATAGATCGATGACGGCCGCCGTACCGTTGCCATGACCGCGAAGCGCAAGACAAGCAACCCCGAACCGAGCCGGCAGAGACTGCGCACCAGACCAGATCGGGTTGTGCCGCCGGCAGTGTCGAACTTGACGATGCTGGCACGTCCAACCAGGCGCTCGGCTATCGCTTCGTTCACCATCGACAGCCCGTGAACAGGCGGCGGAAACGCGCCCACCGCGAACACTGCCGGCCGCTTTGGCTCCTCTCCCATTGGACAACCTCCTGCAGTTGTTCAGGCAGCCCTATGCGCTCGGCTCGCAGTACAAACAATCGGCATATTTGCCGCTACAGCGTGGCTTGGGTGCCGATCATTGCTCGCTGCTTTAATTACGGGTCGGTGCGCGGGCACAAAGAGGGGCGCAGCAAATAGAGTGCCTGTGACCCAAGCAAAAGCGATCAATCGACGCCCTTCAAACTCATGAGCCGCGCAGTCCTGTCTTGCGTTTTGCCCGACGAGACAACTCTCTGTGCGCCACAGTGGCCCGGCGTCCACATTCCGTCAATGAATTAACGCCCTGATATGCCGGCGCCAAAGTTTTCATGGTCCTCTTACTAAATTACGACCCAGCTCGAGATCAGCGGTGTTCTGACGAACATACGTCCCTATCTTCCTGACGCCGGGTCGGCTTTCAATCATGTAAGGAGCACCAAGAGGATTCACGGGTGGTGGCTATCGGACAATTGCGTAATCGCCAGCTGAATCGACTCGCGACGACGCTCAATCGCCCTCGTCTTCGTCGTCTTTCTCGGCAGGCGCATCGCCATAGCGCTCGGCGAGCGCTGCTTTGAAACTCGCAAGCTCTGGCTCGTCCTCGCACAAATCGTAAAGCGCCGCCAGTTGCGCCGGCCAATCGCGCAGAACGCCCGCGAAGATCTTGAGTCGTTCGACCGTATCGAGCGCATCCGCCTGCCGACCATCGAGCGCTTGCAACACCGCGTATCGGCGCAGCACCGTTTCGCCAGGCAGCAATGCAAGCGCTTTCCGATGCATGGCGAGCTTCATCGGTAACTCTTTGCGGTCAATCGGCAGCAATGTCGCCATGCCGTATTCGCCCCACGAACCAAACAGGAACGAGGGCGCAGAGCCATACTGCTCAGCTGGGTGCGAACCGTAGTAGAGCACCTCCGAGCGCGCGTAATCGCGATAGATCAGCGGTAGCGCGAGCAGTCCGACAACGACGATAACCGTGTGCATCCCCAACGATAGACGTGGGGGCACGAACCTGAGCCGGTTTGTCTCCAGAACGCCAAAGATGAACATCGCGGGCAGCAGGAAGAACATGTACTGCTGCGGATATTCGACGAGCGCGTGCATCAGCAGGACGCCGATGAGCGCGAGGCCAAAAATCCGCCCGGCCGTATGCGGCGCGCGCAGAACCCGCACGAGCCACGCGAGTAACCCGATCAGCAGCACGCCCAGACCGAGAATGCCCGTCTTCGCGAGCAGGTCGATCAAAATGTCATGCGAGTTGTTGGCGATCTCGACGTCGCCTAGCTGCTTCACGAGTTCGAACTGATAACGCGGGAATTCGCCCCAGCCAACACCGATCCACGGATGTTCCTTGAACATCGTCCATCCATACTTCCACATGGCAAGCCGCAGCACGAACTGGCTTTTGTCTTGGAAGCGATGCGCCGCGGAAACGTCCAGATTCAATTGAAAGCGGACGTTTGCCCAGCGAACGGCGACATTGACGCCGATAAAGATGGCGATGAGTGCGAGAGGCATCATCCATTGGCGCACGCCATGACGCGCCCCTTCCCCGCGGCGTGCAATGGCAGCCGCCATCCAGAATCCCGCGACAACGACGACGCCCGTTTGCAGCCACGGCCCGCGGGAAACGGTGAGTGCTTGACCCAGCACATAGATTGACGAAACCACGACCCAAACGAAAACATTGAGCCGGCGCGTTTGCACGAGATACATCGCGGCCGCGAGCGCGAACGCGATGACCGTCGCAAGGTGATTGGCCTGCGCCATGTTGCCGAACGGCCGCCGATCGACAGCGACGTTGTAAGCCACCACGAACGGTGCGAAACGCGTCTCTGCGTGCAACAGCTGCACCATCTGGCAAAAGACGGCAAAAACGCCCCCGATGAGGAGTGCCCAGGCCACCCATTGCAGCGCCTCTTCGGCGAGATTCATCCGAGCGAACCCGTATCCCGTACAGGTAGCCATAAACGCCGCAAGCAGAAAGCCGGCGCCAAGCCAGTTCATCGAAGGTTGCTCGACGTGCAGCACGAACGTCTGGACGATGAGGATAAGTCCAAAAAGGAGCGGGACAATCGCAACGGCGGGCGTCTCGAACGTAAGCCGCGGCCGCGTGCTTTGCGCCAGCCAGGCGAGCGCGGCGCCAACCAGCAAATAAAGGGAAAGCGCCGTGAATTCCGAATAAAAAGTTGGAATGGGATAGGTATGGTTGGTCACCGCGTAAGGAAGCATCATCGCGAGGGCCAACAGCACAAACGACAGGTAGCGTGCAAACGGTGGAGTCATGAGGAATGAGGCGATCGGCAACGGGCGCACTATACAAAAAAAGTTCCGTTGTGCGAACCGAAAAATGCCGAATCAGGCTGGGGGCGAGCCCTGCCGCCGCAGGGTTTGCCGCGCCCCAGATCGATCAAGCCCGGCATTCGGGTGGCGCGACACGGGCCGGCAGCGTCGCCGCTTCGAGCGGCATCGGCCCCGATCCAGGTGCCGGCAGCGAGGATGTCGTCTTACCGCTGGCAAAACACTCCCACGTCAGCGCCCCGCCCTGCATGGTCGCCTGCGACAGCGCGATACGTGCAGTCGGCGTCATGCCATCGTCAGGTACCGAGGGCACGAGCACGAGCGTCTCACTGCCCGCCGGTGCGACGCGCGCCGTATAGCGAATTGCGATCTGGCCGCTGCCGTCGTCGACGACGATCGATTCGACGTTGCGTGTGGGCGGAGGCGGCACGTAGCCGCTGCCGAGCGCGTTACCATTCGCAGCGTTTTCGGCAACCGCGAGCCGCGCGGCTGAGGCAAGCGAGAGCCCCTCGCCAACACGGCTGCGCGCCAAATAATCCTGGTAGGCGGGAATCGCGTAAGCCGCAATGACGCCTACGATCGCAAGCACGATCATCAATTCGACAAGCGTGAAGCCGCCGCCCCACCCTCGCACGCGCCGGGCATGCGACGAAAAAGCGACGCGGAACATCAGGACAACAGCCGACATGTGAGCCTCCTTGAACCATGGCGAACCCGAACAACCTGGCGCGCGACCGAGCACGACGCGAGCAGGCTGCTCTGGACAGTCCTGACTCAGGCCTGGGCGCGCGCAGATCTCTCATCGAGAAACCGGGCGATGGTTGAAAGCGTAGCCGGCGCAAGCGGCGACAGGGAGTCCGCCGATTGGCCAATGCGATCGATTCGGAGCCTTGTCCGATCGATGAAAGGACGACCCGCTCAGTGGCGGTCTGAGGAGCCCGAGGTATCGGCGACCTGCGACGCTGCGCGCGCCGCCTCGCGCTGGCGCGCGCGACGCTTGATCGCATAACCGACGACGACGACGAACAACGCGCCCGCAATGCGGGCTCCGTACTCCGCGACGGGCGAATCAAGGAGCGGCCAGCGGTCGCCGGCCGGATCGTTGACGATGAGACCGCCCGCGATCCACCCGAGCAGTGCCGCGCCTAACGTGACAATGATCGGGAAACGGTCGAGCAGCCCGAGTACGAGGGTGCTGCCCCAGACGATCAATGGAATGCTCACGATGAGGCCGAACACGACCAGCCCCACGCGATGACTTGGATCCGCGGCTTCGGCCGCACCGGCGATGGCGATCACATTGTCGAGGCTCATGACGGCATCGGCCACGATGATCGTCTTGATGGCCGCAATCAGCTTATCAGCAGGCTTGATGCTTTCGTGGGCATCGTGCGCTGGTGCGAGCATCCGCACACCGATCCACAGCAGCAACAGGCCGCCCGTGAACTTGAGCAGCGGGACGTCAAGCAACGCGACGGCAAACGCGATTAGTACGACACGCAGCACGATTGCGCCGACCGTCCCCCAGATCACGCCTTGCACGCGCTGCGCGCTCGGCAGGTTGCGGCAGGCGAGTGCAATGACGACGGCATTGTCGCCACCGAGCAGGATGTCGATGACGATGATCTGCAAGACCGCTCCCCAGTGGAGCGTGACAAAAAAGTCGAGCATGGTGTCGAGCATAGGCGCAATTCGCGTTCGTGGGCACAGGCGATCTGAAAGGCTTGAAGCAGCGCTCCAAGGGCGGCAAGGACGAAAAAAAAGCGAAGAAGCCGTTTTTGCTTCCTCGCTTCCCATCGGCTGTCTATAACCTTGCAAGTTTATTTCGCAAGGATACCAAAAATGCCGCCGTTGATGCGATAGCCCGTCACTTCGCCTTGCGCCCCGGAAAACGCATCGCGCAGCGCGCGACGCGAATCCGGTCAACGCGCGACCTTAAAGCACCGACTTCAAGAGGCGCCCCATCTCCGAGGGGTTCTTGGTAACCTTGATGCCGCAGGCGGCCATGATTTCGAGCTTCGCTTCGGCCGTATCGGCACCGCCCGAGATCAGGGCGCCGGCGTGGCCCATGCGCTTGCCCGGAGGCGCCGTGACACCAGCGATGAAGCCGACGACGGGCTTCTTCATGTTGTCCTTGATCCAGTGCGCCGCATTCGCTTCGTCCGGACCGCCGATTTCACCGATCATGATGACGGCGTCCGTGTCCGGATCGTCGTTGAACATCTTCATGACGTCGATGTGCTTGAGTCCGTTGATCGGGTCGCCGCCGATGCCGACTGCCGACGATTGACCAAGACCCAGCGCGGACAGTTGACCCACCGCTTCGTACGTCAGCGTGCCCGAGCGCGAAACGACGCCAATGCGCCCCTTCTTATGGATATGGCCCGGCATGATGCCGATTTTGAGCTCGTCCGGCGTGATGGTACCCGGGCAGTTCGGCCCAAGCAGCAGCGTTTTGCGGTTTTCGCGGCGCATACGATCTTTGATCTCGATCATGTCGCGCACCGGGATGCCTTCCGTGATACAGATGGCGAGATCGAGATCGGCTTCGACCGCTTCCCAGATGGCCGCAGCGGCGCCTGCCGGCGGCACGTAGATGACCGAGACAGTCGCGCCCGTCTCAGCCTTCGCTTCCTTTACGCTCGCGTAGATCGGAATACCTTCGAAATCCTCGCCTGCCTTCTTCGGGTTCACGCCTGCGACAAACGCTTCGCGGCCGTTCGCGTACTCGCGGCATGCGCGCGTATGGAATTGGCCCGTCTTGCCCGTGATGCCCTGCGTGATGACCTTCGTGTCTTTATTGATCAGAATTGCCATGTATTGACCTCTGTTCGTATCCGTTGCACCCGGGCCGCGTCACGCGTTCCCATCAGCCGCCGCGACAACCTTCTGCGCGGCCTCTTCCATGCTGTCCGCCGAAATGATCGGCAGTCCCGATTCGGCGAGCATCTTCTTGCCGAGGTCCTCATTCGTGCCCTTCATGCGCACGACGAGCGGCACCTCGAGGTGCACAGCCTTCGATGCGGCGATGACGCCCTCTGCGATGACATCGCAGCGCATGATGCCGCCGAAGATGTTCACGAGGATGGCCTTCAGGTCCGGGTTTTTCAGCATCAGCTTGAACGCTTCGGTCACTTTCTCTGTCGTGGCGCCGCCGCCGACGTCGAGGAAGTTCGCGGGCTCACCGCCGAAAAGCTTGATGGTGTCCATCGTCGCCATCGCCAAACCGGCGCCGTTCACGAGGCAGCCGATGTTGCCATCGAGCGAGATGTACGCGAGGTCAAACTTGGACGCTTCAATTTCAGCCGGATCTTCTTCGTCGAGGTCGCGGTAGGCGACGATCTCTGGGTGACGGAAGAGCGCGTTCGAATCGAAATTGAACTTGGCGTCGAGCGCGATTACTTTACCGTCGCCGGTCAGGATCAGCGGGTTGATCTCGGCCAGTGAGGCATCCGTTTCCCAGAAGGCCTTGTAAAGGCCTTGCAGCACGGTGCGCGCTTGCGGCAACGAGGCACTCGGCACGCCGATTTTCGTCGCGAGTTCGTCGGCCTGTGCATCCGTCAGCCCCACCGACGGCTCCACGAACACCTTGTGGATCGCCTCAGGGTTCTTGGCGGCCACTTCCTCGATCTCCATGCCGCCTTCGCGCGAGCCCATTACGGCGATCTTTTGCGAAACGCGGTCGATCACGAGGCCGACGTACAGTTCTGTCTTGATGTCCGCGCCTTCTTCGATCAAGAGACGGCTTACCTTTTGGCCTTCCTCGCCCGTCTGGTGCGTGACGAGTTGCATGCCGAGGATCTGGTTCGCGTACTCGCGGACCTGCTCGAGCGACTTGGCTACCTTGACGCCACCGCCCTTGCCACGACCGCCTGCATGGATCTGGGCCTTGACGACCCATACCGGACCGCCGAGCTCTTCCGCGGCCTTGACCGCGTCATCCACCGAAAACACGGGCTTGCCGCGCGGTACTGCGACGCCGAATTTCCGCAGGATTTCCTTACCCTGGTACTCGTGAATCTTCATGCGTGATTCCCTTCAGTCTGAGAGTTGGATTGAACTTCGTGGTGGGCTGATTTTTTGACATCGGTCACCTCGACCAAGCCGGAGTCGCGCGGGGCTGCGCCAATCCTGGCTGAGTCGCGTGGCGCACGGCCGTGCCAGCGTGGAAAAAAATGCCGTACCGCCTCGCCATCGAAACGCAATGCTTGACAACGGCCGAGCTGAAACGGCGCCCCACTTGCAAACTGGCTTGCAGACTCACCGCCAGCTTCGCCTGACACAGTACTCCCACTATCGCGCGTATTCCAGACCTCGCCAGCGAACGCCTGGATTGCGGCAGTCGGCAAGATGGAACATAGCTCGGTGAGATGCGTGCAGCCCGCCGTGCCGGCGAGTAAGCGCCGCACATTGCGGCGAAAGTCATCAAGGAGGTTAAGACCGATGAGGGCTCGATAGGCGGGGTTCGCGTCTTCGCAATGGCCGGGATAGGGCACCCAATCGGACGACGCCTCGGCATCGACGACAGTGAGCTTGCGATCGATCGTGATGCGGAGCCACAGTTCATGAATCGGCAGGCCTTTGGGTCGAACGCCGGTCGCTAAAGTGACGTCACGGGGCTTATGATCGGTCAGGCACGCCTCGATATCCCAGAAGCCATCATCACGTTCAAACGCTTCCGCTCTAATTTCACGCCGATGGCGCAACTGGCGGGACGCAGGTGGTGAAAGCGGCATGGGCAGACGGCTGGCGAAGAAACCGGCCAATTTTACCATAATGAAAGGCAAATTCGGCCACCCATCGTTCGCTTGAGCACATTGGCTGGGCGGCGCGGCCCCCTGGCGCACCAACGCGGTGCTTCAAATTGGGTCGACCAAGAATCCTGTCGGCCAGTCTGATTTACTCGCTACCCCAATCGTCGTCGCTCTTGAGAAGCCGCACGATAATCGCGTGGGAAAATCCGCGCGCGGCGAGAAAACGCGCCTGCTTCGCGCGCTCGGCCGGCGTTTGCGGTAATTGCCCGTATTTCTTTCGCCAGACCGCTTGTGCGCGCGCGAGCTCGGTCTCACGTAATTGAGCGCCGACCGTTTCGATCAGCGCATCGTCAAGCGCGTGGCGGCGCAACTCACTCACGATTCGGTTCGTGCCCATGCGCGCGGCACGTCGATGCAAGACGCTCTCGGCAAAACGCGCATCGGATAGCCAGCCATCCCGCTCGAGTGAGTCGATCAGCGCATCGAGATCATCTTGCTCCTCGGCAAATGGCGCCAGCTTCCGGGCGAGCTCGCTGCGGCTGTACTCGCGCCTCGAAAGATATTCGAGTGCGCGTGCCTTAAGCGACCTCTGCGCAGACTTGAGCGGTCGCCCGGCACGGGATGCCCTTTGCCCCCCCGCGCTTAACGACGATCGTGACAATGGTGACGATGATGGCACGGGCGCATCGGGTGCATCCGGCGCCGACGCCGGATCAGCCGGGTCACATCCTAGCGGATCGCCGCCAACTGCAGCCCAATCGTCCGTCTCATCGTGCCGGGGCTGTCGGCTAAAGGCAGCGCCCGGACTTCGCACTTTGCGCATGACTTGGCGCTAGCTGGCAGCCGTTTAGGTTCACTCTTCTTCGTCAGCGATTTCTGCGTCGCCAGCCGAGGTAGCCGACGGCATCGCATTCACGCCGAGCGATTCCCGAATGCGATTTTCGATTTCGCGAGCGATCTCGGAGTTCTCACGCAGGAATTCGCGCGCATTGTCCTTGCCCTGCCCAATCCGCTCGCCGCTGTAGCTGTACCAAGCGCCCGCCTTGTCGACGATCTTGCCCTGCACACCCAAGTCAATGATCTCGCCTTCGCGCGAAATGCCCTCGCCGTAGAGAATGTCGAAGATCGCTTCGCGGAACGGCGGCGACACTTTGTTTTTGACGACCTTCACGCGCGTTTCATTGCCGATCACTTCGTCATTTTTCTTGATCGAGCCGATGCGGCGGATGTCGAGGCGCACGGACGCGTAAAACTTCAGCGCATTGCCACCCGTCGTCGTTTCGGGGTTGCCGAACATCACGCCGATCTTCATACGGATCTGGTTGATGAAAATGACAAGGCAGTTGGTGCGCTTGATCGTACCGGTGAGCTTGCGCAGCGCCTGCGACATCAGGCGCGCCTGCAGACCTGGCAACGAATCGCCCATCTCGCCTTCGATTTCGGCCTTCGGCACGAGCGCCGCCACCGAGTCGATCACGATCATGTCGATCGAGCCCGAGCGCACGAGCGCGTCAGCGATTTCCAGCGCCTGCTCGCCCGTATCCGGCTGTGAAACGAGCAAATCCGCAACGTTCACGCCGAGCTTGCCTGCGTATTGGATATCGAGCGCATGTTCTGCATCGATAAACGCCGCCGTGCCGCCGAGCTTCTGCATTTCGGCGACGACCTGCAGTGTCAGCGTTGTTTTGCCTGACGATTCAGGCCCGTAGATTTCGACGACACGCCCGCGCGGCAGGCCGCCTACGCCCAGCGCGATATCGAGCCCGAGTGAGCCCGTGGATACAACCTGGATATCCTCGGCTACCTCGCCATCGCCGAGCCGCATGACCGACCCTTTGCCGAACTGCTTTTCGATCTGCGCGAGCGCAGCGGCGAGCGCCTTGCTCTTTTCTGCAGAGAGTCCAGCCGAGCCTTTCTTGCTTTCTTCCATGAATCGTCCTTTGCTAAGATGAGCAGCGTCTGCGCGGCGGGCAAGCCAACGCTCAGAAAACGTCAAAACGGTCCGGCGGCACCCCACTGCACCCATTCTGCGGGTACCCCGTTACGACCGGTCTTTCCACGCGCTTAGTAGCCGGTTAATACCCGGTTAGTACCCGGTTAGTACCCGGTTAGTACCCGCTTAGTACCACTTAGGTACTCCGGCCATTGCGCGGTCAGGGCCGGCGCACGAAACGCAGATACTGTATAAAAAAACAGGGTTGTTTGCAAGCCCGAGACACTGCGGATTTGCTTGGCGGCAACAAGCGCAGCGAGGGGCCACGGCTAAAGAAAGCCGAGGGAGTCACGACGCAGACCAACAGGATGGAAGACGGCGGCGCACCACCCGCCTGTGCCTCGCGCCCATCCGCTCACCATGCGAATACTCCTTGCCGAAGACGACAGCATACCCGCGGACGCTCTCGTGCGATCTCCGCCAATCGGGCTATGCCGTCCACCACACCGCGCTTGGCGAGCACGCTTGTGCGAATCAGCCTGCCGGTGCTCGCGCCATCGCCGGCTCGGGATTTTCCCTGATTGGGGGAACCTCCTAATTGTCCTCTCGGTAATCCGATTCAATAACAATTAGGCGAGGATGGGCATGATTTATCGGAAAAACGACAAATTTGACGATAAAGCACCGACGAAACATCGAAAGGCGCAGGCATGCGAAGCGTCAGTCGGTAGTAAGCTTACGTCTCAATAATCGAAGTAGAGTGCAGCTCGTTACCGGCGGGCAGTGCTTTCCCACATTCAAAATTG
>NZ_DATJJF010000009.1:0-41127 GCF_035492435.1 Trinickia sp.
AACAACGCCGAGTATGGTGAGTACGTGACCGGCCCGCGCATCGTCACGGAAGAGACGAAGAAGGTGATGAAGGACGTCCTGAAGGACATTCAAACGGGCGAGTACGCGAAGAGCTTCATTCTCGAGAACCGCGCTGGCGCGCCGACGCTGCAATCGCGTCGCCGCCTCACGGCCGAGCACCAGATCGAGACCGTCGGTGCGAAGCTGCGCGCCATGATGCCCTGGATCGCCAAGAACAAGCTCGTCGATCAGTCGAAGAACTAACGCAAGCCACTGCCGCCGGCGCGCGCGACGCAAAGTCCGAAAGGGCGGGCCGGTGCAGTCGATGCTGCTGCGTTTGCGTCGCCGGCCGTTCGAGCTGCGCGGCGATGTGTCGATCGCTGTTTTTTGACGCCCGAGAGGGTGGCGCAATCGAGCGGTCGTTTATGCCAAGCCGTCTGTCGCCTCGCGCGGCGGACGGCTTTTGCTATCCTACGGTTTTACAATAAAACCTTAACGCTTTATGAATTACCCTCATCCGATCATCGCGCGCGAAGGCTGGCCGTTCATTGCGATTGCCGCCATTGTCGCCGTGTTGATCCATGCGTTCGCGGGGTTCGGCCTGGCTTGGATTTTCTGGTTGCTGCTCATCTTTGTCGTCCAGTTTTTCCGCGACCCACCACGCCCTATCCCAACTGATCCGAACGCTGTGCTGTGTCCCGCCGATGGGCGTATCGTCGCGGTTGAAACTACGCATGATCCTTACGTCGGGCGCGAGGCACTCAAAATCAGCGTATTCATGAATGTCTTTAACGTGCACTCGCAGCGCTCGCCCGTGGACGGCGCCGTGAAGCAAGTCGAGTACTTTCCGGGCGCCTATTTGAACGCGGCGATCGATAAAGCATCACTCGAGAACGAACGCAATGCGGTGGTGATTGAAACGGCGAACGGGCAGACGGTAACGTCGGTTCAAATCGCGGGACTCATCGCCCGCCGCATTCTCTGCTACACGAAGAGCGGGGAATCGCTCGCGCGCGGCCAGCGCTACGGTTTCATTCGTTTCGGGTCGCGCGTCGACGTCTACCTGCCGCTCGGCAGCCGCGCCAAGGTCTCGATCGGGGAGAAGGTGCACGCCTCGTCGACGATTCTCGCCGAGCTCTAAGGCACTGCCAGGAGGAGTTCGATGGCTGCACTGAAACCGCGCCGTTCGCGCACAGGCAAGTCGCCGGTGCCGCGGCCGTTCCGGCGCAACAAGATACTGGCGGATGTCCCCGCGACGGCCTCGTCGGGCAGCGCGCCGGCCGAGAGCCGGCGCGCTGCACGCCAGCAGTTTCTGCGCACGCGTGGCATCTATCTGCTGCCCAACGCGTTCACGACCGCCGCGCTCTTTTGCGGCTTTTTCGCCGTCGTGCAGGCCATGAACCTGCGCTTCGAGATTGCGGCGATTGCCGTCTTCGTCGCCATGGTGCTTGACGGCATGGATGGTCGCGTTGCGCGCATGACCCACACGCAAAGCGCGTTCGGCGAGCAGTTCGACAGCCTCTCGGACATGGTCTCGTTTGGCGTCGCGCCGGCGCTCGTCATGTACGAGTGGGTGCTGAAAGACCTGGGCCGCTGGGGCTGGCTTGCCGCGTTCGTCTACTGCTCGGGCGCCGCGCTCAGGCTCGCTCGCTTCAACACGAACATCGGCGTGGTGGATAAGCGTTACTTCCAGGGGATTCCCAGTCCGGCCGCCGCCGCGCTGATCGCGGGCTTCGTCTGGCTTGCCAGCGACAATCGCGTGCCAGTGAAGCTTGTGTGGCTGCCTTGGGTTGCGTTTGCGCTGACCGTCTACGCAGGCGTCACCATGGTGTCGAACGCGCCGTTTTACAGCGGGAAGGCGCTCGACGTAAGGCATCGGGTCCCGTTCGCGGCGATCTTGCTCGTTGTCGTGGCGTTCGTGCTCGTATCGTCCGATCCGCCGCTCATGCTGTTCGGCCTTTTCGTGCTCTACGGCCTGTCAGGCTATGCCTACTGGGGCTATCTGGCGCTGCGCCGGCGCGAGAACCCGGCACGCTCGCTGCCCCACGATCACTGACGCGGCGCGCCGATTCCGCGGGGCGGCACGCGCGGCAGCGGTGCCGCCGCCCCAATTCCCGTCCTTTTGACGCAACCAAGTCGCGTCACGTGCGGCACGGGCGGCTGCGGTCGCCGTGCCGCGACCCAAATGCTCCGAACGGGCCGTTCAGCTGCTCCGGCCCCGGCTTTCGAGCGCGTCGCTATGGGGCCCATTGGTGTGCTCGATTGCACCATTTCGCGAATGCCGCTATAGTCCCCTTCATGTTGACGTTCGCATTTCCCCTCCTATCCCTCCTCGCCGGTGCGCCGCTAAGCGGCCTAGCACTAGCGTTCGCGCGCCTACCGCGCTGATCGTTCCCGCCTCCGTCTGCCCTTGTTCGTTGTTCGGCGCCAGCGGTGGCGCGAACACCTGAATTCCCTTGTGTTTCTGTGATTTTCAGACCCGCATACCGTCCAAGGAGAGCCTCGACATGGCAGACAAGCTGATCATTTTCGACACGACGTTGCGCGACGGCGAGCAGTCGCCCGGCGCCTCGATGACGAAAGAAGAAAAAATCCGCATTGCGCGGCAACTCGAACGAATGAAGGTCGATGTGATCGAGGCCGGCTTCGCGGCGAGTTCGAACGGCGATTTCGAGGCGATCAACGCGATTGCATCGATCATCAAAGACAGCACCGTCTGCTCGCTCTCGCGTGCGAACGACAAGGACATCCAGCGCGCCGCCGACGCTTTGAAACCCGCTGAGCGGTTCCGGATCCATACGTTCATCGCAACGTCTCCGCTTCACATGGAAAAGAAGCTGCGCATGACGCCCGATCAGGTCTACGAGCAGGCTCGGCTCGCGGTGCGCTACGCGCGTAAGTTCACGGATGACGTCGAGTTTTCGCCCGAGGACGGCAGCCGCTCGGACATGGACTTCCTCTGTCGCGTGCTGGAGGCGGTCATCGACGAAGGCGCAACCACGATCAATATCGCCGACACCGTCGGCTACGGGGTGCCTGAGCTTTACGGCGATCTCGTCAAGACGTTGCGGGAGCGCATTCCGAACTCGGATAAGGCCATCTTTTCGGTGCACTGCCACAACGATCTCGGTATGGCCGTCGCGAACTCGCTTGCCGGCGTGAAGATTGGCGGCGCGCGCCAA
This sequence comes from Trinickia sp., assembly GCF_035492435.1. Lineage (GTDB taxonomy): Bacteria > Pseudomonadota > Gammaproteobacteria > Burkholderiales > Burkholderiaceae > Trinickia. Next base: position 3,183 of record NZ_DATJJF010000009.1, read on the forward strand.
ATCGAGTGCACGATCAACGGCCTCGGTGAGCGCGCTGGCAACACGGCGCTCGAGGAGATCGTCATGGCCGTCAGGACGCGCAGGGACTATTTCGGTCTCGACGTCGGCATCGACACGTCGCAAATCGTGCCGGCCTCGAAGCTTGTTTCGCAAACGACGGGTTTTGTCGTGCAGCCGAACAAGGCTGTGGTGGGCGCCAACGCTTTCGCGCACGCATCGGGCATTCACCAGGATGGCGTACTCAAGGCGCGCGACACGTACGAGATCATGCGTGCTGAAGATGTTGGCTGGACCGCGAACAAGATCGTGCTGGGCAAGCTCTCGGGTCGCAACGCGTTCAAGCAGCGCCTTCAAGAGCTCAACGTGTCGCTTGAAAGCGAGAGCGAACTCAATGCCGCCTTCGCGCGCTTCAAGGAGCTGGCCGACCGCAAGGCCGAGATCTTCGACGAAGACATCATCGCGATCGTCACGGAGGAATCGGCCGAGGCGCAGGAGCGCGAGCAGTTCAAGTTTGTGTCCCTGTCGCAACGTTCGGAAACGGGTGAGCGCCCGCATGCGCGCGTCGTCTTTGCATCGGAAGGCAAAGAGGTGACGGGCGAGGCCGAAGGCAACGGCCCCGTCGATGCGACGCTCCACGCCATCGAGGCGCAGGTGGGCAGCGGTGCGGAGCTCGTGCTTTATTCCGTCAACGCGATTACGACCGGCACGCAAGCGCAAGGGGAGGTCACCGTGCGTCTCGCCAAGAGCGGACGCATCGTCAACGGTGTAGGCACCGATCCCGATATTGTGGCCGCATCGGCGAAAGCCTACCTTTCGGCACTCAACAAGCTGTACGCGGGCGTCAAGGTCAATCCACAGCGCTCGTGACGCGGTGTGCCGGTCGATAGCGGCCGGCATGCCGGGGTGCGCACGCAGCTTCTGGCGTGCGAGCCCCAAGGCCGGAAGCCTACCGGGCCGAGCGCGGCCCGGTGCAGGGTTCTATCCGCCTGCGGCTCGGGCGGACAGCTGCGCATCGCGCTCATCTGATTGCGGTGGGCGATATGTCCTGACGGGTATCAGCGGAGACCCAGACCTGGATCATGCATCGGATCGGGGGTTTTTTGCGTGAGCCGAAGTATGCCTTGATCGTCGAAGTAAAAGTTGTAGAGCATGTACCAGACGTTGTCTTCCTGATACCGATAGGTCCAAACCTGCCGCTTCATGAGGGGAAAGTAGGCCGTCTCGACGGGGCGGCCGAAGTTGAGGAGCACGTCGCGCTTCGTCCATGTGCCGATCTGAGCCTTGTAGAGCTCGTTGACTTGTAGCACCTGACGCACGGTCACGACTTTGCCTGAAGGATCGATGTCGGCCGCTGTCGTCACTTCACCCATTGGCTGCGTCGGCCACATGAGGCGCTTGTCGCCGTTAGGCAAATCGTAAACTTCGCGCGGCGGTCCCAGGCGCGCGATGACGGCGGATTCCGGCTCGCCGGTCTGAAAGTTCTGCCACGGCTGCGCGCAGCCGGCCACGAGCAGCGCGGCGAGCGCTGCGAGCGCGAGCGGGTATCGCTTGCCCATCGACATGAAAGTCCTCCGTTGTTTTTCGAATGCGCTGGGGCGAGTTGCCGTGCCACGGGTTCGCGCCGGGCGGCCCCATCTGCTGGTGTGATCGAACGAGCGCTTGGGTAGTTTGACACAGGGGGCGCAAAAGAGCCCGCAAACGCATGTGATTCGCCCGCCCGCTGCCCATTAATCCATCGCGCCAGCCGCTGCGCGGGAAGCCACCGTTGAACCCTGCGCCGCGGGTGCGATAGAGCGTCGGCCGAAGCGGACGGCTGAGCGGGCCGTCCTGAAACGTCCTCTCGGAGGGTGCGTCGGGGCCGAACCGGCTTGTGCTACAATACGCGCCTTGTCAGCCCACGGCACGGCCCTTCTTCCGTGACCGCCTGTTTGTTTTACAAGGAAATCAAATGTCTGTAGCCGATATCAAGAAGTCCGACATCGTTGCGCAGTTTGCGCGTGCCGAGAACGATACGGGTTCGCCCGAAGTTCAGGTCGCCTTGCTGACCTCGCGCATCAACGAACTGACATCCCACTTCAAGTCGCACGTGAAGGATCATCATAGCCGCCGCGGCCTGCTGCGCATGGTGAGCCGCCGTCGCAAGCTGCTCGACTACTTGAAGGGCAAGGATGCCGACCGTTACCGCGCGCTGATCGAAAAGCTGGGCCTGCGCAAGTAATCGGCGGTTGTCGCTTTTCGCTACGATGCCTGTGTCAGTGTACTGATGCAGGCATTTTGTTTTTGAACGGCACGCGCAACGCGCGTGCTTGCATGACCGGCGATGAGTTGCCAAGCGGACGCAAAAGCTGGACGCAAAAGCGTTACGCCGGCATAGCGGCAGGGCCGCCTCGGGCGGGCAGAGCTTTGTGTCATTCCAGCGTGACGTACGCGGTGTGAACGGTGACTCGCAAGTTGCCGGTGAGCGTCGCGCTGGAATGGCATAACACTTCTCTTCCCGTTGGCGCGGTGGCCTTCGGCGCCGTTGCCGCGCACGTGTTACAGCGCGGGCGGCGGCATAGTGAACACACGAAGACCAAAGAGTGCGAGAAAGGAAGGAGTGACCATGTCAATGTTCAATAAAGTCGTCAAAGAATTCAAATGGGGGCAGCACAATGTGCGCCTCGAAACCGGTGAGATTGCCCGCCAGGCCACCGGCGCTGTCATCGTCGACGTAGAAGACACCGTCGTGCTTGCCACGGTCGTCGGCGCAAAGACGGCAAAGCCCGGCCAGGACTTCTTCCCGCTGACCGTCGATTACCTCGAGAAGACCTACTCGGCCGGCAAGATTCCGGGTGGCTTCTTCCGTCGCGAAGGACGTCCTTCCGAGCATGAAACGCTGATTTCGCGTCTCATCGACCGGCCGTTGCGTCCCCTCTTCCCGGAAGGGTTCTACAACGAAGTGCAGGTCGTCGTGCACGTGCTGTCGATCAACCCGGAAGTCCCGGCGGACATCCCGGCGTTGATCGGTGCATCGGCAGCGCTTGCCGTGTCGGGCATTCCGTTCAACGGGCCCGTGGGCGCTGCGCGTGTCGCCTACATCAACAACGAGTACGTGTTGAACCCGACGCGTGCGCAGATGAAGGATTCGCGGCTCGAGCTCGTCGTGGCCGGCACGGAGCGCGCGGTGCTGATGGTGGAGTCTGAGGCTGATCAGTTGCCCGAAGACGTGATGCTCGGTGCCGTCGTTTTCGGTCACGAGCAGATGCAGGTAGCGATCGATGCCATCCATGAGCTCGTGCGCGAAGGCGGCAAGGCCGAATGGGATTGGCAGCCGGCGGCGAAGGATGAGGCGCTGATCGCACGGGTGACTGAGCTCGCGCAGGCGAACCTTGTTGCTGCCTATCAGATTCGCAACAAGCAGGAGCGCTCGACCAAGCTGAAGGAAATTTACTCCGCGGCAGGCGCGAAGCTCGACGAGGAAGCGCTCGCGGCCGGGAAGATGCCGGTCGACAAGGCGAGCATCGGCAACATCCTGTTCGATCTCGAAGCGAAGATCGTCCGCAGCCAGATCCTGAGCGGCGAGCCGCGCATCGACGGTCGCGATACGCGCACCGTGCGCCCGATCGAGATTCGCACGGGCGTGCTGCCCCGCACGCACGGTTCGGCGCTCTTCACGCGTGGCGAGACGCAGGCATTGGTCGTTGCGACCCTCGGCACGAAGGGCGATGAGCAGATCATCGACGCGCTCGAAGGCGAATACCGCGAGCGCTTCATGCTTCACTACAACATGCCGCCGTTCGCGACGGGCGAGACGGGCCGCGTCGGGTCGCCGAAGCGCCGCGAGATCGGTCACGGCCGGCTTGCAAAGCGTGCACTCGCGGCCTGCCTGCCGAGCGCTGACGAGTTCGGTTACTCGATCCGCGTTGTTTCGGAGATTACCGAGTCGAACGGTTCGTCGTCCATGGCATCGGTGTGTGGCGGTTGTCTGGCGCTGATGGACGCAGGCGTGCCGATGAAGGCGCATGTGGCCGGCATCGCGATGGGCCTGATCCTCGAGGGCAACAAGTTCGCTGTGCTGACCGACATCCTCGGCGACGAAGACCATCTCGGCGATATGGACTTCAAGGTGGCGGGCACGGCTGACGGTGTCACGGCGCTGCAGATGGACATCAAGATCCAGGGCATCACGAAGGAAATCATGCAGGTTGCCCTCGCGCAGGCGAAGGAAGGCCGCATTCATATCCTCGGGAAGATGACGACCGCCGTGGCCGGCGCAAACACGCAGCTCTCCGAGTTCGCTCCGCGCATGATCACGATCAAGATCAATCCGGAGAAGATTCGTGACGTGATCGGCAAGGGCGGTTCCGTGATCCGCGCGTTGACCGAGGAAACGGGCACGACGATCGATATTTCCGATGACGGCGTCGTCACGATCGCGAGCACGAGCAGCGAAGGCATGGCGGAAGCGAAGCGCCGCATTGAGGCGATCACGGTTGAAGTCGAAGTGGGGCAGGTCTACGAAGGCACGATCCTCAAGCTGCTCGAGTTCGGCGCAATCGTGAACATTCTGCCGGGCAAGGACGGTCTCTTGCACATCTCCGAGATTGCCAATGAGCGCATCAAGGACATCAAGGACTACCTGAGCGAAGGCCAGCAGGTGAAAGTGAAGGTCATTCAGACGGATGAGAAGGGTCGCGTTCGTTTGTCGGCCAAGGCGCTCTTGAACGATGCAGCTTCGGGCGCGGTTGAGCCGGAGTCCGCACCGCAGCAGTAAGGTCGGGGCAATAATGAAGACGGCCGGTGCGCTCGCGAGCGAGCCGGCCGTTTTTTTATGACAATGGTGGCGTTCGCGAAACGCGCAAACCAGGAAGGTGACGCAGATGAAAGCAATCGAAATTACGGAGTTCGGTGGCCCAGAAGTGCTGACGTTGGTCGAGCGGCCGATGCCCGAGCCGAAAGCCGGTGAGGTGCTGATCAAGGTCGCTGCCTCGGGCGTCAACCGCCCGGACGTGTTTCAGCGCAAGGGCGCATATGCGCCCCCGCCCGGGGCTTCGGATCTGCCGGGGCTCGAACTCGCCGGCGAGATCGTAGGCGGCACGCTTGACGACAAGCACAACCCGTTCGGCCTCAAGATGGGCGATCGCGTTTGCGCGCTCCTGTCCGGTGGCGGCTATGCCGAGTACGCAGCTGTGCCGCTCGCGCAGTGCCTGCCGGTGCCGGCGGGCCTCTCCGATATCGAAGCGGCTTCCTTGCCTGAGACGTTTTTCACTGTCTGGAGCAACGTCTTCGAGCGGGCTCAGCTTGGCCAAGGCGAGGGCGGCGCGAACGAGACGCTGCTCGTGCAGGGTGGCTCGAGCGGCATCGGCGTGACGGCAATCCAGCTGGCGCAGGCGATGGGCTTTCGGGTATTCGCCACGGCGGGTACCGCCGAAAAGTGTCAGGCCTGTGAAGAACTCGGCGCTGAGCGCGCGATCAATTACAAGTCTGAGGACTTTGTCGAGGTGGTGAAGTCGCTCACGAATGACCGTGGTGTCGATGTGATTCTCGACATGGTCGCGGGCGGATATGTGCCCCGCGAACTGTCGGCGCTTGCCGACGGCGGGCGATTGGTCATCATCGCGTTGCTGGGTGGGGCGAAATCAGAGGTGAACCTGGGCGAAGTGCTGCGTCGCCGGCTCACCATAACCGGCTCGACGCTGCGCAGCCGCTCGGTTGAATTCAAGGCGAAGGTGGCCGCGCAGTTGAAGCAACATGTCTGGCCCCTCATCGAATCGGGTCGCATCAAGCCTGTGATCTACCGTGTGCTGCCGGCACATCGGGCCAAGGACGCGCACGCGCTGATGGAAAGTGGTGAGCACATCGGGAAGATCGTGCTCGACTGGTCGCAGGCCGCTTAAGGGCTGCGGGCCGCGTGTCGAAGGCCGGTCAGGCGTGCGTGGCCTGGCTGTTCAATGTAGTAAGACGCGGCCGAAACACCGTATCGAACGGCTGATATGTGGGCTTGATCGCCGATGTGGCGCCTGTGAGTTTGACCCGTGTGGTCCGCGCACAGTAGAATTGCCCGTTTTTTGCGTGCGCTTACCTTTTATTTTTCGTTACGACGAGAGAAAGGGGTAGGGAAAGAGCAAGAAGCGCGTAAGGCTAAAGGCAACGGCAGTGGCAGTAAGCTTGCCGCTCTTGTAGCGGTGACTGCGGTGACAGAAGGCCAAGGCACGAAGTCCAAAAGCGCACATACGGCGGAAAACATGTCGAAACGACGAGCGAAGTGGGTGGTCGGAAACTGGAAGATGAACGGCCGGCTCGCCGAGAACGAAGCGCTGTTGCAAGCGCTCGCGAGCGGTGGTGAAGCGTACTCCGACGTGCACATCGGTGTCTGTGTGCCGACCCCTTATCTCGCGCAGGCTGAGTCGCTGTTGAAAGGCGCGATGGTCGCATGGGGCGTGCAGGATATTTCGGCTCACCCGCAAGGAGCTTACACGGGTGAGGTCTCGGCGGAGATGGCCGTCGACTTCGGTGCAACGCTTGCCATCGTCGGTCACTCGGAGCGGCGTGCTTATCACGCTGAAAGCTCGGAGCTCGTCGCGGTGAAGGCGCAGCGTGCGCTGCAAGCGGGGCTCACGCCGATCGTCTGTGTCGGCGAGACGCTTGAAGAGCGCGAGAGCGGCGCGACGCAGGACATCGTCGGCGCGCAGCTCGATGCCGTGCTGGCAAGACTCGCTGAGCACGAGTTGGCGCGTATCATCGTGGCCTATGAGCCGGTTTGGGCGATTGGAACGGGCAAGAGCGCTACGGCTGCAGAGGCGCAGGAAGTGCACGCGTTCCTGCGTGCGCGTCTTGTTGCCAAGAGCGCTGCTATTGCAGACGTGCCGTTGCTGTACGGCGGCAGTGTCAAGCCGGAGAATGCCGAGGCGCTGTTCGGGCAGGCCGACATCGATGGCGGGCTGATCGGCGGTGCTTCGTTGAAGAGTCTCGATTTTCTTGCGATCTGCGCAGCGGCACAAGCGGTGAGCTCCGCTCGCTGAATGTGCGTGTTGGTCAAACAGGCTGCGGGTGCGAGGCACTGATGCCTTTCGCCGAAACCTCAATTGGGTGAGTGTGATGCTGTATTTGAAAACGTTGATCATCGTCGTGCAGCTGCTGTCGGCGATCGGTGTCATAGGTCTCGTGTTGCTTCAGCACGGTAAAGGTGCTGATATGGGCGCGGCGTTCGGTAGCGGCGCATCGGGAAGTCTCTTCGGCGCTACGGGTTCGGCAAACTTCCTGTCGCGCACAACCGCGATCCTCGCTGCGTTGTTCTTCGTGTCGACACTGGCGCTGACCTATCTCGGCTCGTATAAGTCCAAGCCGTCGGCGGGCGTGTTGGGTGGGATGCCGGCCGCTCCCGTCGTTGCTCCTGCGGCTACACCCGCGGCTACACCTTCAGCTGCTTCGGTCGCTGCCACTTCGGCTGCGTCGTCTGCGGCACCGGCCCAAAGCGTTCCGAAATAAACTTTTTCGCTTTTTGATGCATTTAGTAGTTGCTCAATGGGGCGGGAAAGGGTTAGAATTTATGTCTTGAAGCGATTCGCGGGTTGCAACGAGTTGTGTCCCGGATTGCAGACAGTGCCGACGTGGTGAAATTGGTAGACACGCTATCTTGAGGGGGTAGTGGCGAAAGCTGTGCGAGTTCGAGTCTCGCCGTCGGCACCAAAGTTATCCAAATGCCAGCCGCTTGCATTGCTTCGGCTGGCATTGTTGCATCTGAGGTCGGCTCGTGGCGTCCTCGCTATGCGGGGTGCAATGGCACAATACGCCGTGAGCAACGTGCGTGATTTTGATTCGGTGATTTTTGATTCGGGGATGCGCTAGTTGTCGCGCCCTGCCACTCAGAACCAACTGAAAGAGGATAGCCTTGAACCTCGGAGCCTATTTCCCCGTTTTCCTGTTCCTCCTCGTAGGTCTGGGTTTGGGTATTGCGCTCGTTTCCATCGGCAAAATCCTCGGTCCAAACAAGCCATATAACGAAAAGAATTCGCCGTACGAGTGCGGCTTCGAGGCCTTCGAAGATGCGCGCATGAAATTCGATGTGCGCTACTATCTCATCGCCATCCTTTTTATTGTTTTCGATATCGAGACCGCATTTCTGTTTCCGTGGGGCGTCGCCTTGCGGGATATTGGTTGGCCCGGTTTCTTATCGATGATGATCTTCCTCGTCGAACTGCTGCTCGGTTTCGCCTACATCTGGAGAAAGGGCGGGCTCGAGTGGGAATGATGGGTTAATTGCCGTTTCTCGCGGGCGGCCGCGCGTGCCGTCCCGTCTGGAGTGCACAGCATGAGTATCGAAGGGGTGTTGAAGGAAGGGTTCGTCACCACAACGGCTGACAAGCTGATCAACTGGACACGCACAGGGTCGCTTTGGCCCATGACATTCGGTCTCGCGTGCTGTGCAGTGGAAATGATGCATGCGGGCGCTGCCCGCTACGACCTCGACCGATTCGGCGTCGTTTTTCGTCCCAGTCCGCGTCAATCAGATGTGATGATCGTGGCCGGCACGCTTTGCAACAAGATGGCCCCGGCACTGCGCAAAGTCTATGACCAGATGGCGGAGCCTCGCTGGGTCATTTCGATGGGTTCATGCGCGAACGGCGGTGGTTACTATCACTACTCGTATTCGGTTGTGCGTGGATGCGATCGCATCGTACCGGTAGACGTGTATGTGCCTGGCTGTCCGCCCACCGCGGAGGCGCTCGTCTACGGCGTGATTCAACTTCAAGCGAAGATCCGCCGCACGAGCACGATCGCGCGTCAATAAATCAGTCTGAGCGTCCCCACTCATGGCAAGCAAACTCGAGATCCTGAAAGCGCACCTCGAGGCGGCCTTCGGCGGCCGTCTGTCGAGCATCACGGAATCGGTCGGGGAGTTGACGATCGTCGTCAAGGCGGGCGATTACCTCGATATATGCACACGCTTGCGCGACGATCGCTCGCTCGGCTTCGAGCAACTGATCGATTTGTGCGGCGTCGATTATCAAACGTATGGCGATGGTGCGTATGACGGCCCGCGTTTTGCCGCGGTCCTGCATTTGCTGTCGGTCTCGAATAACTGGCGTTTGCGCGTGCGCGTATTCGCGCCTGACGACGACCTACCAATCCTGCCGTCCGTTGTCGAAATATGGAGTTCGGCGAACTGGTACGAGCGGGAAGCGTTCGATCTCTTCGGCATCGTTTTTGACGGCCACCCCGATTTGCGTCGCATTCTCACCGATTACGGTTTTATCGGTCATCCTTTCCGCAAGGATTTTCCAATTTCGGGCTATGTGGAAATGCGTTACGACCCGGCGGAAAAGCGGGTCGTCTACCAGCCGGTCACGATCGAGCCACGCGAAATCACACCTCGTGTGATCCGTGAGGGTCACTACGGCGGTCTGAAACACTAAGAGGGCGCCATGGCAGAGATCAAGAACTACACGCTCAATTTCGGCCCGCAGCACCCGGCGGCGCATGGCGTGCTGCGCCTCGTGCTAGAGCTCGATGGTGAAGTGATTCAGCGCGCCGACCCCCACATCGGGCTTTTGCACCGCGCCACGGAAAAGCTTGCCGAGAACAAGACTTTCATTCAATCCGTGCCGTACATGGATCGTCTCGACTATGTGTCGATGATGTGCAACGAGCACGGCTATGTTCTCGCCATCGAAAAGCTCCTCGGCATCGACGTTCCCATTCGGGCCAAGTACATCCGCGTGCTCTTCGACGAAATCACGCGGGTGTTGAACCACCTGATGTGGATCGGCTCGCATGGGCTCGACGTCGGCGCGATGGCCGTATTTCTTTACGCTTTCCGTGAGCGCGAAGACTTGATGGACGTGTATGAGGCGGTATCGGGAGCGCGCATGCATGCGGCTTACTATCGTCCGGGCGGCGTGTACCGCGATCTGCCGGATGCGATGCCACAATACAAGCCGTCCAAGATTCGCAATGCGAAGGCGCTCGAAAAAATGAACGAGGCGCGTCAAGGGTCGCTTCTTGATTTTCTTGACGACTTTTTTGCGCGCTTCCCGAGTTGCGTGGACGAGTACGAAACGCTTTTGACGGACAATCGGATCTGGAAGCAGCGTCTCGTCGGTGTCGGTGTTGTATCGCCTGAAAGGGCGCTGCAACTGGGTATGACGGGGGCGATGCTGCGCGGTTCGGGTGTCGAATGGGATCTGCGCAAGAAGCAGCCGTATGAAGTCTATGATCAGCTCGACTTCGACATCCCCGTCGGCGTCAACGGCGATTGCTACGACCGCTATCTTGTTCGTGTTGCGGAGATGCGCCAGTCGGCGCGTATTGCAAAGCAGTGCATCGATTGGCTTCGCAACAATCCGGGGCCTGTGATGACCGACAATCACAAGGTCGCACCGCCTTCGCGAGTGGCCATGAAGTCGAACATGGAAGAGCTGATCCATCACTTCAAGCTCTTTACTGAAGGCTTTCATGTGCCGGAGGGAGAGGCGTACGCGGCGATCGAACATCCGAAGGGCGAATTCGGCATCTATCTGGTCTCGGACGGCGCCAACAAGCCGTACCGGCTGAAGATTCGAGCGCCTGGCTATGCCCACCTCGCGTCGCTCAACGAAATGGCGCGCGGCCATATGATCGCCGATGCTGTCACGATCATCGGGACGCAGGATATCGTGTTCGGCGAGATCGATCGCTGAGGAGTGTGCCGCGCCGCTTGCGTGCAGCGCGGCGGCAGCGGCGGTTGTCGCCTCGAGAGTGATAAGGTGCCGGGTCTGCCGCCGTCGAGATCGGCGGCAGGTTTTCGTTCGGTAGTATTGAGAGAGTCGTGTCTGAAAATGATCTCAGCTGAAGGCCTGAAGGAAATCGATCGCGTGATTGCGAAGTATCCCGCCGATCAGAAGCAATCCGCCGTGATGGCGGCGCTGGCCGTTGCTCAAGAGGAGCACGGCTGGCTTTCGCCCGAGCTCATGCAGTACGTCGCGGATTACCTCGAGATGCCGGCCGTCGCGGTCCAGGAGGTGGCGACGTTTTACACGATGTACGAGACACAGCCGGTCGGTAAGCACAAGATCACCCTTTGCACGAATCTGCCGTGCCAGTTGGGGCCCGACGGCGGTGCCGAGAGCGCGGCCGGGTATCTGAAGGAAAGGCTCGGGATCGGCTTCGGTGAAACCACGCCCGACGGCAAGTTCACGCTCAAGGAGGGCGAGTGCTTTGGCGCGTGTGGCGATGCACCGGTGCTGCTCGTGAATAACCATCGCATGTGCAGCTTCATGAGCCGCGAGAAGATCGACGAGTTGCTCGAGGAGCTTTCGAAATGACGTCTTTGCACGATCGTCACATCAAACCGCTGATCCTCGCAGGCCTGAATGGCGAGAACTGGCATCTCGAGGACTACGTCGCGCGCGGCGGCTATCAACAATTGCGCCGCATCCTCGAAGGGAAGGTTCCGCCCGAGCAGGTTATTGCCGATGTCAAGGCGTCAGGCTTGCGTGGTCGCGGCGGTGCTGGCTTCCCGACAGGCCTCAAATGGAGCTTCATGCCCCGGCAATTCCCGGGACAGAAGTATCTGGTCTGCAACTCGGATGAAGGCGAGCCCGGTACATTCAAGGATCGCGATATTTTGCGTTGGAACCCGCATGCCGTGATCGAGGGCATGGCGATCGGTGCCTACGCCATGGGCATCACGGTCGGCTACAACTACATCCACGGCGAGATCTTCGAGGTGTACCGGCGTTTTGAAGCGGCGCTCGAAGAAGCGCGACGCGCCGGTTTGCTGGGCGAAAATATTCTGGGTTCGGGTTTCTCGTTCCAGCTCCACGCTCACCACGGGTACGGTGCTTATATTTGCGGCGAAGAGACGGCGCTGCTCGAATCGCTCGAGGGCAAGAAAGGTCAGCCGCGTTTCAAGCCACCATTTCCGGCGAGCTTCGGCGTCTACGGCAAGCCGACGACGATCAACAACACGGAGACCTTCGCTGCGGTGCCGTTCATTCTTGCCGTCGGCCCCCAGACCTACCTGGAGCTTGGCAAACCGAACAACGGCGGCACAAAGATCTTTTCCGTGTCCGGCGACGTCGAGCGCCCCGGCAACTACGAGGTGCCGCTCGGCACGCCGTTCGCCACGGTGATGGAGCTCGCGGGCGGCGTGCGCGGCGGCAAAAAGTTGAAGGCCGTCATTCCTGGCGGTTCTTCGGCGCCGGTCGTGCCAGGCGATATCATGATGCAGACCGACATGGATTACGACTCGATCGCGAAGGTCGGCTCGATGCTCGGTTCGGGCGCTGTCATTGTCATGGACGAGACTCGCTGCATGGTGCGCTCGCTCCTGCGCCTGTCGTACTTCTATTACGAGGAATCGTGTGGCCAATGCACGCCGTGCCGCGAAGGCACGGGGTGGCTGTGGCGCGTCGTCAACCGGATCGAGCACGGCCAGGGTCGCAAGGAGGATCTCGACCTTCTGAATTCGGTCGCCGAAAACATCATGGGTCGCACGATATGCGCGCTCGGCGATGCGGCGGCCATGCCGGTGCGCGGCATGCTCAAGCACTACTGGAACGAATTCGAATACCACGTCGAGCACAAGCGTTGCCTCGTTGGCGGGCATGCAGGCGCGAACACTCCGGCTGAGGCGGCGCTCGCGTAACGGAGCCTTGGGCCACGCGCGGTGTCGGCAACGGCCAAGCATTGCATCGCCTCATCGAACGCTCGCCGCACGAGCGGCAGGCAGGACGCGAGCGGATGATCGAGCGGTAAATCGGTTAAGGACCATTCACCATCATGGTTGAACTTGAAATAGACGGAAAGAAGGTCGAGGTGCCCGAGGGCAGCATGGTGATCCAGGCTGCGCATAAGGCCGACACCTACGTGCCTCACTTCTGCTACCACAAGAAGCTTTCGATCGCGGCCAACTGCCGGATGTGCCTCGTCGATGTCGAAAAGATGCCGAAGGCCGTGCCGGCGTGTGCGACGCCGGTGTCCGCCGGCATGGTGGTGCGCACGACATCGGACAAAGCGGTGAAGGCTCAGCAGGCGGTGATGGAATTCCTGCTCGTCAACCACCCGCTCGATTGCCCGATTTGCGACCAGGGCGGTGAATGCCAGTTGCAGGATCTCGCTGTCGGCTACGGCAAGTCGGCCTCGCGCTACAGCGAGGAAAAGCGCGTTGTTTTTCACAAGAACGTCGGCCCGCTCATCTCGATGGAAGAGATGACCCGCTGTATTCACTGCACCCGCTGCGTGCGCTTCGGCCAGGAAGTCGCCGGCGTCATGGAGTTCGGCATGCTGGGGCGCGGCGAGCATTCGGAAATCACGACCTTCGTCGGCAAGACGGTTGATTCCGAGCTCTCCGGCAACATGATCGATCTATGCCCGGTCGGGGCGCTGACGAGCAAGCCGTTCCGCTTCAGCGCCCGCACGTGGGAACTGTCACGACGCAAATCGTTGAGCCCGCACGATTCGGTCGGCGCCAACCTCGTCGTTCAGGTGAAGAACAATCGCGTGATGCGCGTGCTGCCGCTCGAAAACGAAGCGATCAACGAGTGCTGGATTTCGGACAAGGACCGTTTTTCGTACGAAGGCCTCAATAGCGAAGAGCGTCTCACTCAGCCCATGATCAAGCAGGACGGCGAGTGGATTGAAACCGACTGGCAAACGGCGCTCGACTATGTCGCGAAAGCGATCAAGGGCATCTCGGCCGAGCACGGCGCGAACGCGCTCGCGATGCTCGGCAGCCCGCACAGCACGGTTGAAGAACTGTTTCTGCTCAAGCAGCTCGCGAAGTCGCTCGGCACGCCGAACGTCGATTTCCGTCTGCGCCAGTCCGACTTCTCGGCGGCACCTGCGGGTGCGCCGTGGCTCGGCATGCCGCTCGCCGATCTGTCGACGCTCGACGCCGCGCTCATCATCGGTTCATTCCTGCGCCGCGACCAGCCGCTCATGGCCGCCCGCCTGCGCCAGGCGGCCAAGACCGGTGCGGCGATTCATCTGCTGCACGCGACGGGCGATTGTTCCTTGATCCCGAGCGCGAAGGCGATCGTCGCCGCGCCGTCGCAGTGGCTCGCCGCGCTGGCCGGTATTGCGGCGGCCGTCTCGCGCGCGTCGGGTGCCGCGCTCCCGGAAGGCTTCGGGGACGTGGACGTATCGGCCGCTGCACAAGACGTTGCGGCAGCACTGATGAGCGGCGAGCGTCGCGTCGTGTTGCTCGGCAACAGCGCTGTACAGCATCCCGACTTTTCGCGCATTCACGCGCTCGCGCAATGGGTGGCCGATCACACCGGCGCGACGCTCGGTTTTCTGACCGAGGCGGCGAATACCGTCGGCGCTCATCTCGTCGGTGCACTCCCCGACGCGGGCGGACTCAACGCGCGCGATGTCTTCGAGGCCCCGCGCAAGGGCTACCTGCTCCTCAACGTCGAACCCGAGTTCGACACGGCCAATCCGGCAGCGGCGATTGCGGCCCTCCAGCAGGCCGAAGCCGTTGTGATGCTGACGCCGTTCAAGTGCGGCACCGAGTATGCCGACGTGCTGCTGCCGATCGCACCGTTCACCGAAACAGCCGGCGCGTTCGTGAATGCCCAGGGAACGCTGCAAACGTTCAACGGCATCGTGCGCCCGCACCGGGAAACGCGCCCTGGCTGGAAGGTGCTGCGCGTGCTCGGCAACGTACTCGGCCTGCCCGGTTTCGACTATGACACGGTAGACGACGCCCGCCGTGCGGCGATCGGCGACGGAGTGGTTTCGGAAAAGCTTTCCAGCCGCATCGACGTTGCGCCGACATGGCCGGGTCAGTCGATGAAACCGGCGGATGCCGGCGCCTTCGAGCGCATTGCCGACGTGCCGATCTATCACGCCGATCCGCTCGTACGCCGTGCACACTCGCTCCAGCTGACGGTAGCGGCGCGCGCAGCGCATACGGTCGGCCTGCCCGCGGCAGTCTTCGACAAGCTGGGGTTGAAAGAGGGCGATGCCGTCCGGGTGCGCCAGGGTGAGCATGCGGTCGTGGCAAGCGCGGTGCGCGACGCCGACTTGGCCGCAACGGTTGTCCGTATGCCCGCAGCAACGCCTGCCAGCGCGGCGCTCGGCGGCATGTTCGGCGAACTGGTGGTGGAGAGGGCCTAAATGACCTTGTACGATACGATCAATGCGGGCGGCACCGAAGTGCTCGGCGCGGCATGGCCCACCGTCTGGACGCTTGTGCGCATCCTCGTGGTGTCCGTTGTCATTCTCCTTTGCGTGGCCTACCTGATTCTCTGGGAGCGTAAGCTGATCGGCTGGATGCATGTGCGGCTCGGCCCGAATCGCGTCGGCCCGGCAGGGCTGCTGCAGCCGATTGCCGACGTGCTGAAGCTGCTGCTGAAGGAAGTCATTCAGCCGAGCGCCGCCAACCGCTGGTTTTATCTGATCGCGCCGATCATGACGGTCGTGCCCGCGTTTGCCATATGGGCCGTGATCCCGTTCCAGGCCGACGTGGTGCTAGGCAACATCAATGCCGGGCTGCTCTACGTGATGGCGATCTCTTCGATCGGCGTGTATGGCGTCATTCTTGCGGGTTGGGCCTCGAACTCGAAGTACGCCTTTCTCGGCTCGATGCGTGCAGCCGCCCAGATGGTCTCGTACGAAGTGTCGATGGGCTTTGCGCTTGTCGTGGTGTTGATGACCTCCGGCAGCCTCAACCTGTCCGACATCGTTGGCTCGCAGGAGCGGGGTATCTTCGCCAGCTTCGGCCTCAACTTCCTCTCGTGGAACTGGTTGCCGCTTCTGCCCGTTTTTGTCGTGTATTTCGTTTCGGGCATCGCCGAAACGAATCGCCACCCATTCGACGTCGTGGAAGGAGAGTCGGAGATCGTCGCCGGCCACATGATCGATTACTCGGGTATGGGCTTCGCGCTCTTCTTCCTTGCCGAGTACATCAACATGATCGTGATCTCGGCACTGGCAGTTACGTTCTTTCTCGGCGGGTGGAGCGCGCCGTTCGGTTTCCTCTCGTTCATCCCTGGCATCTTCTGGCTCGTCCTCAAGGTGTTCCTGCTCCTGTCGGTGTTCATCTGGGTGCGAGCGACGTTCCCGCGTTATCGCTATGACCAGATCATGCGTCTCGGCTGGAAGGTGTTCCTGCCGGTATCCATTCTCTGGGTCATCGTGGTCGGGTTCTGGATCATGTCGCCGTTGAACATCTGGAAATAATGGGCGGACCTAAATGACCGCAATCCAAAACTTCTTCAAGACGTTTTTCCTCACCGAGCTCCTCAAGGGGCTTGCGCTGACGGGCCGCTATGCGTTCAAGCGCAAGTTCACGGTTCAGTTTCCTGAGGAAAAGACGCCGCTGTCGCCGCGGTTCCGGGGACTGCATGCGCTGCGCCGCTATGAGAACGGCGAAGAGCGCTGTATTGCCTGCAAGCTGTGCGAAGCGATTTGCCCGGCACTCGCGATCACGATCGAATCGCAGCCGCGTGCTGACAACACACGCCGCACGACCCGCTACGACATCGATTTGACCAAGTGCATCTTCTGTGGTTTCTGCGAGGAAAGTTGCCCCGTCGATTCGATTGTCGAGACGCACATCCTCGAGTATCACGGCGAAAAGCGCGGTGATCTGTATTTCACGAAGGATATGCTGCTTGCGGTGGGAGACCATTACGAGGCGCAGATCGCGGCGGCGAAAGCGGCTGATGCGCCGTATCGGTAAGAAGTGAGTCAAATTGAGTCAATCGAGCTCGAGTTGTGCGAGCGCTGCGGCATGGCGGGACGCACACAGGGCAGACCTGGGCTGACGTTGGGCCAACGATGAAACGGTGATCATGGAATTCACGACCGTACTGTTCTACATCTTCGCGCTGCTCTTGACCGTGTCGGGGCTGAAGGTGATCACGACGCGCAACCCAGTCGGGTCCGCGCTCTTTCTCGTGCTCGCGTTCTTTAACGCGGCGGCAATCTGGATGCTGCTCGAGGCCGAGTTCCTGGCGATCCTGCTCGTGCTGCTCTACGTCGGCGCGGTGATGGTGCTGTTCCTCTTTGTCGTGATGATGCTCGACATCAACCTCGACGCGCTGCGCCAGGACTTCAGGCGCTTTGTGCCGATGGCGACCGTCGTCGGTGCGATCATCGTGATCGAGACTGCGCTGATTCTCTGGCATGGCTACGGCGCGACGACTACACCGGTGCGCGAGGCTGCGGCCGGCGGCGCGGGTGCGGCCGCGTTGTCGAACACATTGTTGATCGGGAAGACGCTTTATACCGAGTATGTGTTCGCCTTCGAAGTAGCGGGCCTGATACTGCTCGTCGCGATTATCGCGGCAATCGCGCTCACGGCGCGCAAAGGCAAAGACACCAAGCGTCAGCGCGTCAGTGACCAAGTGAAGGTGCGCGCGCAAGACCGCGTGCGTCTCGTGAAGATGCCGGCGGAAACGGCGCTCGCGACGGGCAAGGGCCCAGAGGCGCCGGGCGAGGCTGGCGCGAACGTCGGTGCCGGCACGGTCGGCAACCACAGCTGAGCATCGGGGAGAAAATCATGTTGACCTTGGCTCATTACCTCGTGCTCGGCGCGATCGTCTTTGCGATCGGTGTCGTCGGCATTTTTCTGAACCGGCGCAACGTCATCATCATCCTGATGGCGATCGAGCTGATGCTGCTCGCGGTGAACACGAACTTCGTCGCGTTTTCTCATTATTGGGGCGATGTGCACGGGCAGATCTTCGTGTTCTTCGTGCTGACCGTGGCGTCGGCCGAAGCGGCGATCGGCCTTGCGATCCTCGTGACGCTCTTCCGTACCCTCGACACGATCAACGTCGAGGATCTCGACCAGCTCAAAGGCTAACTTGGGGGCACTGCGGCAATGACCACGACACTCAATGAAAACCTCCTGCTGGGCGTCGCGCTCGCGCCGCTCGCCGGCTCGCTAATTGCGGGGCTGGGCGGCAAGGTAGTGGGGCGCAAGGGGAGCCACCGGGTTACGATCCTTGGCGTCTTCATCTCGTTCATCCTTTCGGCGATCGTCTTTGCCGACGTGATGAACGGCGCAAGCTTCAACGGCACGGTGTACGAGTGGATGCGGGTCGGCTCGCTCAAGTTCGAGGTCGGCTTCCTCGTCGATACGCTGACGGCCATGATGATGTGTGTCGTGACCTTCGTGTCGCTGATGGTTCACATCTATACGATTGGCTACATGGCCGACGAAGAGGGCTACGAGCGCTTCTTCTCCTACATCTCGCTTTTCACGTTCTCGATGTTGATGCTCGTGATGAGCAACAACTTCCTGCAGCTCTTCTTCGGCTGGGAAGCGGTGGGCCTCGTGTCGTATTTGCTGATCGGCTTCTACTTCACGCGTGAAAGTGCGATCTATGCGAACCTGAAGGCGTTCCTCGTGAACCGCGTAGGCGACTTCGGCTTCCTGCTTGGTATCGGCCTGCTGCTTGCCTACGCTGGCAGCATGAACTATGGCGAAGTCTTCGCGAGGCGCAACGAACTCGCTGCGCTGACCTTCCCGGGCACGGATTGGGGCCTTTTGACGGTCGCCTGCATTTGCCTCTTCATTGGCGCCATGGGCAAGTCGGCGCAGTTCCCGCTGCACGTCTGGCTGCCGGATTCGATGGAAGGCCCGACACCGATCTCGGCGCTGATCCACGCGGCGACGATGGTGACGGCCGGCATCTTCATGGTCACGCGCATGTCGCCGCTTTTCGAGCTTTCCGACACGGCGCTTTCGTTCATCATGGTCATCGGCGCCATCACGGCGCTGTTCATGGGCCTGCTCGGTATTGTCCAAAGCGACATCAAGCGCGTCGTCGCTTACTCGACACTGTCGCAACTCGGTTACATGACGGTCGCCCTTGGCGCGTCGGCTTATTCGGCCGCCGTCTTCCACCTGATGACGCACGCATTCTTCAAGGCGTTGCTGTTCCTCGGCGCGGGTTCCGTCATCATCGGCATGCATCACGACCAAGACATGCGCAACATGGGCGGTCTTCGCAAGTACATGCCGATCACGTGGATCACGTCGCTGGTCGGCACGCTGGCGCTGGTCGGCACGCCGTTTTTCTCGGGCTTCTACTCGAAAGATTCGATCATCGAGGCGGTCGGCCTCTCGCATCTGCCGGGTGCGGGCTTCGCTTACTTCGCCGTCGTGGCCAGCGTGTTCGTGACTGCGCTTTACTCGTTCCGCATGTACTTCATGGTCTTTCACGGTGAGGAGCGTTTCCGCCATCCAAAGGACTATAACGGGCATGGCGTCGAGGCGGCGGGGCACACGGAGCACGCTCACGAATCGCATGAGCCGCACGAATCCCCGTGGGTTGTCTGGGTGCCGCTCGTGCTGCTCGCCATTCCGTCGGTCATCAGCGGTGCCATCGCGATCGGCCCGATGCTTTTCGGCAACTTCTATCAGCACGGCGTCGCGTTCGATCAGGTCATCTACATGTCCGCGCAGCATCCTGCGCTGCGTGAAATGGCCGAGGAGTTCCATGGCTGGGTTCCGATGGCCGTTCATTCGCTGACGACCTTGCCGGTATGGCTTGCGCTCGCCGGCTTTGCGACAGCGTGGTTCCTCTATCTCAAGCGCCCGGAGCTGCCGGCGGTGATCCGCCGCGCGTTCGGGCCGATCTACACGTTGCTCGACAACAAGTACTACATGGACAAGATCAACGACATCGTCTTCGCCCGGGGAGCGCTAGCCATTGGCCGCGGGCTCTGGAAGGAAGGCGACGTCGTGGTCATCGACGGCATCGTCAACGGCAGTGCGCGCTTTATCGGCTGGTTCGCTGGCGTCGTCCGGTTTCTGCAGTCCGGTTATATCTACCACTATGCCTTTGCCATGATCATTGGCATGCTGGGGCTCCTTACGCTGTTTGTCACTTTGGGCGGCAAATAAAAATGGGGGAGATGCTGAATGGATTCTTTTCCGGTACTTAGCGTTGCGATTTGGTTGCCGATCGTCTTTGGCCTAGGGGTGCTCGCCGTCGGTTCCGACAAGAACCCGGCGCCAGCGCGCTGGCTGGCATTGATCGGCTCAGTGCTCGGCCTCATCGTGACACTGCCGCTTGTAAGCGGCTTTGACCCGTCGAGTTCCGCGCTTCAGTTCGTCGAGCAGGCCACCTGGATTGAGCGTTACCGTATCAGCTATCACCTGGGTGTCGACGGCATTTCGATGTGGTTCGTCGTACTGACGGCGCTCGTGACGGTGATCGTCGTCATTGCCGGCTGGCAAGTGATCACCGAGTACGTGTCGCAATACATGGCCGCATTCCTGATTTTGTCGGGGATCATGGTCGGGGTGTTTTCGGCGGCCGATGCCTTGCTGTTCTTCGTCTTCTTCGAGGCCACGCTGATTCCGATGTATCTCATCATCGGCATCTGGGGCGGTCCGAATCGAATCTATGCGGCGTTCAAGTTCTTTCTCTATACGCTCGCCGGGTCGCTCCTCATGCTGGTTGCGCTGATTTACCTCTACGACAAAACGGGGACGTTCGATCTCGCGACTTGGCAAAAGGCGCCGCTCGCCATGACGCCGCAAGTGCTGCTTTTTGTTGCGTTCTTTCTTGCGTTTGCGGTGAAGGTGCCGATGTGGCCGGTTCATACGTGGCTGCCTGATGCCCACGTGGAAGCGCCGACAGGCGGCTCGGTCGTGCTTGCCGCCATCATGCTGAAACTTGGGGCATACGGTTTCCTGCGCTTCTCGCTGCCGATCGCGCCCGACGCAAGTCATGCGCTCGCGCCGTATGTCATCGCGCTATCGCTGATCGCCGTCATTTACATCGGCTTCGTTGCGATGGCACAGGCCGATATGAAGAAGCTCGTCGCCTACTCGTCGATCGCCCACATGGGGTTCGTTACGCTCGGCTTCTTCATCTTCAATCAGCTCGCCACCGAAGGGGCGATCGTGCAAATGATTTCGCACGGCTTTGTGTCCGGCGCGATGTTCCTTTGCATCGGCGTGCTTTACGATCGGATGCACTCGCGTCAAATCTCCGATTACGGTGGCGTCGTCAACGTCATGCCGAAATTCGCGGCGCTGGCCATGCTCTTCGCTATGGCCAATTGCGGCCTGCCGGGTACGTCGGGCTTCGTCGGCGAGTTTATGGTGATCCTCGCGGCGGTCCAGCACAATTTCTGGGTCGCATCCGGCGCGGCAGTCACGCTGATTCTCGGCGCAGCCTACACACTCTGGATGTATAAGCGCGTCTACTTCGGCGCAATCGCCAACGATCACGTCAAATCGCTTGCGGACGTCAACGGCCGCGAGTTTCTTGTGCTCGGGGTGCTAGCGGCATTGACGCTGTTCATGGGCCTCTATCCGAAGCCTTTTACCGATGTCATGCACGTATCCGTGCAAGACCTGCTTTCCCACGTCGCTCAGTCGAAGCTGCCACCGCTGCCGCAGTAGTGCGGGCGGAGAAATGAAAAGACCATGCAAAACGCCTCTATGACTGTCCTGTTGCCCGATGCGCTTCTGATGGTGGCCACCGTCGTCGCGTGGCTCAACGAAACGTTTGTCGGCGACGCCGGACGCCGTACCACGTACCTGATCGGCGTGCTGTCGTCGATTGTCGCGGGCATCTGGTTCGCGACGCTCACCTTCGATCCGCTTCCGCATTATTTCTTCTCGCACATGTACGTCGTCGATGGCCTGGCGAGTGCAATGAAGGCGGCCGTGTCGCTCGGGTACGCCGTCACGATGATCTACTCGCGCAAGTATCTGGAGGATCGTGGCCTTTTCCGGGGCGACTACGTGTTGCTCGGCATGTTTGCGTTGCTTGGCCAGCTCGTCATGATCTCGGGTAGCAACTTCCTCACGCTGTACCTCGGGCTCGAGCTGATGTCGCTCTCGCTTTATGTGGCGATTGCAATGCGCCGCGACGCGTCGCAATCGAACGAAGCGGCGATGAAGTACTACGTGCTCGGTGCGCTCGCTTCGGGCTTCCTGCTCTACGGCATTTCGATGATCTATGGCGCAACCGGCTCGCTCGATCTCACCGAAGTGCTCAAAGCCGTCGCCTCGGGGCGCATCAACGATGCCGTGTTGCTCTTCGGTGTCATCTTCATCGTGGCCGGCATCGCGTTCAAGATGGGAGCCGTGCCGTTTCACATGTGGGTCCCCGACGTCTATCACGGCGCACCGACGGCCATGACCCTGCTCGTGGGCGGTGGCCCGAAGGTGGCCGCATTCGCGTGGGGATTGCGTTTTCTCGTCATGGGCCTTTTGCCGCTCGCCGTTGACTGGCAGCAAATGCTCGTCATTCTCGCCGCGCTCTCGCTCATTGTCGGCAACATCACCGGCATCGCGCAGCGCAACGTCAAGCGGCTGCTTGCCTATTCGGCCATTTCGAACATGGGCTTCGTGCTGCTTGGCATGCTGGCGGGCGTCATCGACGGCAAGGCGGACAGCATGGCCAATGCCTACGGTTCGGCGATGTTCTACAGCGTTGTCTACTTGTTGACGACAGTCGGCTCGTTCGGTGTCGTCATGCTGCTCGCACGGCGCGACTTCGAAGCGGAATCGCTCGATGACTTCAAAGGCTTGAACAAGCGCAGTCCGGTATTCGCGTTTGTGATGATGGCGATGATGTTCTCGCTAGCCGGCATTCCACCGACCGTCGGTTTCTATGCGAAACTGGCCGTGCTCGAAGCATCGCTGAATGCAGGGTTGACTTGGCTTGTCGTGCTGGCCGTCATTACCTCGCTCTTCGGTGCGTTTTACTATCTGCGTATCGTCAAACTGATGTATTTCGATTCTCCGCTCGATAACACCCCCATCGAAAGTCCACTCGCCAACCGCTGGCTGCTGGCTGCCAACGGCATTGCCGTGCTCGTGCTGGGCGTCATGCCTGGCCCGTTGATGACGCTCTGCCTGAACGCCATCAGCCACTCTCTGCCCGGGATGCTGTGATGTCGGCAGCTGGGTGGTTTGTTGTTCTGGTGGCCGTATTCGGCGCCAATGTGCCGTTCCTGAATCAGCGTCTTTTCGCCGTCGTGCCGTTTGGCGCAGCGAGGAAAAACGCTTGGATTCGTATCGGTGAGCTGATCCTGCTGTATGCCGGTGTCGGCCTCCTCGGCTTCATGCTGGAGGCGCGTGCCGGCAACCGTTTTGAGCAAGGCTGGCAGTTTTACGCGATTACGTTTTGTCTCTTCGTCGTTTTCGCGTTTCCCGGCTTCACGTTTCAATATCTCGTCAAACGCCGCTGACTGACAAGCGGCACCGAGACAATCAACCGGAGACTGCGTATGGCAGACTTGCCCGACTATGATCACGATGCGTCGCTGACAGAGACGCGGCTTTCAGGTGAGACCCTGCACGAGGGTTCGTTTCTGCACGTCAAGCGCGATATCGTGCGGCTGCCGGACGGCAAGCACGCGACGCGCGAGTACGTCCAGCACCCGGGAGCGGTCATGGTCATTCCGCTCTTTGACGACGGCAGGGTGCTGCTCGAACGCCAGTACCGCTATCCGATTGGCCGCGTCATGATCGAGTATCCGGCCGGCAAGCTCGATGCGAACGAAGGCGGACTCGCTTGCGCAAAGCGCGAGCTGCAGGAGGAAACGGGCTATACCGCGCGCGAGTATCAATTTCTCACGCGCATTCATCCGATCATCTCGTATTCCACTGAGTTCATCGACCTCTATCTCGCGCGCGGGCTCACACCCGGCGAGCGCAATCTCGACGACGGCGAATTTCTGGAAACGTTTGTCACCGAAGTGTCGCAAGTCATCGAGTGGATTCGCACGGGTGCGATCACGGATGTGAAGACCATCATCGGAACGATGTGGCTAGAAAAGGTATTGTCTGGCGAGTGGACGCCGGTCGAAGCTGAGTAGGCCAGGGCTTGCAGGGTCTAACGCGGGATTACGCGGGGCGCCTCGCGCGACGGCCGCAAGCGCGCTAGAATCGCCGGCTTCCCGTTACCGTTGGCCGAAAACGATTTCGCGCTACACTTAGCCGCAGTTCCTGCCTGATTAAGTATGAAAGTCCTCGATTTGCAATGCCGACACGGTCATCGATTCGAAGGCTGGTTCGCCTCCGTAGATGACTTCGAATCGCAGTTGTCGCGCAAGTTGGTTGGATGTCCGATTTGTGCCGCGACTGAGGTGAGCCGTGTGCCGTCCGCACCGCGTCTGAACCTATCGGGCGCTACGAGCTCCGCCGAACGCGAGGCGCAGCGTAGGCGTGCCGGCGAGGGCACGGTTGAAGGCGGTGCCGAGGCCGCCGCCCCGCGCCTACGTGAATTGGAGGCGCAGGCGATGCGCGCACTGCGTGAGCTCATCGACAAAACGGAAAACGTCGGCGATCGCTTTGCCGAGGAGGCTCGCCGCATCCATTACGATGAGGCGCCGGCGCGCAATATTCGCGGTGTCGCGACGCCCGAGGATGCACGCTCGCTCGTCGAAGAGGGGATCGACGTCATGGCACTGCCCGGTGCTTTGCCTTCCAAGGAATCGCTGCAGTAAGCGTTGGGCCTCAAGGGCAGGCGTGACGTCCTCGCCACGCCGCCGCAGTGATACGGTTGCGGCGGCTGCAAGCAGTGTCGGTCTGGTGGGGTTTTTTGCGCAGCCGTTCGTCGCCGGATGGTCAGATGGCGTACAACGTTTGATCGTCATCGATGACCGGTAGCCTTCACCCGGATGCGCGTGAAGCCCCGGGATCCATGCCGGGAGCGCATCGTGCGAAGCACGACTTAAACCGGGGCTTGACCGGAACAGGAGGCTTGCGATGGGGATGAGCTTCGAGGACTTCGTAGTCGGCGCTCGGGAAGACATTGGCGAACACACCTTTACCGCTGAAGAGATCGTCGAGTTCGCCGAGCGCTTCGATCCGCAGCCGTTTCACATCGATGAATCTGCCGCCGCCTCGTCGCCCTTCGGCGGGTTAATTGCGAGTGGTTGGCACACCTGCTCGGTCATGATGGGTATCTGCGTGCGCGGCCTGCTCGTGGAGTCGACGTCGATCGGTTCGCCCGGGATTGACGACATTCGTTGGATCAAGCCCGTGCGCCCCGGCGATACGATTCATCTCTTCAATACGATTGTCGACAAGCGCGCGTCAACCAGCCGCCCGGATCGCGGCATCGTGTCGTTTCTCTGGGAAGGCATCAACCAGACCGGAGATACGGTGGTGACAGTGCGCTCGAAGGTCCTGTTCGGCCTGCGGGGCGCTGCACAGACGACCACGACCGCACCAGCCATTCCCCCCGGCATCGGGGCGTAACCCGCAGGGCACCCGTTCAAAACCGCAGAAACGTGCGGCTTTGCGTGCTTGGCGGCGGTGAGACCCGATGTTCGGGCCGGCCAACGGCGCGCGGTAACGGGGCGTGCAGCTTAATGTTTAGCGTACTGTGTGGCCCCGAAAAGCACCTCCCTGGCTTTAGCGTCCGTGATCGGCTTGTGAACCGAGGCGAGCACTTCGACACCCCGCACGACGGCAGGTCGAGCCGCGATCGCCTCGTGCCAACGCTTGACGTTGGGATACGCGGCCAACTCAATGCCTTGGTTTTGCCACGAGCGGGTCCAAGGGAACGTCGCAATGTCGGCGATCGTGTAATCGTCGCCGGCCAAGTGTTGGGCCTTCTCGAGTTGCTTATCCATCACGCCGTACAGACGTTTTGCCTCGTTCGTATAGCGGTTGATCGCATACTCGATTTTCTCGGGCGCGTAGATGCGAAAGTGATGTGTCTGCCCGAGCATCGGCCCGACGCCGCCCATCTGAAACATGAGCCATTGCAGCGTTGCATAGCGCGCAGCCGGCTCGGCCGGTAAGAACTTGCCTGTCTTCTCCGCCAAATAGATCAGAATTGCCCCCGATTCAAACAACGACATCGGCTTGCCGCCGGGGCCATCGGAATCGACAATCGCCGGGATCTTGTTATTTGGACTGACGGCGAGAAAATCGGGTTTAAACTGATCGCCGCCGCCGATATCGATCGGATGGATCCGATATTCGAGGCCGGTTTCCTCGAGCATGATGTGGATTTTGTGGCCGTTTGGCGTTGCCCAGCTGTATGCGTCGATCATGACTGCTTTTCTCCTTGACGAAGGTGGTGCCGCTGCAGGCAGTGCTTGCAGGGCATATTTAACGTGAAGCTCAGGGCTGCGCAGACCGTGCCGCGATACGCCGCGGGCGCTGTCATCACCGCACTGTAACGGCGGTCAAGCGCAGATAACTCGGTTTAGCCATGCGTCGACACGCGTGAGGCGTATCGCTCTAGCTCGAGCTTGGCGATGGCGTTTCGGTGGACCTCGTCGGGGCCGTCCGCAAAGCGCATCGTGCGCGCCAAGGTGTACGCGTATGCCAGCGGAAAGTCGTCGCTGACGCCGCCGCCGCCGTGTGCCTGAATCGCCCAGTCGATGACCTGGCATGCCATATTTGGTGCAACCACCTTGATCATAGCGATTTCGCCCCGTGCCGCCTTGTTGCCAACGGTGTCCATCATGTAGGCCGCTTTGAGTGTCAAGAGCCGCGCTTGCTCGATCGCGCAACGCGATTCGGCAATACGCTCCTGGGTTACGGTTTGCGCAGCGATGGGTTTGCCGAAGGCCACGCGCTCGCTCGTGCGCCGGCACATCAGCTCGAGCGCGCGCTCGGCGAGCCCAACAAGACGCATGCAATGATGGATGCGTCCGGGGCCGAGCCGGCCTTGCGCAATCTCGAAGCCGCGACCGAAGCCGAGCAGGATGTTGGCAGCCGGCACGCGCACGTTTTCTAGCGTGATCTCCATATGGCCGTGCGGTGCATCGTCATAGCCGAACACCGTAAGCGGCCGATGCACGGTGATGCCGGGTGTGTCCGCCGGCACGAGGATCATGGATTGCTGTGCGTGTTTGGGCGCATCGGGATCAGTCTTGCCCATGACGATCAAGACCTTGCAGCGCGGGTCGCCGGCGCCCGAAGACCACCATTTGCGACCGTTGATCACACACTCTTCACCGTCGCGCTCGATGCGCGTGCGGATGTTCGTCGCGTCGGAAGAGGCGACATCCGGCTCCGTCATCAGAAAGGCCGAGCGGATTTCTCCCGCCAGCAACGGCTCGAGCCAAGCGCGCTTGTGGGCCTCGGTGCCGTACCGCTCGATCGTTTCTATGTTCCCCGTGTCGGGCGCGTTGCAATTGAAGACTTCGGGTGCCCACGGTACACGCCCCATGATTTCCGCGAGCGGCGCGTATTCGAGATTCGTCAAACCGGCCCCGCGCGTCGAATCGGGCAAAAAGAGATTCCAAAGGCCGGCAGCGCGCGCGCGTGCCTTCAACGCCTCGATCAACTGCGTCGGCACCCAGGCGTTGCCGTTGCCGCGATTGCGGGCGATTTCTTCGTGGTATGCGCGCTCGTTCGGATAGATATGTTCGTCGAAGAATGCGAAGAGCCGCGCTCGCAGCGCCTCCACCTTGGGGGAGTAGTCGAAGTTCATCGTATGCCTCTTGTCTGTCGGTTGACATCCTTCATGGCCGGAAGGCAATAGGCACCAGAAGGACGAGGTTTGCCGTGCAATCTGAACTGATCAACGAACCTTCTGCGCATACGCCCAGGCGAGCTCAGCCATAGGACGCGCTTGCCGGCCCGCATCGAGGGCTTGTGCGCTCGCAGCCGTACCCACCGCCGCACGCTTCATGATGCCCTGCAAAATCGCGGCAATCCGGAACATGTTGAAGGCGAGATAAAAGTTCCAGTCGCCTGAAATGGACCGTTTGGTTCGCTCGCAGTAGCGGGCGACGTAGCTCACCTCGTCGGGGATGCCGAGTGCGGTCCAATCGAGCCCTGCGATGCCGCGGAACTGCTGCGGTTCGACATGCCATGCCATCGCATGGTAGGCGAAGTCGACGATCGGATCGCCGAGTGTGGAGAGCTCCCAGTCCAGCACGGCCAGCACACGCGGCTCGCTTCGATGGAAAATCAGGTTGTCGAGCCGGTAGTCACCGTGGACGATTGCCGCGCGCGCGTCTTCGTCGCGTGCCGGCTCAGGCTTATGCCGGGGCAACCATTCGATGAGCCGACGCATCGCGTCGATCGGCTCGGTTTCCGATGCTTCGTACTGCTTGCTCCAGCGGGCGATCTGTCGCGCGATATAGTCGCCGGGTTTGCCGTAATCGGACAGGCCGACTCGTTTCACGTCGAGCACATGTAGCGCTGCGACTACGCGGTTCATCTCATCGTAGATCGCTGCGCGCTCGTCGCGGCTCATCCCGGGGAGCGCCGGGTCCCAAAGCACGCGTCCGTCAACATGCTCCATGACATAGAACGCGCGGCCCACCACCGCTTCGTCCTCGCAAAGCGCGAGCGTGACGGGCACGGGTACGTCCGTGCCGGCAAGTGCGCGCATCACGCGGTACTCGCGCTCGATCGCATGCGCAGAGGGTAGAAGCTGTGCCGCGGGCCCCGGCTTTGTACGCATGACGTAGTGTCGCGCTGGCGTGACGAGCTTGAAAGTCGGGTTCGACTGGCCGCCTTTGAACTGCTCGACAGCAAGAGGGCCGGCGAAACCGTCGATGTGCTTACCGAGCCAAGCCGAGAGCGCTTCGATATCGAAGCGCTGGGGGGCGGGGACGGTGCCTGTGCCGATGGACGCCGTATCGTCGTCCTGCTGATTTGCGGGTCCTGCGGGCGAGCCAGTTTTCATGTCTCCTCCGGTCGGATCTGGCCGATCACACATGATGCAAAACCTGCGTCGGTACGCGCATTGAGGGTTTTCGCTATCGATAGCGCGGCTGACGCTTCTCCAAAAACGCTGTGATGCCTTCAAGCCCGTCGCGATGCTGCAACGAGGCGACGAAATGATCGCGCTCGCTATCGAGATGGGCGGCAAGCGGTTGCTCGCCGGTTGCGGATACGAGCGACTTGATACGCGCAATGGCGTTCGGCGAGCCGCGGCCTAGCTCGTCGGCCCATGCAATCGCCGCATCGCGCACGTGGCCGGGCTTAACGAGCCGGTTGACGACGCCAAGCGCATGAAGGCGGGCCGCCGAAATGGGCTTCGCCTCGAGCAACAGTTCGGTGACGAGCTGCCGCGGCAGCGATTGCGCAAGGAACCAAGAGCCGCCACCGTCAGGCGTGAGGCCGACGCGGGCGTAAGACATGACGAATTTCGCATCCTCGGCGGCGACGATCAGGTCGCACGCGAGCGCGAGGGAGAAGCCGGCGCCGGCCGCCGCGCCTTCTACTGCGGCAATGACGGGCTTGGTCGATGTGCGCAGCGCGAGGATCCATTGACCGAGCAGTTCGATGCTGTGTGCTTGCACCGATGGATCCTTCGCACGGTTCTCGAGAAGCCGATTGAGGTTGCCCCCCGCGCAGAAGAATTCGTCAGCACCCGTCAGTACGACGGCCCGGATCGACGTGTCGCGCTCAGCGTTGTCGAGCGCAACGATGCCGGCTGTGTACATGTCCGGATGCAGTGCGTTGCGCGCGCCCGGATTGGACAAGGTGAGAACGAGCGTCGATTCGCTCTCTGTGGGCCGATCCGCGAGCAGTTCGGCACTCATGTTCAGAGGCGGCTGAGCCGCTCCAGCGCCGCCGCAAGGGTTGCTTCGCGCTTCGCGAAGCAAAAGCGCACGACCCCCGATTCATGGGGCTCGTGATAGAACGCCGAGACCGGTATGGCCGCAACGCCGACTTCGCGCGCGAGCCACTGCGAAAACTCCACTTCGGGCAAATCGCTGATTGCGGAGTAGTCGACGCATTGAAAATAGGTACCTTCGCAGGGCAGCAGCCTGAACCGGGTGCCGGCCAAGCCCGCGCGAAAGAAATCGCGCTTGCGCTGATAAAAAGCGGGCAACTCCAGGTAGGGCGCCGGATCACGCAGGAACGTGGCAAGCCCCATCTGCATCGGTGTGTTCACGGTAAACACATTGAACTGATGCACCTTGCGGAATTCTGCGGTGAGGGGGGCCGGTGCCGCCACATAGCCGATCTTCCAGCCCGTTACATGAAACGTCTTGCCGAAGCTCGAGACGACGAAGCTGCGCGCAGCGAGCTCCGGGTACCGCGCGACGCTTTCGTGCGGTGCGCCTTCATACACCATGTGCTCGTACACTTCGTCCGAGACGATGAGCACATTCGTGTTTCGCACGATCTCCTCGAGACGGCGCATGTCTTCGGCGTGCCAGACGGTGCCCGTCGGATTGTGCGGAGTATTGATCATGAGAAGCCGCGTGCGAGGCGTGATCGCGGCGGCGAGCTTGTCGAACGGAATCCGGTAGTCGGGCGCCTCGAGCGTGACGAAAACGGGCTTGCCGCCAGCAAGCTCGATCGAGGGCAGATAACTATCGTAGGTCGGCTCGATCACGACGACCTCGTCGCCGGGATGCACCGTAGCGAGGATCGCAGTGAGCAACGCCTGCGTCGCTCCGGCGGTGACGGTAATTTCGCTTTCGGCGTCGTAGCGGTGGCCGTGCATCGCCTCGATTTTGCGCGCAATGGCCTGCCGCAAAGGCGCCGCACCGGCCATCGGCGGGTACTGGTTATGACCGTTGCGCATCGCCTCGGTAACGGCATCGACGATGCGCGCATCGCAATCGAAGTCCGGGAACCCTTGGCCCAGGTTGACCGCGCCATGCTCGGTGGCGAGCGCGCTCATTACCGTGAAAATGGTCGTGCCGACATTGGGCAGACGGGATGCCAACGGTGCAGAGGCCGTGTCCGGGGTGTGTTTCGCTGGCTCGTCGGGTGCGTTCATAGGAGGGCGTCAAAAAGGCGGCGGATTCATGCGGTTGATTCGCGCAACGACTCATGCAACTGACAAGCGGCCGCAAACGGTGCCGGCTGTGCAATGCGGAAGCCGAAGTCGCGGGCAGTGCGCTTCGCGAGCTTCAAGAGCGCACGATCTTTCGAGACGAGCCAGTCGACCTGAGCGGCGTGCGCTAGCTCGAGAAACTTCTGGTCGTCGCGATCCTTACAACGCGGCAGCAAGGCCGTTTCGACGAGCGGCGCGGCGTGCTCGGTCATGGTCGAAAGCTGAGCAACGTGGGTAAGTGCGGCGGCCTTGTCGACAGCACGCCGCATGAATTGCGGATAGTCGAGCACGTATGAGAGTTCGGCGAGGCACCGTGCGTCGATGACGGCATGGAGCGCACGGCGGCGCAAGGCGTCGTGTATCGGGCGTGTCGCCATGTCGTTAAAGACAAGGATGTCGATCCATACGTTCGAATCGAGCACGACGCGTGGCGCATCAGGCGCCGTATCGGGGCCAGGGAGACTAGGCATTCGCTACAATCGGTCTTTTCGCGTTCACCAGCCGGCACGGCGTGCCGGCAAGCCTCCATGATAATTGTTTTGTCTCCGGCGAAGTCGCTCGACTACGAGACTGCGCCGCACGTCGAGCATCACACGATTCCCGAGTTTGTCGATGAGGCTGCTACGCTCATCGAAGATCTGCGGCGCCTGTCGCCGCAGGAGATAGGAACGTTGATGGGTATCTCAGATGCGCTGGCGCGGCTCAATTTCCAGCGCTACGCCGACTGGTCGCGCGATTTCAGCCCGCACAACGCAAAACAGGCGGTGCTTGCGTTCAACGGCGACGTCTACGAAGGATTTGACGCGAAGTCGCTCTCAGCCCCCGACCTAACCTTCGCGCAACAACACGTCCGGGTGTTGTCGGGGCTGTATGGCGTCTTGCGGCCGCTCGACTTACTGCAGCCTTACCGGCTGGAAATGGGGACGCGCCTGTCGAATGCACGCGGCAAAGATCTCTACGCATTCTGGGGCGAGCGCATTACCCACGCGCTGAACGCACAGCTGCGCGAAAAAACTGACGGTTCGCGGGTGCTGGTCAATTGCGCGTCCGAGGAGTATTTCAAGTCGGTGAAGCGGCAACGGCTGGAAGCGCCCGTCATCACACCGGTGTTCGAGGACTGGAAGGGCGGCCGCTACAAGATCATCAGTTTTCACGCCAAGCGTGCGCGTGGCTTGATGGCCCGCTTTATGGTCGAGCATCGGCTCGAGCGCCCCGAGCAGCTGAAAGAATTCGCCGTCGAAGGCTATGCGTTTGACGAGGCAGCCTCGAACGATGCAACGTACGTTTTTCGCCGCCGAATGGGCGACTGAGCCGATGGCGGGGGCGACAACGGCCACGTCGAGGGCGTAGGCCACATTGCTCTGGACGCAGACGTGACTGATCGCTTTCGAACCGAAGGCGGCAGACGAGTTGGACTTTTCAAATCGATGGCATCTTAAACAGGCTGGCGCCGAGCCCCTCGTTCGTCGCGAGCCCCACCAAGGCCAAGCAAGATCATGACGCTTTCTATCACCAGCAATTTCGACGGCGGCGCTATCGAAGTGGTGTCGTGCGATGTGGCGGGCGACATTCGCCTGCGCATTCGTCGCGACAGCCACGCGGATTTCGCCCAATGGTTCTACTTCCGGTTGTCGGGCGCGCGCGACGAGCGCTGCGTGATGGCCTTCGAGAATGCGGCCGACTGCACCTATGCGCAAGGCTGGCAGGGCTACCGCGCGGTAGCCAGCTACGACCGAGTGCACTGGTTCCGTGTACCTACCTCGTACGATGGCCGCGTTTTGACGATCGATCATACGCCGGAGTTCGATCAGGTCTATTACGCGTACTTCGAGCCCTACAGTGAGGAGCGCCACGCCGCCTTTGTCGGCGCTGTTCAGCAGATGCCGCATGCGACATTGGTCGAGCTCGGGCGAACGGTCGAGGGGCGCCCCGTCTCGCTGCTCGCACTGGGCACTGATGATTCGGATCATGCAGCCGGAGGGGCCAAAGCGGTCGACCCACTCCCGAAAAAGCGTGTATGGATCATCGCCCGTCAGCATCCTGGCGAGACGATGGCCGAGTGGTTTGTCGAAGGGCTGGTCAAGCGCCTGGCCGGGTGGGGAGATTGGGCGGGCGACCCCGTTTCGCGCAAGCTCTACGAGCATGCCGTTTTCTACATCGTCCCGAACATGAATCCCGATGGTAGCGTGCACGGGAACTTGCGCACCAACGCGGCGGGCGCGAACCTCAATCGCGAATGGCTGGAGCCGGACCCGCAGCGCAGCCCCGAGGTCTATGCCGTTCGCGATGCGATCCACTCGATCGGATGTGACTTGTTTTTTGATATTCACGGCGACGAAGCGCTGCCGTACGTGTTCGTCGCCGGCTGTGAGATGCTGCCGGGCTTTACCGCGCATCAGGCAGCCGAGCAGGACGCCTTCGTCGACGCGTTCAAGCGAGCGAGCCCGGACTTCCAGAGCGAGCATGGCTACGCGTCGAGCAAATACCAAGAGGATGCGCTCAAGCTCGCCTCGAAGTACATCGGCCACACGTTTGGCTGTTTGTCGCTAACCCTTGAGATGCCGTTCAAGGACAACGCGAACTTGCCGGACGAGCGGGTGGGCTGGAACGGCGAACGCAGCGCAGCCCTCGGCGCTGCAATGCTTGGCGCGGTGCTCCACCATCTCGAGACATTCGGTGGATGAGCGGTCGTCGCGCTTGATGGCTTGCTGGCGGTGACGTTGATCCGATTCGGTGGTTGAGTACGCACACAGCGGCGACGTCACGAAGCCCGGCAAGGGCGCGACGCCGCGAGAGCGACGCGACGAACGTTGCCAAGGCGGCGGCTGACGCCGCCGCACTTTGCCGTCTCTTCGTTTAGCGTGTCACTTATGACGCGGCCGTGTTGTGCCGTTTGCCAGGCTGAGCACGCTTCGTCGTTTTCTTCGTGGTGTGCTTGGCACCATGTTTGCCCTTGGCTTTGGTTTTCTTGGTCGACTGTGCCATGCGAGGCTTGGCGGCCGGTACGGGGTCGTTCCAACTGAACGCGAGCATCTGTTGGCCGACGTAGCCGCAGCGAAAGTTGAGATCGTAAGGGGCGTGGTTGTTGTCACGCGAAATGCCCTCTCCTGCGACGGTGACGACGTTGTCGACCTTGATCCGCTGCTTATTGTTGTCGAAGGGCTCATTCCACGCGGTGATCGCCGCATGGGAGCCGTCGAACGATTCCGGCGAAAACTCGACGTGGTCAATGGCGTTTGAGGTGCTCGCGACGAAACTTGCGTGCGCCGCGCAATCCGCGACGAGCGGATCTGCATGCATGTCGTTGATGAACTTCGCGATCATTTCGTTGCGTTGATCAACGAGATCCGCGTGAGCGGGGGCGGCGAAGGCGAGCGGCAGGCCAGCGAGCGCCGCTGACAGCCAGCGGACGAGCGGCCGCAGGCGGCTTGAGGTGTTGGAGCTATCCATCCAGTTGAGAAGTTTGCGACAAGGGGACTTGAGACATCAGGGACGTAAGATGCCCCACTCTCGGGCGGAGTTCAATGATTGCGTGAATATTACTGCCGTCTGCGGTGCGTTTTCGGGATTGCGCAATGGCCGCGTTGGGCGGACAGGGAGGGTAACGCGTGCGTGGTGCGGTCAACAGCCGTCCAGGCTGGCTTCAGTATGACCCGCGTCACGTACGCGGTCCGCCGAGGCGATAGCCGCGAACGTCGTTGGTTGTCACCCACGCTGGCTTATAGACAGCAATGAGCGCCGTCGACATGCCCGTGAACCAAGCCTCGCCGACAGCAAGCAGGAGCACGCACCATGCGTAGCTATCCGGGACGACCTCGGGCGACCTGAGCGCGACCCCCGCGAGTCCCATTTGGAGGGCCGCCGCGCTGACGCACGCCAGCACGACGGCGACGATCGGCGAAAGCACGCCCTGTACGCCGATGAAAACGAGCCAGTTGCGCGGCAGCCAGGCGTGTGACGCCCGCTGCACCAGCGCCGAGACCCCCACGGGCATTGCGCCGTAGACGAGGAACGTCAGCGCAATGCCTTGCCAAGCGGCATCGAAGATGACCGCTGCGATGCCGGAGACGACAGCCATGGCAATCAGCGCGAGTGCCCAATCGAAGAGCGTCACAAAAAGCGTCGCGCCGAGCAGATGCATGACGGGGCCATCCTCGAGCCATGCGTTGCTTGCCCACAGCACCGCAATCGCGACGATGAGCGCGAGCCAGACGTGCTGGAGCGTAGCGTCCTGCAAGCGCCGAAATGGCTTGCACGCCAGGGCGAGCGCGAGAAGCCCCGCCGCGACGACCCAGGTGCCGGCGGCGACCCATAGCGAAAGCGGCGTATAGAGGAAGCCCATGCCGCCCATATTACTCGTTGGGACGAGAAACGTGGAGCCTCGCGCGACTCACTTGCCGGTGCGGCGAACACTGCCCAGCGGCTTACCGCGACCCGGTATCCGGTATCGTCTGATGGAATGGAGCGTCAGGCTCTGCTGCCATCGGTAGGTCGTTCGGTTCTTCTTCGCCCGGCAAAGGGTAGGTGTAGGATCCGCCCCGGCGCAACGGGACCGGCCCAGCTTCACCGATGACCGGCTTCGGTGAGCGTTCGTCCTCGGTGCGCAGTACCTCGAGGTGCTGCGTGAGCCATCCGTTGTAGATGGCGACGGCAGCGGCCCGGTTCGGCGCGCCAAGTTGCTGGAAGATGCTTGCAAGATGAATTTTGACCGTGCCTTCGCTAATGCCGAGGGTGCGCGCAATCATTTTGTTGGTACTGCCCATATGAACGCAGCGCATGATCTGCTCTTGCCGCGGCGAGAGAGTCGGCGCGAAACGTGAACGGCGCGCCGAAGGTGGCGGCAGCTCGCAAAGGACCGGCGCGGGCGGTGGTGTAACGCGGGACGCCGCGGCGCCGTCGCGCAGCAGCGCGCCGTGCGGGGCGTAATAGCCGCCCGCCAGCACAAGTTCGAGTAGACGCGAAATGAGCTTCGGGTTGGTGCTGCGCGGGATTACGCCGTGTACGCCCTCGTCCATCAATTGGCGAACGCGGCATGGCGATGCGTCGTCGACGAACACCGCGAGGCGCAACGCACGCTGCTCGGCAACGAGTGCGCGCACATCGGAGACGCGCATCTCATCATGCCAATCGACGACCAGCAACTCGACGGGCATTCGCCGCAGTGCGCGGCATGCTTGCACCCAATCCCTTGCTTCACAAAAACGCGCGTGACGATTGATTTGTCGCAACAGTGCTTTGAGACCGTCGCGCCGTTCTGCTTCCGAACCGAGAACTGCAAACCGCATGTCTTGCCTCCATAGTCCGTCCAATACGCGGCGTCGCAGCGGCGCACCGATTGGCGGCCGGCCGCCTTGCGCGCCGTCGGTGCAATGATGACAAATTGCTTACAGTTGGACGGCTAGCCGGATGGCATAGGACGCGGCGTACCGCCCCCGGGAGGGCGGCGCGAGGTAATGAGGAAGAGGGTAGAGAGCGGCGAGGGCCGTCGTTAGTGGAAGTGTGGTTGAGCGGGCTCGGCGTCTTCGGGCATCTCGGCATGAACGATTTCGCCCAGCGGGTCGGCGTAGAGCGGTACGCCGCAATCATCGCAGTACTCCGGCTCGAAGCGGCCGGCATGTCGACGAATGTCGGTCACGCCGGCTTCCTTCAGCAGCGCGCTGATCTCCTCGACCGGTCCTGCGGTCTCGCCGCCTTCCTCGTCGATCGACAGTTCGCCGTTTTCACGGCCGTACAGCGGCCACACGACGCCATAAATGACATCGTTGCTGCCGCGGCGCGTAAAACCGATCCGGTACTCGTCGATACGGCGCTCGCCGAAGCCCGCCACGACGGCTCGTAAGTCTTGTGGCGTTGCGCCGATGGTGTCGTATAGGTAGCGGATGGCCGTGCGTACGGTATGCGGGCGCACACGTTCGTCGGCGTCGCGGCAAGCCGAGTAATAGGCATCGGGCAACAGGCATTCGAATTCACACCCCGGCAGCACCACAGCGAGGTTCGCACCGCCTTGCGACGCCCATTGTTCCAAGCATTGTCCACGTTCGATACGCGCCCCGTTTTCTTCTTCCTGCCAGCGAAAGAGCGATGCGCCGACCGGCGCGGCGACGACGGCGAGCAGAAAGCGCGGATCGGCAAGAATAGGCGACGTCTCGGGCAAGTCACCCAAATTCACCTTGGCCGGCGTGCCGTTGATGGCCGCTTGGATCAACTGCTGGGCCACGCGATAGGTTTCTACATGGTGGCGCGGCAATTGATCGATGCTGTAGAGGAATGGTGCAAGCGCGACACGGGTGCCGCCAGCCAGCACGTGTGCCTGCAGATGGGCGCGAAGGGCGTCGACCGAATCCGTTTTGAGCGGACCCGAGGGGATGACGTAACGCGTCCACGCCAGCACGGGAGCCGCGATCAGCAGCGCTTCATAGGCCACACCATCGTGCTCGATGACGAACGATTCACTATGCGTCTCGGCCATATCGGCGAGCGCACCGTAGGCATCGGGGTGGTTCTGCTGCAAGTGATCGAGTGCGGCGTCGAGCGTCGTTTGGTTGCCGTTGCGGACGACCTTTGCAAGCAACGCGTCGAGCTTCGCTTCCCAGAAGCGGTCTTCGATGCGGCTGCCCGAGGCGAAAAGCGCGAGCGACAAGCCGACGAGCTTATCGGCATCGGGGGGAAGACGTTTGGCGATTCGCGAGCGCATAGGGAGTAGGAAGAGTGAATTCGTGAACCTTGCATTTTAGTCTTTTCTGGGGCCTAAAGCCGCCCCGTGAGCGCCTGATTGCAAGGGCCAGGGGAGAGGCGCTGTCCCGTACGGCATTATGCGGATGTCGTCGAACGAGGGAGTCCCGTCCGTAATCACTCGACAGGCATTACATGGTCCCGCTCGGTTGTGCGGTGTTACCGATGGGTTTTGGCTGACGCGGGCAGTGACTGGCGCTTGTGACTGGTTCGGTGGGCGAATTTTTTCTTCAATTTCCGCTTGCAGCGTGGAACGAAGGCGCCTAGAATCACGCTCCTTCGCGCTTCCCGGCAACGGCGGCGCGGGGAGAAGCGGGACGCAGGAAGTAGGTGGCGGGCCGTAGGCGGCATGCGAAATTAAGCAGTAGCGAGCATGTGACAGTCGACGGCGAGGCAAGCGGTGATGAAAAAAACGCTTGACGCCTGACGAAACAGTCTGCATAATCTCGTTTCTCTGCTGCTGACGCAGCAACGCAAGACGGCGCAGCGCCGAACGGTAGTCGGTTCGGTGTGCGACAGTTGAGCGACGCGATCTTTAAAAATTTACA
>NZ_DATJJF010000010.1:0-7092 GCF_035492435.1 Trinickia sp.
CTGACACAGCACGCTGCGGACGATTGGTCACGGATGGTGACGGGCGACGCGGGCGCCGAAAGCGTCTTCCACTGGACCGCCGAACACAAGAACGTCAATCGACGTGGTGCAGGCCCGATCGATGCCTCGGTCTATGGGCGCGGAGCAGGCGAAGGCTTCGGCGTGCATATCTGCACCGGGCCGATCGCCGTGCGCGGCGCCGAGCCCGGCGATGTGCTCGAGGTAAGAATTCTCGACGTGCGCCCGCGCCCGTGCGCCAATCCCCTCTTCGCCGGTCGTGCTTTTGGCAGCAATGCCGCCGCATGGTGGGGCTTTCATTACCGTGAGCTGCTGACCGAACCCAAACCACGCGAAGTGGTGACGATATACGAGCTCGACGCAAACTTGGCTGACGACGGCGCGGCTCATGCACGCGCGGTCTACAACTATCGTTGGACACCGCAGCGCGACCCGTTCGGCGTCGTGCATACGACGATCGACTACCCTGGCGTGCCCGTCGATCACTCCACGATCGAAAAGAATTACGGCGTCTTGAAAAACGTCAAAATCCCCGTGCGGCCGCATTTCGGCCTCATCGCGGTCGCGCCGCAGCCCGACGGCGTCGTCGACTCGATTCCGCCCTCGGCCTTCGGCGGCAACCTCGACAATTGGCGCGTAGCGCGTGGGGCCAGCGTCTTCTTGCCGGTTGGCGTGGCAGGCGCGCTGCTATCCGTCGGCGATCCGCATGCGTCGCAAGGGGACTCAGAACTCTGCGGCACCGCGATCGAATGCTCGCTGACCGGCGACTTTCAATTGGTGCTGCACAAGAAGGCCAAGCTGTCGGGTCAGCCCTACGCCGACCTCAACTATCCGCTGGTTGAAACCGCAGACGAGTGGGTACTGCACGGCTTCAGTCACGGCAACTACCTCGCCGAGTTTGGCGCTCAAGCCCAAAGCAAGGTCTACGAAAAATCGACGCTCGATCTCGCGATGCGCGACGCTTTCATCAAGACGCGCCGCTTTCTCATGACGGCGAAAGGACTCACCGAAGACGAAGCCATCTCGCTGATGTCTGTGGCCGTCGATTTCGGCGTTACGCAAGTCGTCAATGGAAACTGGGGCGTACACGCAGTCATACGCAAGGCGCTATTCGAAGCATAATCTCCACATCGGATTCAGATGATATCGATTTGGAGCACTCGGATATCGAGGGTACTAACTGTTCTATAAGGAATCACGACAGATGAGTTCATCGACAAAATTCTGGATGATCGAGGATGCACCTACCCCGGTCGCAACGTTTTCACACGCGACGGAACGGGACGGCTGGGTATTTGTCACCGGACAGATGCCGACCACGCCCGGCGACGACGATGCGCCGCTTCCCGAGGGCATCGAAGCGCAAACTCGGCGCGTGATGGACAACCTCATCATCGTTCTGAAAGGAATGGGCCTCGGCCTTCAGGATGTGGTCGCGGTACGCGCGTTCTTGACCGAGTTCAAACGCGACTACGATGCTATGAACGTCCTCTATGCGAGCTACTTCGAGCCGGGCAAGCTGCCGGCCCGCACTTGTATTGGCGTGACGGGGTTGGCGTGCGACGCCCTCGTCGAAATCGACTTCATTGCACGCCGGCCAGCTGCTGCGTAAGCGTTGCCGCCTCGTTCGGAGAAGACTTCAATGGACCGACAACCCCGCATTGCCATCGGCGCTTTAGGCGGCACCATCTGCATGACGGTAGATGATGCAGCGGCCGGCGCCTTGCCTCGCCTGACGGCGCAGCAGTTGGTAGCCGCGGTGCCTCGCCTCGAAGGCATCGCGCACATTACCGCGCAAACTTTGCTGCAACTGCCGAGCCCGTCGCTTTCGATTCCGGACGTACTCAACGCACTCGCATGGGCCGAAGGCAAAGTTGCCGAAGGGGCCGACGGCGTCGTGCTGATCCAGGGCACCGATACGCTCGAAGAAACTTCGTTTCTGCTCGATTTGCTGTGGACGCATCGGGAGCCGCTCGTCCTGACCGGTGCGATGCGCACGCCATCGGCCGCCGGCGCCGACGGGCCGGCCAACATTCTCGCCGCAGTGGTCTGCGCTGCCCATCCCGCGAGCCGCGAGCGCGGCGCCCTGGTCGTGATGAACGACACGATCCATGAGGCGCGCTGGGTTCAGAAGACCAACACCATGTCGGTGGAAACGTTTCAATCGCCGACATTCGGCGCAGCGGGGATGGTGCTGGAAGGGCTCGCACAATACTTTCGGCCGCCTTCAAAGCGACATGCTCAACGGCCGGTAAAGCTCGATGCTTCCGTGCGCGTTGCGCTCGTCGAATCGTGTCTCGATGAAAAAGGCGACATGCTGGATGCACTCGTCAACGCTGGCTATGACGGCATCGTCATCGCGGGCTACGGCGTCGGCCATGTTTCGGAGTCCGAAGCAATACGAATTGAAGCGCTGCTGCCGAAACTGCCGATCATCATTGCGAGTCGGACCGGATCTGGATCGACCGCATCGCGCACGTATGGCTTTCCGGGCTCCGAAATCGATCTGGCGCGGCGTGGCGCGATCTTTTCGGGTTGGCTCACGCCGCGCAAGGCCCGACTGCTGCTTTGGTCACTGCTTGCGAGCGGCGCACCGCGCGATAGCTATGTCGCCGCCTTCGACGTCTGGAAACACGTGTCCAACTAAATTGCGCTCCCCGAGCGCGGACGAATCCGCCCGCCGCCATTGAACTGCGGCGGGCGCAATAGCATCAATCGACGAGACGTCAGACTCGCTCGTGACAAAACTCCGCCAGCGCGCTCGTCAAAGTCTCGACGGCCTGCTCGGTGACGGCGTTATAGAGAGACGCGCGCAAGCCACCGATCGAGCGGTGTCCTTCGAGCCCAATGATCCCCTGCTCACGCGCAACCGCGACAAATTCCTCGTCCAACCGCGGATCACCGAACGTAAACGCCACGTTCATCTGCGAGCGCCACGGACGATCCGCATGGATTTTGACGACATCGTCCAATGCATCCAGCGTTTCGTACAAACGCCTAGATTTTTCTTCGTTGATCTTTTGCATCGCCTGCAAGCCACCGATCTCGTCGCGCAGCCAACGCGTAACGAGTGTCAGCACATAGATCGCGAACACCGGCGGAGTGTTGTAGTTGGAACCGTGCGAAATATGAGTGCGGAAGTCGAGAATGGCCGGCAACCCATTAGGGATGCGATCGAGCAGCGAGCGCTTGACCAGCGCGACCGTCACACCCGAAGGACCAAGGTTCTTCTGCGCATGTGCATAGATGAACGAATACCGGTTCACGTCGAAGGGCTTCGACAAGAAGTCCGATGACATGTCCGCGACGATCGGCACGGACATCGGGCTTTGGCAGATCGGAAACTGCAGCCCCTCGACGGTCTCGTTCGAT
Source organism: Trinickia sp. (assembly GCF_035492435.1). Lineage (GTDB taxonomy): Bacteria > Pseudomonadota > Gammaproteobacteria > Burkholderiales > Burkholderiaceae > Trinickia. The sequence goes on from NZ_DATJJF010000010.1 coordinate 3,391, forward strand.
ACGTAATGGAGATACGCGGCCGACGGCGCGATGTCGAGTTCATGAAGCGCCGGCAACTGCTTGTACTCCACGCTGGCACCATCCCATGCGATCTTGCTCGCGCTTACGCGAGCGGCTTCGGCGGTGGCGCGTGAGCTCCAGTAGCCAGAGCTCACGTATTCCGGCGCAGAGAAACCCGCAGTCGCGAAATTCATGGGAATCATCGCGAACTGAAGGCTGCTGCCCCCTTGCAAGAACGTGATCGCGAACTCGTCGGAGATCCCGAGCAAGCTGCGCAAATTCGATTCGGCTTCAACCAACAGCGAACGGAACCACTCGGACCGGTGGCTCATGCCGAGCACGGACACACCGGTTTCCGGCAGCGCCTCCATGGCTTGGCGCGCCTGTAGCAACACTGTCTCCGGTAGCGCGCCGGGGCCGCCTGAGAAATTCAACTGATTCGATTTCATCGTTCGAGGGGAGTCGTCAATCGTCAAGCGCCGATGGCCGCGCGCTTCACCATGTCTTGAAATGCACCGAACACGCGGCGCATCTGCGGGAGCTTGTACGGAAAGTTGATCACGTCGTCCATGTCATGAATGACCATCGCCGTCGCGATCTCGAAAACGAGCAGCCGACCGTCCGGCGATTCGGCACAATCGAAGCCGACATAATCCAGGCCGGTCAACGCCGCAATGCTTGCGAGGGCGTCGCGGTGCCGCACCGCAAACGTGGAGTCGAAGCTGACCATGAGGCTCGCTTCCTCGTCTCGACGCTCCGGATGGGCAATCATCTCGGGATACGGATAGTGGACCATCCAATGGCTCGAGATGCCCATGTGGCAAACAAAGGGCTTGCCCTCGATCAGTACGATCCGGTACTTGCGAAAGAGTCCGTCGGCGCCACTATAGTCGATGAAAGGCGCTACGTAGTACTCCTCAACATTCGCACTCTCCACGTACTGAGCAAGCTCGTGTCTGTCCGATACCTTGACGAGCCCCTGCCCCGCGTGCGAGCCGACCGGCCGCACGATGAACGGGTAGTGGCCGTCCACCGCCTCGGAGAGATCCCATGCGCCGGATGCAGCGTCAAGCAGCCGCTCGCGCGGCAGTCGAACCGTGTGGGCCATGCAAATGCCAGGGACTTTGCCCAGCAGCGCGTAAGCGGATTCACGTGACGTTTGCGCGATGCCTTCGGGGCGATTCAAGACCCGACGCGCCGTGCCGCCCAAGAGTGGCTCGATCCGGGCGAGCACAGGCGCGTTGGCATCCGAGGCGCAAGCGGCGACGAGAACGACGTCGTGTTCGGGCAAGCTCGCGATGTCGGTCGAGTGAGCGTCGACGTAAAGCACGTCGACCTGGACGTCTGGGCCTGCGCTCGCAAGCAGAGGCTCGAAAGGCGTGTTGGTCATCAGGTCGCCCGGCGCCTTCAACGCGAGCACCCGCAGAGGCGACGCCGATTGCGCGCTCTTCACACGGTAGTGCCGGCACCGTTGGATCGCGAGCGCCTGGACAGCGAGCGCGGACTCCTTTTGGTATTTGAACTGCAGCACTAGCGACAAATCCATCAACACATCCGGGTCGTTGTCCCGTTTCGCGCGCTCGAGCAGGCGCTCGCCGAGCGGTGTCAGGTCTTTCCCTGCCGTAGCTTCCCTCAGCAACACCGCAAGGCCCAGCGGGCGGTAGGCGATCGAATGCTCCGCGTTGGCGGCCGAGCCTACATCAACGATATCCATAAATGTCACGCTTCAATCGAGAGTGATGCCGTCCGTGCGCCTTAGGGGCGACGGCACGACATGCGCACGCCGGCGCGACGAGTGAGCTGCGAGGCGCCTTTCTTACACACTGAAAGGGCATCGCGAGCGGCTCCCACGCAGCCTCTGGGCCGCACAGCGTCATGCTGTCAGTCTGAGATTACTTGACGGCCCCCGCTCGCAATGGCCGGAATAGAGGGCGGACCCACCGCCAATTCGGGCGAATTGGCGAGCGGCGCGTCGAGGGAAGAAAGTGAGGAATCCGAGTTCGTCTTACGATTTTCGAGTGCCGTGCTAGCATGGCTCACTGACTTCACCCACTATCAACAGGAGTGCTTATGAACGTCAATTCAGCAGCAAGCGTCGCTATGCAAGTCATGCAGCAGGGGGCCGCTCAAGGTCCCGCCGGCGCAGCGGCTTCGACCGCCAATGGGGCATTGGCTCTGGTTGCCGCCGCAGCCGCAACCGCCCAGCAAGCAACCGCAGGCGGAATGATCGGCAGCATCGTCAACACGTTTGCCTGATCGCTGCGGGCACCGTTGCACCCCACGGCTCGAAGGTGAGGCATCGGTGCCGCAATTGGACAAAGTATTACTGGGTTACGCGCAGGCGTAACCTTTTCTTTTTTGCGAGCGTTACCGCGTATTTCATCGATAGCGCTCGACTCACAATTACGGTGTCGTCGATTAGACGGACCACCGCCTCGATCGGCAACTTCGGTCAAGCATCGAACTTTACTGCTATGTCGCGGGAACTCGCGCCGGGCTCTCACTGTCAGCGCATTAGCGCGCGAGTCATCTCGCGCCGGTTTCCAAGTGCCAATCAAAGGAGAGTGTATGCAACGCCGTCGATTCATCGCAATGTCCAGTGCCGTTCTCGCGTCGAGCGGATTGTCACTGACCGGTTGCACGACGACTCTGCCCTCTTCGCACGCGAGCCCCGATGCGAATGCCGGACGCAGGAAATCGATCGATGCGGACGTCGAAGCGACGCTTCTGCGTCTTTATTCAACGGTTCAGGGTTCGCGTGAACTCGCTGACAGGGCGAAGGGCCTACTCGTATTTCCCTCAGTCATCTCAGCCGGCTTCTGGTTCGGCGGTCAGTACGGCCGGGGCGCGTTACGTATCCGCGAGCAGACGAACGGCTATTTCAGCATCGCGGCTGCATCGTTCGGCTTACAGATCGGCGCGCAATCGAAAGCGATCGTCATGTTGTTCATGACGCAAGCAGCGCTCGACGAGTTCGTGAACAGTCAGGGCTGGGCGGCGGGCCTCGATGCCACTGTCGCCGTGGTGCAAGTGGGCGCGAACGGCACTGTCGATACGTCGACGGCCATGAGCCCCGTTGAGGCGTTCGTCTTGACGAACGCCGGACTCATGGCCGGTGTATCGCTCGAAGGGACAAAGATTTCGCGGCTCGTGATCTGACGCCAAGTACGCCAGAGCCCGCCAACGACGTCAACCTCGATCACGCTCGTCACGCAAACCTACATGACAGCGGCGCGCCGCCCCTAGGCCGCGCGCCGCTCTTCGCAGGTGCCGCTTACTGCTCGGACGCCAGGGCCGGCGTGCTTTGCGGCGGACGGCGGAAGTGGGTCGCTTGCTCGAACGAGTAAGCAATCGACAACAAGTTCGCCTCGCCCCACGGTTTGCCGAGGATGTCCATACCGACGGGCACACCGATCGGCGCAGTCGCCGTCGGCGCCGAGAATCCGGCCGGCACCGTGATGGCCGGCAGGCCCGTCACCGACGCGAGGATGCCGTTGCGCTCACTCTGATTGATCTCCGGCACAGGCACGACGAGCCGCTTTTGCAGCGGGTAGACGATTACATCGAGACGGTTGTCGGCCATGATCTTCTGGACTTGTGCGCGCGTCTTGGCATCACGTTCCAGGCGCACCTTGTAGTCCTGCTCCGACATGCCGTCCTTATAGGCAAGGGAAGCTTTCAAGAAGCCATCGAGTGCCGCGT
>NZ_DATJJF010000011.1:0-41394 GCF_035492435.1 Trinickia sp.
GGCTCCACCGCATGCACGGCGCTTCTAGAAAGCGGTACGTCATGGCCGATAAAACGAATATCAACGCGACGAAGAACAGAACCGTTGCATACGGTAGGCCCGGGGAGTTGAAAAATGCCGAGCTCTCGAGTATCCATCGACTCATGAAGATGCATGGCAGTTGCAGCAAGTAGATGCTATAGCTAATCTTACCAAGGTACGCTAGCGGCTTGGCACATAAGACTTTCGGCTCCGCCAGAGCGATACAGGAAATGAAGATAGCCAACATGATCACCCGTTTGACGTCGTAGGATTGCACGCCTCCGGTGAAGATGGCCAGTAACACGATGACTACAGCTATGCCGGATAGCACCATCCTGGCCGTCTTATTAACTTGGGGCACTTTCATTCGCAGAAAAGCAGCGAGGGCGCCAGGAATGAAGAAAATCCAGAAGACATCGGGTGCGCGCCTGACAGAGAATACGGCAAGGGCAAAAAACCCGACGATCAGCATCAACGTCATAGCTCTCGATGAGAGCGCGTAAGCGATGAACGGAACGGCAACATAGAACTGCCATTCGAACGGGAGTGTCCATATCGTTCCTATGACCTGCACGGCACTTATGCCACCCAGCATGAAAGAGGGCCGAGCAACAAAACCTTGCAGGTATAAGTTTAGATATTCCTTGGCGGTTGCGAAAGCGCCAGTGTTAAGCGCATAAAGAATAATCGCCAGCAATACCGCGAACGTGTACATAGGAACTATTCTTTGCACCCGACTCCGCATGAACGAAAGTGGATTGACGGGCCCGCCTCGCAATATCTTACCGATGAACAAATAAGCGGTGATGGAAAAAAATATTTGCACTCCGAGCGCACCCATGTTCTTGAGCACCCCAAGCGAGCCATACGTTCCATCAATATAAAACCGGAGAATTGCCACGGAGTGACTACAAAGAACGAGTAGGGCTGCGCATGCTCTCAGACCTTCTATATATCCGAGCCTGTGGATGGACTGATTGACTGGATCAACGTCCTGCAATTTTCCAAGAGCCAGCGCTAATAGACAGGCCAGAGCGAAAATTCCGCAAGAAAGCGCACCATCTAAACCACGCGATGCTATCGAATTTATCATTGGCGCATCTGACCCGGAAATGTATATTTTCCCCTAAAGAAACATTACCGTACCAGCCGAGACAGAGTGGCTTTTTATTTCTGGATAACTGCGACAGTCGGACGGATTATCGTGGTTCACGCTTTATCCCCGTGCTCGTTATGTAAAGATCGCGAGGTCCACATTGAACAGTACCTTCACGAACTGCACGCGTCCGTGTTGCCCCGCACATTCGAGATGCCGAACCCCGCCAGCGGGTGCCCGACGTTCCGATTCCCCCCGCCCGCGCTTTATCGCCACAAATAGACACAAATAGAATTTGGGCCCCTGCATACCTCGAGTGGTCGTCTCGAAATCGTTCGGTTCCTGGAGAGCCCACGTGGCGCTTCATCCCCGAAGGGAGGGATGCCGCGGCCAGCGCAATGATCACGATTGCGCCAAGATGGCACCCGGTCGCCGAGTAGGGAAAGAATGCCGAGCGCGAACGCAATCTCAGTGGCCGTGGGGACGACCCAGCCATTCAAGATCGCGCTGACTTGCCCCCAGCATTAGTCCGACACGGCCTTAGAGTCCGAGGTTAATAGCTGCGTCACTTCGAGGGCCTGCGCGAACTGCTGGCACGTCAGGTAGCCGAGCGCACTATCGGGCCGCTCTGTGTTGTACTCAATTTTGATCCCGTTGCCACTTGCTCTCGCGCCTCTGCTCGTCGCTGGCGGGCAAGGGCAAGGCGCTCGGGGTACACGCTGGCATCGGACAACAAAAAACCCCGCAGAATCAAGGACTCTAGCGGGGTTTTCGGACAACCTCGGAGGTCATCGGAAGAATATGGTGCCGGCTGCAGGACTCGAACCCGCCACCTGATGATTACAAATCAACTGCTCTACCAGATGAGCTAAGCCGGCGTAAGAACGAAATTCTACCTCATTTCACGACCTTGAGGTGATTCTTACCGCCGCTTTTGACGTTTTCGTCATCGGAGGACGGCAATTGCTCTTCCGGCTGCTCAGTTTCGGTCAACTGCACACGAGTACTCGCCACCTCGCGCGCCTCTCCCTCAGGAGCCGCCCCCGCCTTCACAGCAGGCTCGACAGGAAACGCCATTCCCTGACCATTCTCGCGCGCGTAAATCGCAAGCACGTTCGCTACCTGCACCTCGATCTTCTGCGCCTTGCCCGAGAACCTTGCGCTAAACTCAATCCATTCATTGCCCATCTGCAACTGGCTCGTCGCCTCGAAGCTGATGTTGAGCACGATCTCGTCGTTATGCACAAATTGGCGCGGCACGCGCGTCAGGTCATCGACCCTCACCGCGATATGCGGCGTATACCCGTTATCGGTGCACCACTCATACAGGGCGCGCAGCAGATACGGCTTCGTGGAAATCTCTTGCATCAACAGTCCTCGCACTGGAACGGCGCCGCGAGAGGCACGAGCTCCATCGAGCCTCGCACCCCACAGCAGAGCCGCCCAAATCCGCGTCTTTCGAGCCGCCCTTAGCGGCGCATCACCTTCTCGGACGGTGTCAGCGCCTCAATGTAAGCCGGCCGGCTGAAGATCCGCTCCGCATACTTCATCAACGGCGCTGCGTTCTTCGAAAGCTCAATGCCGTAGTGATCGAGGCGCCACAAGAGCGGCGCAATCGCCACGTCGAGCATCGAAAACTCTTCGCCCAGCATGTACTTGTTCTTGAGGAAAATCGGCGCCAGCTGGGTCAGGCGGTCGCGGATCGCAAGACGTGCCTTCTCGTGGCCCTTCTCGGCCACTTTGCCCTTCTCGTTCTCGAGCGTGCTCACATGGACGAACAGCTCCTTCTCAAAGTTCAGCAGAAAGAGCCGCGCACGCGCACGCTGCACCGGATCGGCCGGCATCAGCTGCGGATGCGGGAACCGCTCGTCAATGTACTCGTTGATGATGTTCGATTCGTACAAGATCAGATCGCGTTCGACCAAGATCGGGACTTGTCCGTACGGATTCATCACCGCAATATCTTCCGGCTTGTTGAAAAGGTCGACGTCGCGAATCTCGAAATCCATCCCCTTTTCAAACAGAACCAGCCGGCAACGCTGGGAGAACGGGCAAGTAGTGCCGGAATACAGAACCATCATGTCTAATTTTTCCTCAAGAAGCTGAAGGGCCAACACCGAAAATCGCCAGCCCTAACACCGGTCACGGCGTGGTTATTTAACATCTTTCCAGTACGCCGCGTTGAGCCGCCAGGCGAAAAAGGTCAGCACGCCTAAAAATAGCAGCACCCACACGCCCAACTGCTTGCGTGTGCGCTGTGTCGGCTCGGACATCCAGGTCAGGTAGGCGACAAGGTCGGCCACAGCAGCATCATAATCCACCCGGGAGAGCGTCCCGGGCTTGGCCTGTTGGAAGCCAACGAAGCGATGCGCCTTCTCCCCTGTTTCAGGATCGGTCACGTCCTCGAACCTTGTTGTCTGCTCGCCCTGTAGCTGCCACAAAACGTTAGGCATCCCGACGTTCGGGAACACCATATTGTTCCATCCCGTCGGCCGCGAATCGTCACGGTAGAAGCTGCGCAGATAGGTATAAAGCCAATCGCTGCCGCGTGCGCGCGCCTCGACGGACAAATCGGGCGGCGTTACGCCGAACCACGTCTTCGCGTCGTCCGGCCTCATCGCAATGCCCATCGTGTTGCCGACCTTGTCCGTCGTAAACAGCAAATTCTGCTCGATCTCTTTCTGCGAAATGCCGAGCTGGGTCAGCGCACTGTAACGTACCAGATTCGCACTGTGGCAATTCAAACAGTAATTTACAAACAATTGCGCGCCGTGCTGCAACGACACGAGGCTCGCCGTGTTGTCAGGCGCATGATCGAGCCGAAACCCTTCTTCCTGTCCATAAGCGGGGAGCGTCGCGGCACCGGCCACGAGCACCACTCCCGCGGCGCCGATTCGCGCAAGCTTCAAAAGCCATGTTTTCATATCGTTGTTCTCGCTCCCGTTTTCAATGTGGCGTGTACTGGACTCGCTCGGGCGGCGTCTTGAATGTGCCGCGCTTTGTCCAAAACGGCATGCCAAGGAAGAACGCGAAGTAAAGCATCGTGCAGATTTGCGCGATGACGGTTGCTCCCGGCGACGGCGGACGTGTCCCAAGGAACGCGAGCGTGAAAAACACCAGCACGAAGATCGCGAAGAACACCTTATGGAACAGTGGCCGGTAGCGGATCGACTTCACTGGGCTTTGGTCAAGCCACGGCAAGAAAAAGAGCGACACCACGGCCGACCCCATCACCACGACACCCCAGAGTTTGGACTCGGTCACAGACATGGCGACGAGGACGAGCGCGGCGAGCACCGGCAGGCCGATGCGCCACTTGCCACGCGCGCGCATGAGCGCGACCAGACCCAGCACTGCCACTACGATCATCAGCGCGAACTTGAACGGATCCGTCGTCGCACGCAGCATCGCGTAGAACGCCGTGAAGTACCAGACGGGCGCGATCTCGGGCGGCGTCTGCAATGGATTCGCCGGGATGAAGTTGTTGTGCTCGAGGAAATACCCGCCCATTTCAGGCGCGAAAAAGATGATCGCGGCGAACACCATCAGAAACACGCACGTTCCGAAGAAGTCATGCACGGTGTAGTACGGATGAAACGGGATGCCGTCGAGCGGCCGGCCGTCGGGCCCCTTCTTCGCCTTGATCTCGATGCCATCCGGGTTGTTCGATCCGGTCTCGTGGAGCGCCACGATATGCACGAAGACGAGGGCAATCAACACGAGGGGGATCGCGATGACATGGAACGCGAAGAAACGGTTCAGCGTCACGTCCGAGACGACGTAATCGCCGCGGATCCATAACGACAAATCCGGGCCGATAAAGGGGATCGCCGAGAAAAGATTGACGATGACCTGCGCGCCCCAAAACGACATTTGGCCCCACGGCAACAGATAACCGAAGAACGCCTCGGCCATGAGCGAGAGGAAAATCGTGCAGCCGAAAATCCACACGAGCTCGCGCGGCTTGCGATAAGAGCCGTAGAGCAGCCCCCTGAACATGTGCAGGTACACGACGACGAAGAACATCGACGCGCCCGTGGAGTGCATGTAGCGGATGAGCCAACCCCACGGCACCTCGCGCATGATGTACTCGACGGATGCGAAGGCAAGCGTCGCGTCGGGCTTGTAGTTCATCGTCAAAAAGATGCCCGTGACGATCTGGTTGACGAGCACGAGCAACGCAAGCGAGCCGAAGAAATACCAGAAGTTGAAGTTCTTCGGTGCGTAGTACTCCGAAACATGCGCCCGCCAAGTGGCCGTCATCGGAAAGCGCTGATCGATCCAGCCGACGAGGCCCGACGTGTCGACCCGCTTCTCAGTTGCGGTTTCGACTTCCTTTTCCGTCGCCATTACGCTTCTCCTTGTTCGTCCTGGCCGATGACGATGGTTTGCGCCGATCGGAACATAAAGCGAGGCACATCCAAGTTTTGCGGCGCTGGCTTGTCTTTGAAGACTCGGCCGGCCAGATCGTAAGTCGAGCCGTGGCAAGGACATAAGAAACCGCCGGGCCAGTCGCTCGGCAGGTTCGGTTGCGGGCCGGGCGTGAAACGTGCGCTGGGCGAGCAACCGAGGTGCGTGCAGACCGCAACGACGACAAGGATGTTCTTGTGATCGGGGCGAGAGCGGTACTCGTTCTTGCAGTAGCTGGGCAACGGAATCGAGAACGGATTCTTGCTTTGCGGATCGGCCACCTCGGCATCAGCCTTCTTGACGTCGTCCAACATGGCATCCGTGCGATTGATAATCCAGACCGGCTTGCCGCGCCAGGCAACCGTCTTCATCTCGCCCGGCTTCAAATCGCTGATATCGACCTCGACCGGCGCGCCCGCGGCCTTTGCCTTTTCGGATGGTGCCAAAGAGCCCGCAAACGGAATGACAGCAGCCACGCCCCCGAAACCGCCCGCGACGCCTGTCGCGATCAGCCACGTCCGGCGGCTGCCGTCGACGCGTTCCTCTTCGTTGTCTTGCATTACACGCCCCACTTCTGAGTTGGATTTACCGTTTCGCTTTGCCACCGCCGCTAGTTTGCGGGAATGGAGTCGGCATTTACAAGGCCCGCCCACCCGAAAGCGGACGAAGTCTTTGATAATTCAGGGTTTTCCCCCACGTTCTCAACCTGTCGTTTGTCGCCTATGCGCTGTCTCTTTCTTTGAGTGTTTCATCCAGCGCATCGTTACGTATGCAATACGCAACAATTAAACGGGATTATCAATATCGATAAATAGGTGCTCCACGTCGAAGCGCTCGGACAGATGCGCACCGAGGGACTGCACGCCATAACGCTCGGTCGCGTGATGCCCCGCCGCCAGAAATGCGACACCACTTTCAGCGGCGATATGCGTCGTAGGCTCGGAGACTTCACCCGTCAGATAGACGTCCGCGCCCGCATCGATAGCCGCCTCGAAATAGCTCTGCGCAGCGCCCGTACACCAGGCGACACGCCGCAGTTCTCTGTCAGGGTCGCCGAACACAAGTGGCGTGCGGCCGAGCGTCTGCTCGACTTGCGCACTGAAGTGCGCAAGTGTGATCGGCATCGGCAACGTCGCCATCCAGCCGAGATCGTCGGCGCCGAAATGCGCCTCGCCAATCAAGCCCATGCGCGCCCCCAACTGGGCGTTGTTGCCATACTCGGGGTGCGCGTCGAGCGGGAGGTGGTAGGCAAAGAGATTGAGGTCATTGGCCAGCAAAAGCTTGAGCCGCCGGTATTTGCGCCCAGTCACCGGCTGCGCTTCACCACGCCAGAAGTAGCCGTGATGGACGAGCACGGCATCGGCCCCCCACTCCAGCGCGGCTTCGAGAAGAGCCAGCGAGGCAGTGACGCCGGTTGCGATCTTTTCGATACGCCGCCGCCCTTCCACCTGCAGGCCGTTCGGGCAGTAGTCCTTGAACCGGCCGGTTTCGAGCAACCCGTTCAAGTACAATTCAAGTTCGATGCGATCCATGGAAGCCTCGATAGTTCAAATGCTCAGAAGGTTCTGGCTGTTCTTTGCCCAGGCGGTGACGGTGCTGCTTGCACTCATGTTCATCGTGGTGACGCTCAAGCCGCAATGGCTCGAGCGGCAAGGGCAGTTTGGCGAGCAACTGGCCTCGCCTATCGTTGCGCTGCGCGAGGTCGCGCCGGGCACGGGCTCCTCTGCGCCGACCGATACCTACGCCGACGCAGCTCAAAAGGCCATGCCGGCTGTCGTCAACGTCTTCTCCGGCAAGGGGGGATCGCTGCCGCCGGGCCCACAAGCGAACGATCCACTCTTCCGCTATTTCTTCGGCAACCCCAAAAACGGTCACGATCCGCGCGACGAGCAGGCGACCAACCTTGGCTCGGGCGTCATCGTCAGCTCGGAAGGCTATATTCTAACGAACCAGCACGTCGTCGATAACGCAGACCAGATCGAGATCGCACTCGCCGACGGCCGAAGGACGAACGCCAAGGTGGTCGGCATCGATCCCGAAACGGATCTCGCAGTGCTCAAGGTCAACATGGGCAACCTGCCGACGATTACGCTCGGCCGGATGGATGAGGTTCGCGTGGGCGACGTCGTGCTTGCGATCGGCAATCCGTTCGGGGTCGGCCAGACGGTAACGATGGGCATCATCAGCGCGCTCGGGCGCAACCACCTCGGCATCAACACCTTCGAAAACTTTATCCAGACGGACGCGCCGATCAATCCCGGCAACTCGGGCGGCGCACTCATCGACGCTCACGGCAATCTGCTCGGCATCAATACCGCCATCTATTCGCGCTCGGGCGGCTCGCTCGGGATCGGCTTCGCCGTCCCCGTGTCGACGGCGAAAAGCGTCCTCGAAAGCATTATCACAACGGGCACCGTCACGCGCGGCTGGATCGGCGTCGAACCGCAAGACGTGACTCCCGCCATCGCCGAGTCGTTCGGGCTCGAGCAAAAGGGTACGATCGTCGCCGGCGTTCTACAAGGCGGGCCGGCCGACAAGGCCGGCATCAAACCGGGCGACGTCCTGCTCGATGTCAACGGCCAGGAAATCACCGATACGACGCGACTGCTCAACGTCATCGCCCAGATCAAGCCCGGCACCGACGCCAGGGTTCACTTAAAGCGCAAGAACAAAGACATCGACGTCAGCGTCACCATCGGCAAGCGCCCGCCGCCGCCGAAGCAAGCGTTGGACGACAATTCGCAGCCCGACGAATAACCGCGCGGTTGCGAGAAACGTTTAAGCGAAAGCCGGTGAATCGGCGGGATCAGCCTGCCGCACGCTTGCCGTCGGCCACCGCGCTTTCCTTGCCAACCATAAGCCGCGCGACAATGATGCCTGCCTCGTAGAGCAGAACGAGCGGCACGGCGAGGATGAGCTGCGAAACGACATCGGGTGGCGTAACGACCGCCGAAACGACGAAAGCGCCTACAACCACGTACGGCCTGATTTCTCTGAGTTTCTTGACCGTCAGCACGCCCATGCGCACGAGCAGGACAACGACAATCGGAACCTCGAACGTCACGCCGAAGGCCAAGAACATCGTCAGCACAAAGCTCAGGTAATTGTCGATGTCCGTGGTCATTTCCGCGCCGAGCGGCGCGTTGTAGTGCGCCATGACGCGAAAGATCGTCGGGAATACGAAGAAATAGGCAAATGCCATCCCGCATAGAAATAGCATGTAGCTGCTGCCGACAAGCGGAACGACAAGCCGCTTCTCATGCTGATAAAGACCCGGCGCCACGAAGGCCCAAATTTGGTAGAGGACGACCGGCAGCGCAATCACGAGGGCGACGACCATCGTGACTTTCATCGGCACGAAGAACGAGCCCGTCACGTCCGTCACGATCATCTTGCCGCCGCGTGGCAGGTTCTGCATCAGCGGTCGAGCCAGGAGCCGGAAGATATCCGGTGCCCAATAAACCAACGAAACGAAAACAACGATGACCGCGATCCCTGCTCGGATGATCCGGTCACGCAGTTCGACGAGATGCGAAATAAATGTTTCTTGCGCGCCCTCGTCGCTGCCATCGTTGGGGCTGTTCGGCTTCATGGGGTCGCTCACACCGGCCCTCGTTGGGAGATCGTCACTTGCGGTTTCGAAACTGAAAAAAAGGTCGTACGGCTTCGCCGCGCGCACCGTATCAAAGGAAGCGCCGCGGCGTGCGCAGACTCACTGGCGTATGTCGCGCGACGCGCGCCGCCCCAGACTGAACACGCGTGCGGCGGCCCGTCGCCCGCTTGTACCACACGGGTGTTGAAAGTCGCTTGGCTTTCCAATTGCGCCGCTTCTCCGCAGTGGGCAGAGCAGCACCACCGGTTGTCGACCCGGGCAAGCCGCCACCGCTATACGCTGAGCCGTCTGGCGCGCCGCCGGACGCAAGCGCATCGTCCGTGGAAGCGGACGCACCACCTGCAATGCTCGGCGAGCCGGGCATGCCGGCCTGCAAGGCTTCGGTCAGATCACTTTCGTGGCGGCGCACGTTTTCGTGAATCGTACTTTCGACGTTGCGCGCGGCCGATTCGAAATCGGTCTTCATGCGGCGCAACTCCTCGACTTCGATTTCCCGCGAGACCTCAGCCTTCACGTCATTGATGTAGCGCTGTGCGCGGCCGAATAGCGCCCCCGCCGTGCGTGCAACGCGCGGCAAGCGCTCAGGGCCCAGCACGACCAGCGCAACTACGCCGATCAGCGCCATTTTGGTAAGACCGAGGTCCAGCATCGCTTCCTTCTTCCGTCACGTGGGCGCTGCGGGAATCAGCGAGCGTCGCTCGAGCGTGCCTTTTCCTTCGCCTCGACGTCGACCGCGTCGCTCGACAGCTCGCGTCGCTCGTTCGTCGCTGCGGGCGCAGCCGGCGTTGCCGGCGCCTCGCTGTCCTTCATGCCGTCCTTGAAGCCCTTGACGGCACTACCCAGATCACCGCCGATATTGCGCAGCTTTTTCGTGCCGAAGACGAGTGCCACGATCAAAAGCACAATCAGCCAGTGCCAAATGCTGAACCCACCCATGAAAATCTCCCTAACCTCACCGTGCCGAACCCGCCACGGCTTAGCAATATCGGCCTTTCAGCCATGACCGGAGCGCACGTGCTCCCTATTCCCCAACATCGCCTTCCGACGCTTCCTGCGCAAGCTTTCGCCCCCATTTGCGCCGGATTGCAATGCCCTCATCAATTCGCCGCCAGTCGATGATGCGTGAACGGCGCGGCATCGCGAATCATCCCATCCGCAGCCACGGACGCGGCCCTGCCAGCAGATGCGCGTGCAGATGGTATACCTCTTGACCGCCGCCCGGCCCCGTATTGATCACCGTACGAAAGCCCGTCTCGCCGCCCGTATAAGAACATCCGAGCTTCTCGGCGAGACGCGCGGCCAGAACCATCATTCTACCAAGCAGCGGCGCATCGCTTTCGACGCAATCTGACAGCGTGGCGATATGCCGGCGCGGAATCACTAGAACGTGCGTCTGCGCCGCCGGGCGGATATCGTAAAAGGCGAGGAACTCCTCATCCTCGTGCACTTTGGTGCTCGGAATTTCGCCCGAGGCAATTTTGCAGAAAAGGCAGTTTTCGTGGCTCATAGTGTTCCCGGTTGCATACGCGCCGCGGTGTCAAATCCATGCGCGCGGCTCGATCGGCTTATTTTCGTAAAGATACAGCCAGCCTTTGACGATACGGTACAGCATCCAGATCGAAACGGCTGCAAGGATAACAAAGCCGATTCCCACAACGGCGAGAATCCCGCCGATCACATAACCGGCCAGCCCCAGCCAAAAGGTGCGGATCTGCCATTGGAAGTGCACTGCGTAGGGCGTCCCCGCCGCGTCGGGCCGTTTCAGATAATCGACGATGATTGCCACCAGCCCCGAGATGCCGCCCGTGAACCAATGTAGCGCGTAAAGGGCGTAAAGCACATGTGTCAGCGTGCGAATACCGCGCTCACGATGCGCGTCGAGCGCGTCGCTGTAGGAAGCCGATGAATGTCCGCCGTGCGTGTCTTCCATCTTCGCTCTCCTCACTGATCCCATCCACTCGCTCACGGCCGGCAGGCACACCCTGCAGGCCGCTCTCGTGGGTTGTCGGCCCCAGCAGCGGCGGGGACCGCCCAAGCCCGCACCCGTGGTGGGCAAGAGCGTCACACGCCGTCAGCCTCCGTTTTGCTCGCGCTCCTTACGCTTTCTGAGCGCCTTTTCCTCGATACCCGACATGCCCTCGCGCCGCTCGAGTTCGGCAACGACATCGGCCGGGCTCAAATTGAAGTGCGACAGCATGACGAGGCAGTGAAACCAGAGATCGGCCACCTCGCCGACAAGCGCAGCGGGCGCGCCGCCTTGGCGGACGTCCTTCGCCGCGAGGACGACTTCCGTCGCCTCTTCCCCGATCTTCTTCAGCACGGCATCGTCGCCCTTGTGAAAAAGACGGGCGACGTACGAACTGTCGGGATCCCCGCCCTTGCGGCTGTCGATGATGGCGGCAAGCCGCAGCAGCGTGTCTTCGGTGGTTTGCATCAGTAAGATCGGTCTTTGTAACGTTGGTGTTTAGGCGTTCTTGCGGTATCGCTCGATGAAGCTTCCCCATCGACGCGACAACGCGAGCGGCGTCAGCGATAGATGTGCTCGGGATCCTTGAGCACGGGGTCGACCGCCACCCAGTCACCCTCGTCAGCCGTCCCTTCGAACTTTTGAAAAAAGCATGAATGGCGGCCGGTGTGGCAAGCGATGCCTGAGACCTGTTCCACTTTCAGCAGCACCACGTCCTCATCGCAATCGAGCCGCACCTCGTGCACATGCTGCACGTGGCCCGACTCCTCGCCCTTGAACCATAGGCGCTGGCGCGAGCGCGAGAAGTAAACAGCACGGCCCGTCTCGATCGTCTTGACGAGCGCCTCACGGTTCATCCACGCGAACATCAGCACATCGTTCGTCGATGCTTCCTGCGCGATCACGGGCACAAGCCCGTTCGCATCCCACTGGACCTTGTCCAGCCATGATTTGTCAGGGGCAGTCATCTCAGGCTCCCTTCCGCCAAGGGGACTTCCTTCGGGGCGCCGCAAACGATAGTGAGCAAAAGCTCGTTCATCACCACCTCACTGAAATGCCCTGCTGCGCCATGAAGCGCTTCGCCTCGCCGACCGTGTACTCGCCATAGTGGAAAATACTCGCGGCCAGCACGGCGTCCGCATGGCCATCGACGATCCCGGCAGCCAAGTCCTGCAACGATCCAACGCCGCCCGAGGCGACGACCGGCACCGGCACGGCATCCGACACGGCCCGTGTCAGCGCCAAGTCGAACCCGCTCTTCGTGCCGTCGCGGTCCATGCTCGTCAGCAAGATTTCGCCCGCACCGTACTCGGCCATTTGCGTCGCCCATTGCACGGCGTCGAGCCCCGTCGACTTGCGCCCGCCATGCGAAAAAACTTCCCAGCGCGGCGTCTCGCCGTCGGCCGAGACGCGCTTCGCGTCGATGGCGACGACGATGCACTGTGAGCCGTACTTTTTGGCCGCATCGCGCACCAGCTGCGGCTGCGCGATGGCGGACGAGTTCATGCTGACCTTGTCCGCCCCCGCGTTGAGCAACCGGCGCACGTCCTCAACGGCGCGCACGCCGCCGCCGACCGTGAGCGGTATGAAGACTTGCGAAGCGACGGCCTCGATGATCGGCAGGATCAGGTCTCGACCGTCCGACGTCGCGGTGATGTCGAGAAACGTCAACTCGTCCGCGCCTTGCTCGTCGTAGCGGCGCGCGATCTCGACCGGATCGCCGGCGTCGCGCAACTCGACAAAGTTGACGCCTTTGACGACACGCCCGGCCGTCACGTCCAAACAGGGGATGATGCGTTTAGCTAAAGCCATATGGGTGCAAGTTGCCGCTCTGATGGCCGCACGCGCAGAGCGTACGGCCATCGTGGTATTCGTGCCCGGCCGCTTTCGGCCGCCCTCTTTTGACCGTTTTTCGACCGTTTCGGCCCGCTTTCGACCCGCAAAGCGCTGCGAAACGCGTCGTCAAGCGCTCCGGGCTCCGGGTCTTTGCGCCGCGTCAGGCATCGTCCGACTCGCGCAAAGCGTCCGCGCGTGTCTGCGCTTGCGCAAAATCGAGATCGCCCGAGTAGATTGCGCGCCCGCAGATCACGCCTTCGACACCCTCATCCTCAACCTCACAGAGGGCATCGATGTCGGCGATGTTCGACAGGCCGCCGCTGGCAATGACGGGAATCCTCACCGAGCGAGCGAGGCGCACCGTCGCATCGATGTTGATGCCCTGGAGCATGCCGTCGCGACCAATGTCCGTATAGATAATCGATTCGCATCCGTAGTCCTCGAACTTGCGCGCAAGATCGACCACCTCGTGACCGGTCAGCTTGCTCCAGCCGTCCGTGGCCACTTTGCCATCCTTCGCGTCGAGCCCCACGATGATGTGCCCGCCAAATGCCGTGCAGGCGTCCTGCAGAAAGCCCGGGTTTTTGACCGCGGCCGTGCCGATGATGACGTACGAAAGGCCATCGTTGAGGTAGCGCTCGATCGTCTCGAGATCGCGAATGCCTCCGCCCAGTTGTACGGGGATCTCGCGGCCCACCTCGTCGATGATCGCGCGGATCGCGTCCTCGTTTTTCGGCTTGCCGGCGAACGCGCCGTTCAAATCGACCAGATGCAGCCGCCGTGCACCTCGATCGACCCAGTGTCGGGCCATCGCGGCGGGATCCTCGGAAAATATCGTCGCTTGGTCCATATCGCCCTGTTTGAGGCGAACGCACTGACCGTCCTTGAGGTCGATAGCGGGAATCAGCAGCATAGCAATCGCGTAAAGTCTGGGATGGGTTGAAAATCGATGGCCGGAGGGGCGAGCGGGCGGCGTCTGCCGCGAACCGTCTCGCCTGCCGCGAACCGTCTCGCTAGTTTAGTACAGTCTCTCGATGCGCCGGCCGCCGCACAGTTAGAAATGCTGGGGTGTTTTATGGGTTCCAGTGCACAAAGTTCCGGTAGAGACGCAAGCCCACCTCGGCACTCTTTTCGGGGTGGAACTGCGTGGCAAACAGGTTGTCGCGCGCAACTGCCGACGTAAATGCCGCACCGTAATCCGTTTGCCCGGCGACGTGAGCCGTATTGTCGGGCACAACGTAGTAACTGTGAACGAAGTAAAAAAAGCTGCCGTCGGGTACGCCGTCCCAGAGCGCGTGGGCCTGGGTTTGCCGGACGCGGTTCCAACCCATCTGCGGCACTTTGAAGCGCGAGCCGTCATCCTGCAGGCGGCCCTCGAGCGCAAAACGCACAACCTTGCCGGGCATCAGGCCAAGGCCGTCGGTGTCGCCTTCGGCGCTCCACTCGAACAGCATCTGCTCACCGACGCATACGCCCATGAGCGGCTTGCTGCGCGACGCCTCGATCACCGAATCCTGCAATCCCGATTCGCGCAGGCTGCGCATGCAATCGGGCATCGCTCCCTGGCCCGGTAGCACGACGCGGTCGGCGGCACGTATGCCATCGGGATGATCAATGATGGCCACATCGGCCTCGGGCGCCGCCTTTTTAAGCGCCTGCTGCACGGAGCGCAGGTTGCCCATCCCGTAATCCACAATCGCAATCTTTGTCATCGCAAGTTAGGCAGCAATGCCTTCAATCCGTCGACGATGAACTCCACCGCCAGCGCCGACAACATTAAACCCATCAGCCGCGTGCCAATATTGATGCCCGTTTGGCCAATCCAGCGGGCGATCGGCTCGGCGAGCCGCAGCGACAAGAAACAGACAGCCGCGAGCACGGCACCGATCACAATGAGCCCGATCCGGTCATACCAGTGGCTCGTGCTCGCCGCAAAAACGATCACCGTGCTGATCGCGCCGGGCCCCGTGAGGAGCGGGATCGCGAGCGGCACGACCGCAATGCTGCTCTTCGATTCCGCTTCGTCACGCTCTTCGGCTGTCGCACGCGTATTGCCGATCTGCGCGTTCAGCATGTTGATGGCCATCAGCAGCATGATGATGCCGCCACCTACCCTCAACGAGCCCACCGAGATGCCGAAAAAGCGAATGATCTGCTCACCGAACACCGTCGTCACCGCGATGACGCAAAACACCGAAATCGAGGCAAGTTGGATCGTGCGCCGACGCTCGGCCTGGGATTGCTCCGAGGTCAGGCTCAGGAAGAACGGCACCGCGCCGACCGGGTTGATCAGCGCCAGCAGCGAAATGAACGACTTCAGAAAATCCATCGCGAGCCGATGCGCCTCGCGCGCATCGGTGAGTCATGAGCGCTCAAAGGCTGCCTTTGGTTGACGGAATTTGTCCTGCCGCACGCTCATCAAGCTCTGTGGCCATCCGCAGCGCTCGACCGAATGCCTTGAATACCGTTTCCATCTGGTGATGGGCGTTGAGGCCGCGCAGATTATCAATATGCAACGTGACGCCAGCATGATTGACGAAGCCACGGAAAAACTCAATGGACAGGTCGACGTCGAACGTGCCGATCCGCGCGCGCGTAAACGGTACGTGGAACTCGAGACCTGGACGGCCCGAAAAGTCGATGACGACGCGAGAGAGCGCCTCGTCGAGCGGCACATACGCATGGCCGTAGCGACGGATTCCCTTTTTGTCGCCGATCGCCTTCGCGACGGCTTGGCCCAGCGTGATGCCCGTGTCCTCGACGGTGTGATGGTCGTCGATATGGAGATCTCCATGCGCCTCGATCTCCAGATCGATCAAACCGTGTCGTGCGATCTGATCGAGCATGTGGTCGAGAAACGGCACGCCAGTAGCCAGCTTTTGCTGGCCGGTGCCGTCCAAGTTGATCTTCACACGGATTTGCGTCTCGCTGGTGTTGCGAACGACTTCCGCCAAGCGCATGGAAAACCTCGAATCAAGCGGGAAAAATGCGGAAAAATGGCAATCCAGACTCGCACCGATGAATGATCAGCACGCAGCGCGGACCCGTTTTTCAGTAACTACTTCAAAATCAGCTTCAATGCGGCCAGCATTTGCGCATTCTCGTCGGGCGTGCCTACCGTCAAACGTATGCAATTTGCCAGTAACGGGTGAATTTTACTCACGTTTTTGACCAAAATCCGCGCGGCCAGTAGCGTTTCGAACACGGCATCCGCGTCCGGCACGCGCACGAGCAGGAAATTGCCTGCGCTTGGGAAAACGGTCGTGCCCGGCAGTTCTGCAACGGCATCGGCCAGCAGCGTGCGTTCGGCGCGCAATGCCGCGGCTTGCGCTTCGAGCACGTCATCGACGTGATCGAGCATGAACTCGGCGGCCGCCTGGGTCAGTACGTTGACGTTATACGGCGGGCGGACCTTGTCGAGTTCGTCGAGCCACACGGGCGATCCTGCCAGATAGCCGAGCCGAATGCCGGCAAGGCCCAGCTTCGACACCGTGCGCATTACGACGACGTTGTCGAACTCCAGCACGCGCGGCAGCCAGCTGCGCTGCGCGAATGGCTGATAAGCCTCGTCGATGACAACCAGGCTCTCCCCCGCCGCACGGATGATGCGCTCCATGTCCTCGTCGGGATAGAGCGTTCCGGTCGGGTTGTTCGGATAGGCGAGATAGACGATCGCCGGACGATGCTCGGCAATCGCAGCCAACATGGCTTCCGTGTCGAGCGTCAGATCGGACCGGTGCGGCACCCCGACGAACTCGAGCTGCGCAAACTTCGCCGACATCTGATACATGACGAAGCCCGGCACCGGCGCCAAAAGTTTCGCGCCGGGCTTCGCGCAGGCGACGGCAATCATGCTGATGATCTCGTCCGAACCATTGCCGAGCAACACGCCGCAATCTGCCGGCACGCCCATCACGCGCTTCAATTTCTCGATCAACGCGGCAGGCCGTGGCGCCGGATAGCGGTTCAACGCAACGCCCGCAAGGCGCTCGCCGAGCTCTGCAGTCAGCGCCTCAGGCAGTGTGTACGGGTTCTCCATGGCATCGAGCTTCACGAACCCCGTGGCATCGGGGACAGGGTAGCTCGTCATGGCGAGCACGTCGCCGCGAATCACGTCTTTCGGTGTGGTCATGATGGTTCAGCCGGGTTCAACCGTTGTTCTTGCCGTTGTTACTGCCGTTGCGATGTTTCAGCCGGTCTGCTTCATCCGGTATTCAGCGCTGCGTGCATGCGCCTGCAATCCCTCGCCATAGGCCAGCTCGGCAGCGATCTCCCCGAGCGTCTGCGCACCCTCGGCGCTGACTTCGATCACGCTCGAACGCTTGAAAAAGTCATACACACCCAGCGGTGACGAAAAACGCGCCGTGCGCGATGTCGGCAGCACGTGGTTGGGTCCGGCGCAATAGTCACCGAGGCTTTCGCTCGTAAAGCGGCCGATGAAGATGGCGCCCGCGTGGCGGATCTCCTTGGCCCACTGCTGGGCATCGATTGCCGAAATTTCGAGGTGCTCGGGTGCGATCCGGTTCGCGATCGCACAGGCCTCGGCCATGTCTCGCACCTTCACGAGCGCGCCGCGCCCTTCGAGCGAGCGCTGGATCACATCGCGGCGCGGCATCGTCGGCAAAAGCTCCGCGATAGCGTCCTCGACGCGTGCGATGAACGCGTCATCGGGGCACAACAAGATCGATTGCGCCAACTCGTCGTGCTCGGCCTGCGAGAACAGATCCATGGCGACCCAGCGCGGATCGGTCGTACCGTCGCAAATCACGAGAATTTCCGACGGCCCGGCGATCATGTCGATGCCGACTGTGCCGAAAACCCGGCGCTTTGCCGAGGCGACATAGGCATTGCCGGGGCCGCAGATCTTGTCGACGGCCGGCACAGTGCCCGTGCCGTAAGCGAGCGCTCCGACTGCCTGTGCGCCGCCGATGGCAAACACGCGATCGACCCCGCCGAGGAGTGCCGCTGCGAGCACGAGCGGATTACGCACGCCGTCGGGTGTGGGCACGACCATGATGATCTCGCGCACACCAGCCACGCGGGCAGGCACGGCATTCATCAGTACCGACGACGGATAGGCAGCCTTGCCGCCAGGCACGTAAATCCCCACGCGATCGAGCGGCGTCACTTTCTGGCCGAGCACTGTGCCGTCCGCCTCGGTGTACTGCCAGCTATGGCTGCCGCATTCGATCTTCTGCTTTTCGTGGTAGCCGCGCACACGCGCGGCCGCCGCTTCGAGCGCCGCCCGCGGCTTCGGCTCAAGCCCTTCGAGTGCAGCCTCGAGCTCCGATTGCGGCAACTCGAGCGCGGTCATGCTCTTTGCCTGGAGGCGATCGAAGCGGTTTGTGTACTCGAGCACGGCCGCGTCGCCACGCTCTTTCACGTCGGCGAGAATTTGCGCGACGGAGCGTTCGATCGCCTCGTCCTCGCTCGCCTCGAAGGCGAGCACCGCCGCAAGCGCTGCGTCGAAATCGACGGCGCTCGAATCGAGTTTGCGAATGTTCAGTGCCATGCTGGTATTCCGTTTCGGTAAAGGCCCGAGCTCGCTCAATTCCGTCCGCTGCCGGTTAAGGCTCACGCCCGCCGCGCTGGGATGCGGATTCGAACGCGTCGAGGAACGGCTTGAGCGCCGTGCGCTTGAGTTTGAGCGCAGCCTGGTTCACCACGAGGCGAGACGAGATCGGCATGATCTCTTCAACCTCGACAAGATTGTTTGCCCGCAACGTTCCACCGGTGCTGACGAGGTCGACGATCGCGTCGGCCAACCCGACCAGCGGCGCCAACTCCATCGAGCCGTACAGCTTGATGAGGTCGACATGCACGCCCTTTGCCGCGAAATGCTCACGGGCCGTCTGCACGTACTTCGTTGCAACGCGCAAACGTGCACCCTGCCGTACCGCGTTCGCGTAATCGAAACCGGCTTTCACGGCGACGGACATCCGGCAGCACGCGATGTTGAGGTCGATCGGCTGATACAAACCGCCACCGCCATGCTCGATCAGCACATCCTTGCCGGCCACGCCAAAATCCGCGGCGCCGTACTCGACATAGGTGGGCACATCGGTCGCCCGTACGATGATGACGCGCAAGTTCGGTGCGCTCGTCGGCAGGATCAGCTTGCGCGAGGTTTCGGGGTCTTCCGAAACCTGCACGCCCGCCGCCGCGAGCAACGGCATCGTTTCTTCGAAAATGCGCCCTTTCGAGAGCGCGAGCGTGAGCGGTGCAAGACTCATGCGCGGCTCCCCACGCTTGCCGCACCGGACGATCCCGTCAGGCGGCGCACGTTCGCGCCAATGCGCGTCAACTTCTCTTCCATTCGGTCATAGCCGCGGTCGAGGTGATAAATACGATCGACGACGGTGTCACCCTCGGCGACGAGCCCTGCAATGACGAGGCTTGCCGAGGCGCGCAGATCGGTCGCCATGACGCTCGCGCCCGACAGGGCAGGCACGCCCGCGACGAGCGCGGTGTTGCCATCGACGCTGATCTTCGCGCCGAGCCGGTTCAATTCCTGCACGTGCATGAAGCGATTTTCGAAAATCGTCTCGACGATGTGCGCGGTGCCCTCGGCAATCACATTAAGCGCCATGAATTGCGCTTGCATGTCGGTCGGAAACGCCGGGTACTCGGACGTGCGCAACGAGACGGCCTTCGGCCGGCGGTGCATCTGCACGCGAATCCAGTCGCTCCCCGAATCGATCGTCACGCCGGCCTCGCGCAACTTGGCCATGACGGCATCGAGTGTGTCGGGACGCACGTCGCGCAACGTGACGTCACCGCCGGCAGCCGCCACAGCGCAAAGAAACGTGCCCGCCTCGATGCGATCGGGGATCACCGCATGACGCGCGCCGTGCAGCCTGTCGACGCCCTGGATGACAAGGCGATCGGTGCCGATTCCCTCGATTTTGGCGCCCATGCTGACCAACAATCGCGCGAGGTCGCCGACTTCGGGCTCACGCGCCGAATTCTCGAGAACCGTTTCGCCGTCGGCGAGTACGGCGGCCATCAGCAGGTTTTCGGTGCCCGTGACCGTAATCATGTCCGTCACAATGCGCGCGCCCGTCAGGCGCTTCGCACGCGCTTCGATGTAGCCGTGCTCGATGCGGATGTCCGCGCCCATCGCCGCCAGCCCCTTGATGTGCTGATCGACGGGCCGCGCGCCGATCGCACACCCTCCCGGCAACGACACCTTCGCCGCCCCGAATCGCGCAACGAGCGGCCCAAGCACGAGGATCGACGCGCGCATCGTCTTGACGAGATCGTAAGGTGCGACAGGATTGTCGACGTGCGCAGCGTTGAGTGACACGGCGTTGCCCGACATCTCGACGCGCACACCCATCTGCTTGAGCAGCTTGAGCATCGTGCGAACGTCCTTCAAATCCGGAACGTTCTCAAGCTCGATCGGCTCAGCGGCGAGCAGGCTCGCGCAAAGAATCGGCAATGCGGCATTCTTCGCGCCGGAGACGCGAATTTCGCCGGAGAGGGTCCGGCCGCCTTCGATTGCAAGCTTGTCCATGCTGAGCTGCCCCTGATGAGCTTCGCCCTCGGCCCCGTGAGCCGTGGCGGCGCTACCCGCGCCATTCGGATCGTCTTGTGTAATGCGCACTACGTTTCCTGAATTATGCGTTTTGCCATTCCGCTGGCGTGAGCGTCTTCATGCTGAGCGCGTGAATTTCCGCACGCATGCGCTCGCCGAGCGCCGCGTAGACGAGCTGATGCCGTTGAATCGGCCGTTTGCCCTCGAACGCCGGGGAGACGATGGTCGCAAAGAAATGCTGGCCATCGCCTTCGACTTCGACATGGATGCAGGCAAGTCCTGCCGTGATGTATTGTTTGACGTCTTCCGGAGTCGGCAACATGACTCTAAGCTCCTTGGGTATTCCGATTCATTCAGTGACGCAGCTTGTAGCCCGACGCGAGCATGCGCATCGCGAGCGCGGCGATAGCCGCGAAGAACGCGACGACCACGGCGAGGCTCGTGAGCGGGGCGACGTCGGACACGCCGAAAAAGCCGTAGCGGAAACCGTCGATCATGTAGAAAAACGGATTGAGCCGCGAAGCGTGGCGCCAAATCTCCGGCAGTGTGTGCGTCGAGTAGAACACGCCCGAGAGGAACGTGAGCGGCATGATCAGAAAGTTTTGGAATGCCGCGAGCTGGTCGAACTTGTCAGCCCAAATGCCAGCAATGAGCCCGAGCGTACCGAGAATCGCTGAGCCGAGCACGGCAAACGCAATGATGTAAATCGGCGCAGTCATCGACAGCGGCACGAACCAGATCGTCACCACGAAAACGCCGAACCCGACCACGAGGCCTCGCACAACAGAGGCGAGCACGTAGGCGCCGAACATTTCCCAATGCGTGAGCGGCGGCAGCAGCACAAAGACGAGATTGCCCGTGATCTTCGATTGGATCAGGGAGGATGAGCTGTTCGCAAATGCGTTTTGCAACACACTCATCATGACGAGGCCCGGAATCAGGAAGCTCGTGTACTCGACACCCGGAAACACCTCGACTCGACCGCGCAACGCGTGCCCGAAAATCGTCAAATACAGCAGCGCGGTGACGATCGGCGCGAGCACGGTCTGGAACGACACCTTCCAGAAACGCAGGATCTCTTTATAAAAGAGCGTACGAAAACCCATCATGCGACGCCCTCCACGACTTCCGCTCCGTTAATCAGTTGCACAAAGACATCTTCGAGATCCGCCTTGCGCACGTCGATCTCCTCGAACCGGCAGCCGGCCGCCCGGCAGCGGGCCAAAATCGACTCGACTTCGTCATAGCTCGAAAGCCGCAGCAAGTGCTGGCGTGCACCCGGTGCCGCCGGCTCGACTTCGAGTGCGCTCAGCTCCGCGGGTAGCATGCCATCGGCAAGACGTACAAAAAGCTGCATTCCCGCGAACCGCTCGAGCAGCGCGGCCTTGCGATCGAGCGCCACCACTTCGCCGCGGCGCAGCATCGCGATGCGATCGCACAGTTGCTCGGCCTCTTCGAGGTAATGCGTGGTCAGCACAATCGTATGACCTTCCCGGTTCAAGCGCGAAATGAATTTCCACAGCGTTTGCCGCAGTTCGACGTCGACACCGGCCGTAGGTTCGTCGAGCACGATGACGGGCGGACGATGCACGAGCGCCTGCGCAACGAGCACGCGGCGCTTCATGCCACCCGAAAGCGCCCGCATGTTGGCGTCGGCTTTCTCGGTGAGATCGAGGTTCGACATCACCTCGTCGATCCAGTCGTCGTTGTGTCGCAGGCCGTAGTAGCCCGACTGGATGCGAAGCGTCTCGCGCACGCTGAAAAACGGGTCGAAGACGAGTTCTTGCGGCACCACCCCGAGGGAGCGGCGTGCTTGACGAAAATCGTGCACAACATCGTGCCCAAGCACGGAAACGCTGCCTTCGTCGGCACGGGCGAGGCCGGCCAGGATGCTAATGAGCGTCGTCTTGCCTGCACCGTTAGGACCAAGCAGGCCGAAGAACTCGCCTTGCTCGACCGTGAAGCTGACGCCCTTGAGCGCTTGCAATGCCTTGTAGCGCTTTTTGACGTTGCGGATCTCTATGGCTGACATGAATGTGGGCGGCTTTTTTCGATGCCGCACCTTTTGTTGGACGTGAGCGGTGATTGAGCGCGCCCGCCTGGGCGGCAAGCTCCCCCACCTCGATTCCGGACAGCACGAAAGACCTTGAAAGATCGGGGCTGAACGCGAGCCCGGAAAAACGTTTGATTATAGGCTAAATGTGCGACCGGGCGCGCGAGCCGGACAGCTGTCACCCGCCGTCAAAGCGGCGTCGCGGCGCCTTCGGGCGTGTGTCGATGTTGCGCTGAGAGCAGCACGTCGACGCCGTAGACTTCGGCGAGACTGGCAAGGCCCGGGGGAAGGTTTGCGATCTCGAAGTCGGCGCCGCGCGCGTCAGCAGCGCGCCGCCAAGCGAGGAGCACCGCAAGCGCCGAAGAATCGAATTCGGCGAGCGCGGTGCAATCTACGCCACGTGCGCCGGCCTCGATGCTCGCCAGCCCGGCCGCGAGCACCGCTTTAGCGCTCGCGTGCGTGAGCGTCGTGCTGGTCGTGAAGCGGTTCATCACCACAATCAGGACGGCTGCTTGCCCGCGGCAAGCTGTTCGTTGCGTTGCGTCAGGAAGTTAATCAGGCCCTGCACGCCGCCTTGATCGATCTTCTCCTTGAACTGTTGCTGATAGGCTTGAATGAGCCACGCGCCGGCCACGTTCAGGTCATACACGCGCCAGCCTTGCGGCGTCTTGTAAAGGCGGTAGTCGAGTTCGACCGGCTGGCCGTTGCTGATGACCGAACTGCGCACGACGACGTCCGTATCGGACGGATCGGCGCGGAACGGCTTGAACTGCACCTGCTGGTCGCGGAACGACGAGAGCGCCCCCGCGTACGTGCGAATCAGCAACATCTCGAACTGAGCGACCATCTGGACCTGCTGCTCGGGCGTCGCACTGCGCCACGCCCGGCCCATCGCCAACTGCGTCGTGCGACGGAAATCGGTGTACGGCAGGATCCGCTGATTGACGACCTGCGTAATGCGATTGATATCGCCGCTGCGCAACGAAGTGTCGGTGCGCAAGGTGTCGAGCACCTGGTTCGTCACCGTTTGAATCATGACATCGGGCTTGCTGTTCGTGTCAATGTTGTTCACCACCGTCTGCTGCGCAAAGCCCGCGCCGGAAATGGAAAAAAACGTCAGAAAGCAGGAAATCAAGAAAAATCTTTTCATCATCAACTCTGAATGTCGTAAACCGGCCCGAATTCTCAAACCTACATTACCGCGCAACTTGTGACTCGGTCCACCATCACCGAGCAAGATTCGTGTCGAACTGTTACCGCCCTAGCCGCTCATGCAATGAATCACAGGACACGCCCGCACGCGGCAGCACGTATTGCAAGCCTGGCCCCGTGCTATTTGTCGCCACCGTGCTGACCGGCGCCGTCGGCGGGCAATGGCGCGGCCGGTGCTTGAGCGGCGCCCCCCGACGTCCCATCATCATAGTTCGGCGGCGGCACATCGTAGGTCGGCGCAGCACCGCTGTCCCCCGTGATCAGGAACTGCCGCCGCTGCTGGTAGGCGTTGCGGACGAACGAATATTTGTCGATCGCCGCAGCATCGAGCATGTCCGTCGTCGCCAGGAGGTTCGCGCGCGTATCGATGAGCTTGAGGCCGTAGAGCCCCCAGCTCACGGAGGACGGCTGCACCCAGGTCAACGGGTTGCCGTAGTAGTCGGCGACGAGCGCCACCCCGTCACGCACGTTGCTTGGCCCCCATATCGGAAGCACCAGGTAAGGGCCGGGCGGAACGCCGTAATGCCCCAGCGTGATGCCGAAATCGGACGTGTGCTTCGGCAGCCGGGCCAATGTTGCCACGTCGAAAAGTCCGCCTACACCGAAGACCGTATTGATGGCGACGCGCATGATGTCACCGACACCATCGGCAATCTTCAACTGCACCAGCTCGTTGGCCGCGATGTAGACATCGCCGATGTTGGAAAAGAAGTTGGTGACGCTATTTCGCACCGGCTGGGGCAAAACGCGCTGATAGCCCTTCGCGACCGGTTTCAACGCATAAGTATCGACCGTGTCATTGAACTTGAACACGCCTCGATTAAAGCGTTCAAGCGGGTCGCCCGGCGTGGGTGTCGGCACCGACGCACAACCGGCAAGTGTTGCCGCTGCGATGGCCAACGCCACGTTCTTAGCGAGCGGGGTCTGCATTCTTGTTCTCCGTTAAATCCGTGCCTTGAGTGACTTGTCGTACCTTACCGTGCTTGGCGAATTGCCGCTGCCTCGTCGGCGTTTGCGATGGTCAGCCCACTCGGCTCATCAGCGTAATTCAGCCTTACCAGCCCAGCCCATCCGTGCAAGCGAGCGTTGCCTCAACCGCCGGCACCCGCTGGCGCCGTAGCCGAAGCAGGAGCCGGTGCGGGGGCGGGTGTCACGCTGGAGGCGGATGCAGGTGCCGAAGAACCCGCCGGCGACGTGGGCGTTGTCTCGCTGGCCTTGGACGCGCCCGCATCGGCCGCCTTGCCGTAGAGCAACTGGCCGATGAGGTTCTCGAGCACGATCGCCGATTGCGTCATGACGATCGTGTCGCCAGCCTTCAGCATCTCGGTGTCGCCACCGGGCTCAAGGCCGATGTACTGGTCGCCAAGCAGGCCCGACGTCTGGATCTTCGCCGATGAGTCCTTGGGAAATGCGTATTGCTTATCGATATCGATCGTCACGAGCGCCTGATAGGTGTTGCTGTCGAAACCGATCGAGGCGACGCGGCCGACGACGACACCCGCGCTCTTCACCGGCGCGCGCACCTTGAGCCCCCCGATGTTGTCGAACTTGAGTTTTACCGGGTAGCTCGCCTCGAAGGAGAGCGAGCTCATGTTGCCGACTTTCAGCGCTAGAAAGAGCAGTGCAAGAAAGCCCAGCAACACAAACAGGCCCACCCAGAAGTCGAGAGCAGTTTTTTTCATGGTCATTCCAAGAGAGAATCGCGGCCGGATGCGCGACGCCTTGTGCGTCTCGTGGACGCCCGAGCGAAGCGCGCACCACGCGTTCACTAGCTGTACATCAATGCCGTCAACAGGAAATCGAGGCCAAGCACGGCAAGGGATGCATAAACCACCGTGCGCGTTGTCGCCCGCGAGACGCCTTCGGGCGTTGCCTTCGCCTCATACCCCTGAAACAGCGCAACGAAAGTGACCGCAAAGCCGAACACCACGCTTTTCACGACCCCATTGCCGACATCGGCCCAAAGCTCGACGCCGCCTTGCATCTGCGACCAAAATGCGCCCGAATCGACGCCAATCAGGATCACGCCGACGACGTAGCCGCCAAGTATGCCTACCGCGCTGAAGATGGCAGCGAGCATTGGCATCGCGATGATGCCCGCCCACATGCGCGGCGCGAGGACGGTGGTGAGCGGGTCGACCGCCATCATTTCGAGCGCGGTCAGTTGTTCGCCCGCCTTCATGAGGCCGATCTCAGCCGTCAGCGACGTGCCCGCGCGCCCCGCGAAGAGCAGCGCGGTGACGACGGGGCCGAGCTCGCGCACCAGCGAAAGCGCAACCAGCAAGCCAAGTGCATCCGCCGAGCCATAGCGATTGAGCGTGTAGTAGCCCTGGAGGCCGAGGACGAAGCCGACGAAGAGCCCCGACACCGCGATGATGACGAGCGAATAATTGCCGAGGAAAAAAATTTGCTTGATGACGAGTTGCGGGCGCCGCAACAACGCGAACGCTTCGAGCACGAGCCGCGCAAATATGCGCGCGGCGTAGCCCGTGCGAGCAATGCCGTCCAGCACGCGGCGCCCGAGCAGGCTGACGAGACCGATCATGGGCGCGCTCCGGTCATGCCGAAATCGGCGGCAAGCGACGCTTTCGCCGGATAGTGAAAGCGAAACGGACCATCGGGTGCGCCGTCGATGAACTGCCGCACCGTCGGCTCCGTTGATTCGCGCAGCTCGGCGGGCGTGCCCTCGGCAAGCACCGTGCCGTTGGCGAGGAAGTAGACGTAATCGGCAATCGCAAACGATTCGGGGACGTCGTGCGTCACGAGAATCGAAGTGGCGCCGAGCGCTTGGTTCAGCGTTCGGATGAGGTTGGCCGTAATGCTTAGCGAAATCGGGTCGAGGCCCGCGAACGGCTCGTCGTACATCATCAGTTCGGGATCGAGCGCGATGGCGCGCGCGAGCGCGACGCGGCGCGCCATGCCGCCCGAGATCTGCGATGGCGCGAGATCGCGCGCGCCGCGCAGGCCGACAGCGTTGAGCTTCATCAGCACAAGATCGCGAATCAGGGGCTCGGGCAAGTCGGTGTGCTCGCGCAACGCAAAAGCGACATTCTCAAAGACGGTCATGTCGGTGAAGAGCGCACCGAACTGAAACAGCATGCCCATCTTGCGTCGCAGCGCGTACAAACCCTCGCGAGTCTCATTGCCGACGTCGCGGCCATGAAACAGCACTTCTCCGCGGCGCGCCCGCTCGAGCCCGCCGATCAAGCGCAGTACGGTCGTTTTGCCGCCGCCGGACGCCCCCATCACGGCCACGACTTGGCCGCGCGCAAAGCGCATATTCAGATTAGAAAGAACGAGACGATTCGCGTCGTAGCCGAAATCGACGTTGCGCAGCTCGAGAATGGGCTCGGATGCAGTAGGCGGCACGCAGCAGGCGCTCCATTGATGCGGAAGCGGAATTATAGGGCCTCAGCCGTGGCGGTGCCGTGACGACGCGTTTCGCGGTCGCAAAAACTCCGCTACCGGCTCGCAACGGCCCCCTCGAGCGCCGCAACGGCGGCTGGCGTGTCCTGAGCCCCGGTAATTGCGCTGACGACGGCCGCGCTGCCGACGCCCGTCGCGACCACAGACGGCAGCCGGACGAGATCGATGCCGCCGATCGCCACGAGCGGTACCACGCCCTCGAGCAGGCGCACGTAGCGCGAGAGCCGTGCGAGACCCTGCGGCGCCGTTGCGACCGTCTTCGTGGCCGTCGCAAAAACCGCACCGAATGCGAGGTAGCTCGGCCTGAAATGCAGTGCACGCAACATTTCATAGTAGCCGTGCGTCGAAAGGCCGAGCGTCAGGCCCGCCTCCGCAATGGCCGACAGATCGGCCGTCTCCAAGTCTTCCTGACCCAAGTGCACGCCGTATGCACCTGCTGCGATCGCCGCACGCCAGTGATCATTGATGAAAACCTGCGCGCCATGGCGGCGGCCCGAGGCCACGCTTCGGTCAATCTCGGCAGCAAGCGCATCGGGCGCAGCATCCTTCACGCGCAACTGAACCGTTGAGACGCCGAGTTCGAGGACACGTTCAACCCACTGCGCGCTCGGCATCACCGCATAAAGCCCGAGGCGCTCCGGGCAAGGAGCGAACGGCTTGGCCGGGGCCGCAGGCAAGCCCGCGATGCGCGGAAAGCGCGCCAGATCGACAGGCCACGCGTCCTCGCGCGCCGAATCGGCTTCGTCACCATCGCGCCAGGCGAGCGCGAGGACGAGCGCGTCATGGGCATCGAAGCCGCAATCGAGGAAGCCCGCGAACGCCGCAAGCCAGTCCTCGGCAAGCGCTCCGACGAGCGCATAGCGCATACCGTCCAGAGTCAGGCATGCGCCGCTCGCATTCGCCTCGATCACGCCTGCGCCCGCGGCCAGCCACTTGGCCAGGTCGGCATGATGGTCCTGTTCGTCGGCAACAACGATGAGGTCGCCCGCACGCGGGACATCGGGCGGCGTGAGGCAGATGCGCCACGCGACAGCGCAGGGCGGCCAGTCGCCGAGGCGTGCACGGATGCGCTCGGCAGCCTCAATCAACTCGTCGGCCGGCGGCCAGAAGATTTCACGTTCGGCAAAGGCAAGTGCGCGGCTCATGAGATACCCTTTCAGCCTTGATCCTGGTGCCAGAACGGCATGCCAACGACGGGTGTGCTCGCGTGCGCGCTGTCGCGCTCGTCCATCGGCCCCGCGAGGTAGGCGGCCCGCCCGGCTTCGACCCCCTGGGCGAACGCACGCGCCATGACAGCGGGCTCGGTGGCCTGCGAGACGGCGGTGTTGAGCAACACGCCGTCGAACCCCCACTCCATTACCTGACAAGCATGCGACGGCACGCCGAGACCCGCATCGACGATGAGCGGCACGTTCGGCAGACGCTCGCGCAACATGCGCAAGCCATACGGGTTCACCACGCCCTTACCCGTGCCGATCGGGGCGCCCCACGGCATCAGTGCCTCGCAGCCGGCGTCGATGAGACGGCGGCCCACAACCAAGTCTTCCGTGCAGTACGGCAGCACCTTGAAACCGTCCTTGACGAGGCGCGCCGCCGCTTCGACGAGCCCGATCGTGTCCGGCTGCAACGTGTAATCGTCGCCGATCAGCTCGAGCTTGATCCATTCGGTATCAAAGACTTCGCGCGCCATGTGCGCCGTTGTCACGGCCTCATCGACGGTCTGACAGCCCGCTGTATTCGGCAAGAGCGGCACATCGTGGCGCTTGAGCAGATCGAAAAAGCCGGCTTCGGCCTTCTCGGCCTGCATCTGGCGACGCAAGGCGACAGTAACCATGCCAGGCCGCGCCGCTTCGATCGAATCGGACAGCGACTGCAACGAGGGGTAGCGCGACGTGCCGAGCAGCACGCGGCTTGCAAAGGTGACGCCGTAGAGTGTCAGGGCATCGGCAGCGAGGGCGGAAGTCATCGAAAAATCCTCAGGCGATTGGGCAAACGGGCTTGACCAGCGTTAGGCAGGGGGCAGGTGCGCAGGCAAAAAACAGCGCGGCCGCTCAGCCGCCTGCAACCGGATGAACGACATCGAGCCTGTCCCCGGGGTTCAGCGTTTTCGCCGGATGCTGTGTTCGCGCGACAAACTGACCGTTCACCGCAACGGCGAAAGGCGGCCGAGCGCCAAAGGCGGCGAGCGCATCGGCAACGCTCGCCCCGTCGGGCAGCGTAAGCGGCTTCTGATTGACCTGTATTTCCATGATCGGGTCCGGTTCGACGATTTCGATTGCGGTTCTTGGCAAATGTGCGGGCTACAGCGCTTGACGCGGAGCTTAAGATTGGACTGAGACGGGGTGGACTGCAACGCCCGCGCCTTGGGTTGCCCTCGGTTCATGCTCGGCCTGCTCGCCCGCGAGGTGCAGCATCTGCGCCCAGCGCGACTCGGATCGCCATTGACGAAAGCCGTCCGCGTCGGCGATCTCGCGCGCGAGTACGGCAGCGGCCAACTGGGCGGCCGTCCTGGCGACCTCGGGCGAAATCATGTAGCCGTGACGGTACAGACCGTTGACAGTCAGTGTCGCACCGCCGTCCCAGAAGATGGCCGGGCGATGATCGGGCAGCGTCGGCCGACATTGCGAATTGAGCTCGAGGATGCGGGCCTCGCCGAACGCCGGATGTACGGCGAAAGCCGCGCTCAACAGCTCGAGCGCCGAGCGCACGCTGACGGGCGACATGTCTTCGCCCTCGATCTCAGTTGCGCCGATGACGAACAGGCCGTTTTCCTTCGGCGCAATGTAAATCGGATAGCGCGGATGCAGCAGGCGGACTGGCCGAGTCAGTGCGATTCCCGGTGCGTGCACGCGCGCCACTTCACCGCGAATGCCGCGCAGCGCCGGCAGCACCGGTTTTGCGCCAAGACCTCGGCAATCGATCGTGACGCGCGCCGCCGGCAGCGCCCCGTCCGAGACGGGGGTATTCCAATGCGTGGCGACGCCACGTTGCGCGAGACCGGCCGCGAGCGCGGTGAGCACTTGGCGATTATCGAGCTGACCCTCCCGCGGCAGCAGGAGGCCCCTGTTAAAGCGCCCGGCAAGCGCTGGCTCCGCGGCGGCAAGTTGAACACCGTCGAGCGTCGTCAGGCCTCCATCGGCGACCAAAGCCGGCGCATTCGCGCGGACCCGCCGCTCGAAAAGCGACGCCTCGGAGCGATCGGCGCTGTGCCAGACGACAAGTGTGCCATTACGCTGATAGAAGACCGGCTCCGGCAACTGTGCGACGAGGCCCGGCCAGACCTCGAGCGAGGCGGCCCCGAGCTCGACGAGCAGCGGCTCGGCGCTCGCGGCTTCGGCGACAGGCGCAAGCATTGCGGCCGCGATCCACGCTGCCGCATTGGAGCCGGCAGCGTCGCCGCGCTCGTATAGCGCGACACGATGCCCTGCGCCCGCAAGCTGCCAAGCCACAAGCCGGCCGCAAAGCCCACCGCCCAGGATGGCGAAATCCGGGCACTCGGAGGAAACAACTGAAGATTGAACGGTCATCGGATCGATCCTTTCCGTACGGCTCACTACGCGTACAAAGGACGAAACCGGTGGTAAGGCCGACCGGGCGGGAAAGCGTCGCCAAGCGAACGCGGTGGCCCGGGGAAAAGGGGCAATCCGAACTCGGAAGGTCCCACACAAGCTTTCCGGAAGAAACTTCCCGCGCCGGTATTACCCGGATCGGGTGCAAAGGGTCTCTCTCAGCCTCGCCTCGGCGCGGCCCACGCCGCACTCGACTGCACGAAGCACCCCTGTTTCGTCGACGGCCATTAGACCACAAAACGTGAAACCGCCGCAAACGATAGAACGCCTCGGGTGCCGCGCATTGGCGTACCGTACGTGGTCGTCTGGCACAATGTTCCCGCCGCGGTTTTCTGGCGCCCGTTGTCGTTTTAGGGCCGGGGCCGACGGTGCGGGTGTCAGTGAACTTAAGCCCCGCTTAAGAGGCTCAGGAAACAATGCCGCGGCATTTGTATAGGTTAGGGTCCGCTTTACGAGCCGGTATTCCATCGAGAAACTTATGACGTCACCCAAGGTTGCGCTCTCAGCGCGCGGCAATGCGCCGCAAGACACCGATTCCGTTTCGGCCTGGAGCCTCATCAAGCCTTACTGGGTTTCCGAGGAATGGAAATTCGCCTGGGGGCTGCTCGTCGCGATCATCGCAATGAATCTGTCGATGGTCTATATCAACGTGCGGCTCAACAGCTGGAACGCGCAGTTCTACAATGCGTTACAGCAAAAGGATGTGGCGCATTTTCCGCACCTCATCCTTGTGTTCTCGGTGCTCGCGTTCATCTACATCATCATCGCGGTCTACCGCTCTTATTTGCGGCAGATGCTTTCGTTCCGCTGGCGCCAATGGATCACCACGCGATTCCTCAATGACTGGTTCGGCGATCTGGCGTTTTACCGCATCGAGCGCGACCGGCTTGCCGACAACCCCGACCAACGGATCAGCGACGACCTCCAGTCTTTCGCCAACACCACGCTGGAGCTTTCGCTCGATTTTCTCTCGACGGTTGTCACGCTGATCTCATTCGTCACGATCCTTTGGACTATCGCGGGCGCACTGACGATCACGCTCGGCGGCACCCCGATGGTCGTCCCCGGCTACATGGTCTGGGCCGCCGCGCTCTATGCCCTTGGCGGCTCACTTCTCATCAAGAAGGTCGGGCACCCGCTCGTTTCAGTGAACTATCAGCAGCAGCGTGTCGAGGCCGATTTCCGCTTCGGCCTCATCCGCGTGCGCGAGAACGCTGAGCAGATCGCGCTCTACGACGGCACCGACACCGAAAACAAAGCCGCGAGAAGCGTCTTCACCCGCATCCGCGACAACTGGTGGCTCATCATGAAGTACACGAAGCGAATGAACTTCGTGCTCGTCTTCTACGGTCAGATCGCCAATATTTTTCCGCTTGCCGTTGCCGCACCGCGCTACTTCGCGGGGGCTTATACGATTGGCGTGCTGATGCAGATTTCCCAGGCGTTCGGCACCGTGAGCGACTGCTTCTCCTGGTTCATCAACAGTTACAGCTCGCTCGTCGAATGGCGCGCCACCGTCAACCGTCTGCGCGAGTTCAAGCGTGTCATGCGCTCAACGCATTTGAAAGAGTCAGTGCTGCCTGCCACCGAGCATGGCGGGATCAACCTGCACTACGTCGATTCGCCCAGGCTCTCGACGCGAGGCCTCAAGCTCGCACTGCCGAACGGCACCCCGCTCGCAACGATTGGCGATATCGTCATCGAACCGCGCTCACGCTGGCTCGTGCGCGGCCCATCCGGCTGCGGCAAGAGCACGCTCTTGCGCGCTTTTGCAGGCCTGTGGCCGTTCGGTGAGGGCGCTATCGACGCCCCCGTCGGCGCTCACACGATGTTCGTGCCGCAGCAAAGCTATTTGCCAATCGGCACGCTCAAGGCCGCGCTCGCGTATCCGGCCTCGGCAGACACATTCAGCGACGAAGACTGCAAAGAGGTGCTTGCCGCCTGCCGACTTCAAAGCTATGCCCAACGGCTCGCAGAATCGGCGCACTGGACGCGCATCCTCTCGCCCGGCGAACAGCAGCGGCTAGCCGTCGCGCGGGTCTTGCTGCATAAGCCCGACTTCGTCTTCCTCGACGAGGCCACGAGCGCACTCGATCCGGCTAACGAAGCGCATGCTTATCGGCTGCTCGATGAACGGCTGCCGAACACGGCGATCGTCAGCGTCGCGCACCGCGAGTCGCTCGCGGCGTTCCACCCGCATACGCTCGACATCGAACGCGCCGATGAGAGCGTGGTAGTGTAATCGTCGCCGTCGCGGTCTGGCGGGAGAAACGACCGCTTCGCCGACGAACTGCCACCGGGCAGGTAAGCACCGATGAAGAATCCGCTCAATACCCTCTTCGGCCGGATGGCGCTTCTGTCGACGACGGTCTTGTTCGCGGTTCAGGCGGGCTGGTTCATGCTGATGGAGAGGCAACCGCATCATGAGATTGACGGCTTTGCGCGCGGCGTGCTGGTTTCGCTCCAAGCGGTCACCACCGTCAACGCCGGTAAGGACGACAACACCGAGCTGAGCGGGCGCCCGCGCGTGCACGTTGTGCCAACGAACGACGTGCCGGCCACAACCCACCTGCACCCACCGTTTAGCTGGCCGCTCGCCGAGTTGACCGAGCGCCTGCGTCCCAGTCTGCCGCCGGGCACCACGTTCGCCACTGACGACACGCAAGCACCCCGCCTGTGGGTTCGGTTTCCGGGCGAGGCGATGTGGATCACCGTACCCGTCGACGTCCCGCCGCGGTCGAGGTTCTTCGTCGAAAGCCTTTTCATGCTGGCGGCCGCGCTGTTTCTATCGCTCGCTGCCGCTTGGCAGATGCAGCGCCCGCTTGCGCGCGTCGCGCGAGCAGCCGGGGCATTCGGTGCGGGCCAGCGGCCCGATGCCGTAGCCGAAAGTGGCCCGCGCGAGTTCCGCGAGCTGATTGCGTCGTTCAACGACATGATGCGCCGGCTCAACGAAGCCGGCGACGACCAAGCCATGATGCTCGCGGGCGTGGCCCATGACCTCAAGGCACCGCTCACGCGGACGAAACTGCGCGCGAGCGTGCTCGTAGCCGTTGAACATCAGGAAGGCCTACTCGCGGACATCGATTCGCTCACGAGCATCGTCGAGCAGTTTCTCGAGTTCGCAGGCCAGACACCCGATATGGGCTCGCCCGTCGAAGTCGACGCGTTCATTCGCAAGCAGTTCTGCAATCCGCAAGAGACGTCGCCCGATGCTGCGCTTTTCGTGCTCGATTTGCGTGCCGGCCCGCACTTCGATGTCCCGCGCACACTGCTCGACCGGCTCCTCACCAATATCGTCGACAACGCCTTCGAACATGGCGAGCCGCCCATCGAAATCGGGACATTTCGCGATGAGCGTCATTGGGTGATCGAGGTTCGCGATCATGGTCCAGGCATTCCCGAGGATCGGATGGCCGCGGCCATGAAGCCGTTCGTCAGGCTTGATCTTTCACGTGGCAGCGCAGGGCATTGCGGTCTCGGGCTCGCGATCGTGGCCCGGCTCTCGCGGGATTTCGGCGGCCGCTGCGAGATCGGCAACGATCCGCGTGGCGGGCTGCGCGTGCGCATTGCGCTACCGGCAACGCGTGAGCATCAACCGGCCGGCACGTACGCCGAGGCCAACGCGCGATAACGCGCGCCATGCCGCGCCAAGGTACTGGAGTAAAGCGTCAGCGTATCGAAGCGCGATAAATCGGTTGCCTCGCGGGCCGCATCACCGCCCGGGTTCAAGGGTGTGCCGCAGCGCAGGTCGGGCGCGTCCGATTTCCCATCGCGCGGCAAACGCGCGAGCGTGACGTGGGGGCGAAACGGGCGATGATCATCGATCGGCAGCTCCAGCTGGCGGACCATCGTGCGCACGCGCATCTCGAGCTCGGCCAGCTCGGCGGATGCCTCAAACGCGACAACCGCGAGCCGCGGGTGCACGCGGCTCGGCCAGTACTCGAGCCGCGCGACGCGAAGCGGCGGCAACGGCACGACTAGGGATGGCAGGGCTGCGACGAGCATCGCGCCCTTCTCCTCGCTGACCGAGCCGAGGAAAGCGAGCGTCAGATGCAATTGATCGAGGGGCACGCGCCGCCCCCCAACGCCTAGCGGCAACGCGGCGAACGCATCGCGCGTCGCCGCGTCGGGCACCAACGCGACAAACGTGCGATGCCACTCGGCCGCCGCCATTGACGCCGTTAGCGCGGCAGCTCCGAGCTGCCCATCAGGTAGGCATCGACGGCGCGCGCACATTGACGGCCTTCGCGGATCGCCCAGACGACAAGCGATTGCCCGCGGCGCATATCGCCCGCTGCGAACACCTTGTCGACAGACGTGTAGTAGGCGCGCTCACCCTCGGTCGCCGCGCGCACGTTGCCGCGCGCATCCTTGTCGACGCCGAAGGCCTCGAGCACGGGCGAAGCCGGTTGCGTGAAGCCCATTGCGAGGAATACAAGATCGGCCTTCATCTCGAATTCGGAGTCCGGCACTTCCTGCATCTTGCCGTCCTTCCATTCAACGCGCGCCGCAATCAGCTTCTCGACCTTGCCGTTCTTGCCTTCGAAGCGCTTCGTCGCCACCGACCAGTCGCGGCTGCACCCTTCTTCGTGCGACGACGACGTGCGCAGCTTCACCGGCCAATAAGGCCAGACGAGCGGCTTCATCTCCTCTTCGGGCGGCTGCGGCAGCAACTCGAACTGCGTAACGCTCTTCGCCCCGTGCCGGTTCGACGTACCAACGCAGTCGGAACCCGTATCGCCGCCACCGATCACGACGACATGCTTGCCCTTCGCCAGGATCTGCTCGGACAGCTTGTCTCCGGCATTGACCTTGTTCTGCTGGGGCAAGAAATCCATGGCGTAATGGACGCCCGCGAGCTCGCGCCCCGGCACCGGGAGATCACGCGGCGTCTCGGAGCCGCCCGCGATCACGACCGCGTCGAACTTCTCCTTGAGCTCATCGGGCGTGACCGTCTCCTTGGCGGTGTTGCCGATGTACGCCGGCAAGGGCTCCTTGCCGACGAAGACGTTAGTGAGGAACGTGACGCCCTCGGCCTCCATCTGGCGCATGCGCCGATCGATGAGCCATTTTTCGAGCTTGAAGTCGGGGATGCCGTAGCGCAGAAGCCCACCAACGCGGTCGTTCTTTTCGAAGACCGTCACGTCGTGGCCCGCGCGTGCAAGCTGCTGTGCGGCAGCGAGCCCAGCGGGGCCCGAACCGACGACGGCCACCTTCTTGCCCGTCTTCTGTTTCGGCGGCTGCGGTACGACCCAGCCGGATGCCCAGGCCTTGTCGATGATCGCGTGCTCGATCGACTTGATGCCGACAGGCTCGGCGTTGATCCCGAGCGTACATGCGGCCTCGCACGGCGCGGGGCAGATACGCCCCGTGAATTCCGGGAAGTTGTTCGTCGAGTGGAGCACCTCGATCGCGTTTTGCCAGTCCTGGCGATAAACGAGATCGTTGAAGTCCGGGATGATGTTGTTGACCGGGCAGCCGTTGTTGCAAAACGGAATGCCGCAGTCCATACAGCGCGCGCCCTGAATCTTCGCGTCCTCGTCCGTCAGCGCGAGCACGAACTCCTTGTAATGCTTCACGCGCGCGAGCGGCGCTTCGTACGCCTCGTGGCGACGTTCATATTCGAGAAAACCGGTTGCCTTGCCCATGGGGTTCTCTGTGATCCAAATCTTCGGTAGCGGGGAGCCCGCGAAGCGCCGCGCTCATGCTTCAATCATGAGCGGCAGGCCTCGATGGCGTCGTGTCTTGTCCGGCTTTTCAGCGCGCGACGGGCTGCTCTCCTCGCGCGCTGGAAGCCGATCCATTCATTTCATCGATCGGCGTGCGTCCGGCGGCTTATGCGGCAAGCGCCTCCTTGGCGGCCTTTTTCGCGCCAAGCTCGCCGAGTGCGCGCTTGTACTCGGTCGGGAAGACCTTGACGAAGTGTCGGCGCGACGTGTCCCAATTCTCGAGCAACGCTTTAGCGCGCGGCGAGCCCGTGAACTGGAAATGCCGTTCGATGAGCCCCTTGAGCAACGCCTCATCGGTGACGCCCGTATGCCAGAGCGCGCGCTCGACCGTGCGCTCCTGTTCGGCCTGCTGCAACACCGGATCGAGTGCGACCATCGCCTTGTTGCACTTCGCCGAGAAGAGGCCCTCCGGGTCATAGACGTAGGCAATGCCGCCCGACATCCCCGCCGCGAAGTTGCGACCCGTTTCGCCGAGCACGACGACAGTGCCGCCCGTCATGTACTCGCAACCGTGGTCTCCCGTGCCCTCGACGACAGCGCTCGCGCCCGAGTTACGTACGCAAAAGCGCTCGCCCGCGACACCGCGGAAGTACGATTCGCCTTCGATCGCACCGTACATCACCGTGTTACCGCAGATGATGTTTTCCTCGGACTTGCCGCGGAAATCGTTCGTCGGGCGGATGATGATGCGCCCCCCCGACAAGCCTTTGCCGACGTAATCGTTGCCGTCGCCGACGAGGTCAAGCGTGACGCCGCGTGCAAGGAATGCACCGAAGCTCTGACCCGCCGTGCCCTTCAACTGGATGTGGATCGTGTCGTCGGGCAGACCGTCATGGCCATATTTCTTGGCGATCACGCCAGAGAGCATCGCGCCGACCGTACGGTTGACGTTGCGCACCGGCTGAATGAACGAGACGTGCTCCCCCTTTTCGATCGCCGCGCGTGACTTCTCGATGAGCGTGTGATCGAGCCCGCGCGACAGACCGTGGTCCTGCTCGTCGACATGCCGGCGCCCGACGTCAGCCGGCATCGCGGGCAGATAGAAGACGTTCGAGAAGTCGAGCCCCTTGGCCTTCCAGTGCTCGATGCCCTTCTTCGTGTCGAGCAGGTCCGCACGGCCGATCAGGTCGTCGAACTTGCGCACGCCAAGCTGCGCCATGATCTCGCGCACTTCCTCGGCGACGAAGAAGAAGTAGTTGACGACATGCTCAGGCTGGCCCTGGAACTTCGCGCGCAGCACCGGATCTTGCGTGGCGACGCCGACCGGGCACGTGTTCAGGTGACACTTGCGCATCATGATGCAGCCTTCCACGACGAGCGGCGCCGTCGCGAAGCCGAACTCATCGGCGCCGAGCAACGCGCCGATCACGACATCGCGACCCGTCTTCATCTGGCCGTCGGCTTGCACGCGGATGCGTCCGCGCAGCCGGTTGAGCACGAGCGTCTGCTGCGTTTCAGCAAGACCCAGCTCCCACGGCGTGCCTGCGTGCTTGACCGACGACAGCGGCGACGCACCCGTGCCGCCATCATGGCCGGCAATCACGACGTGGTCGGCCTTCGCCTTCGCGACGCCCGTGGCCACGGTGCCCACGCCCACTTCGGAGACGAGCTTGACCGAGATGCTCGACGACGGATTCACGTTCTTCAGATCGTGGATCAGTTGCGCGAGGTCTTCGATCGAATAGATGTCATGGTGCGGCGGCGGCGAGATGAGACCCACGCCCGGCACCGAGTAGCGCAGCTTCCCGATGTACTCGGACACCTTGTGGCCCGGCAGCTGACCGCCCTCGCCAGGCTTTGCGCCTTGCGCCATCTTGATCTGGATCTGGTCGGCGGACGCGAGATACTCGGCCGTGACGCCAAAACGGCCCGACGCCACCTGCTTGATCTTCGAGCGCAGCGAGTCACCGTCCTTGAGCGGAATGTCGCGCACCACTTCAGGGCCAATCACCGAGGCAAGCGTCTCACCGCTCTTGATCGGAATGCCGCGCAATTCGTTGCGATAGCGGTTCTCGTCTTCCCCGCCTTCGCCCGTGTTGGACTTGCCGCCGATGCGGTTCATCGCGATGGCGAGCGTGGCATGCGCTTCCGTGCTGATCGAGCCGAGCGACATAGCGCCCGTTGCAAAGCGCTTGACGATTTCCTTGACCGGCTCGACTTCATCGATCGCGATGGCTTTCGCCGGATCGACCTTGAACTCGAAGAGGCCGCGGAACGTCATGTGACGGCGCGTCTGGTCGTTGATGAGGTGTGCGTACTCCTTGTACGTCTGGTAGGAGTTGCTGCGCGTCGAATGTTGGAGCTTGGCGATTGCGTCGGGCGTCCACATGTGGTCTTCGCCGCGCACGCGATAGGCGTATTCGCCGCCCGCATCGAGCATGTTCGCGAGCACGGGGTTATCGCCGAACGCCTCGCGGTGCAGGCGAATCGTTTCCTCCGCCACTTCGAAGAGGCCGATGCCGCCAACCTTCGATGTCGTGCCCTGGAAATACTTCTCGACGAGATCGCTCGCGAGGCCGATCGCCTCGAAGATCTGCGCGCCCGTATAGGACATGTACGTCGAGATGCCCATCTTCGACATGACCTTTTGCAGGCCCTTGCCGATCGCCTTCGTAAAGTTATAGATGGCTTTTTCGGGCGAGAGGTCCCCCTTCATACCCTGTGCCATCTGCGCGAGCGTTTCCATCGCGAGGTACGGATGGACGGCTTCCGCGCCATAGCCCGCGAGCAGCGCGAAGTGATGGACCTCGCGCGCCGACCCCGTCTCGACGACAAGGCCCGTGCTCGTGCGCAGCCCCTGCGAGACGAGATGCATATGGATCGCGGCGGTGGCAAGCAGCGCCGGGATCGCGACGTTGTCGCAGTCGGTGTTGCGATCCGACACGACCAGAATGTTGTAGCCCGACTTCACTGCGTCGGCGGCCTCGGCGCACAGCGACGCGAGTCGCGCCTCGATGCCGGCCTTCCCCCACGCGATCGGATAGCAGACGTTGAGCTCGTACGAGCGGAATTTGCCGCCCGTGTATTGATCGATCGCGCGGATCTTCGCGATGTCCTTGAAGTCGAGCACTGGCTGCGACACTTCAAGACGCATCGG
This sequence comes from Trinickia sp., assembly GCF_035492435.1. GTDB lineage: Bacteria > Pseudomonadota > Gammaproteobacteria > Burkholderiales > Burkholderiaceae > Trinickia. Next base: position 39,566 of record NZ_DATJJF010000011.1, read on the forward strand.
CGGGTTGATGTTGTTCGTGTCGAGCAGGTTCGGCTTCGGGCCGATGAACGAGACGAGCGACATCACCATGTTCTCGCGGATCGGATCGATCGGCGGGTTCGTCACCTGGGCGAACAGCTGCTTGAAGTAGTGATAAAGCGTCTTGTTTTTATTCGACATCACCGCGAGCGGCGAGTCGTTGCCCATCGAGCCGGTCGCCTCCTCGCCCTGCTGCGCCATCGGCGCCATGAGGAACTTGAGGTCTTCCTGCGAATAGCCGAACGCCTGCTGGAGGTCGAGCAGCGCCGCGTCTTCGCGCCCCGCCGTGAAGGGACCCTCGGCCTTCGGCTCGATCTCGTCGAGCTTGATGCGTACGGCGTCGATCCAGCTCTTGTAGGGCTTCGCGTTGGCGAGGTTGTCCTTGAGCTCTTTGTCGTCGATGATGCGGCCGTGCTCCATATCGATCAGGAACATCTTGCCCGGCTGCAGGCGCCACTTCTTGACGATCTTCGATTCGGGGATCGGCAGCACGCCCGATTCCGAAGCCATGATCACCAGATCGTCGTCGGTGATGACATAGCGTGCCGGGCGCAAGCCGTTACGGTCGAGCGTCGCGCCGATCTGACGGCCATCGGTGAAGGCGATCGCGGCCGGGCCGTCCCACGGCTCCATCATGGCTGCGTGGTATTCGTAGAAGGCGCGACGGTTTTCATCCATCAGCGTGTGTTGCTCCCACGCTTCCGGAATCATCATCATCATCGCGTGCACGAGCGGGTAGCCCGCCATTACGAGCAGTTCGAGGCAGTTGTCGAACGACGCCGTGTCCGACTGCCCCGGATAGATGAGCGGCCACAGCTTCGGCAGATCGTCGCCGAGCACGGCGCTCGCGATCGCGCCGGTACGTGCGTTCAACCAGTTGACGTTGCCCTTCACCGTGTTGATTTCGCCGTTGTGCGCAATCATCCGGTATGGGTGGGCGAGCTCCCAAGCCGGGAACGTGTTCGTCGAGAAGCGCTGGTGCACGAGCGCAAGCGCCGAGACGGCACGCTGGTCCTGCAGGTCGAGGTAGTAGAGACCGACTTGGCCCGCGAGCAGCAGACCCTTGTAGACGACCGTGCGAGCCGACATCGACGGCACGAAGTATTCCTTGCCGTGCTTGAGCTTGAGTGCTTGGATGCGGTGGCTCGCCGTCTTGCGAATGACGTAGAGCTTACGCTCGAGCGCATCGGTCACCATGATGTCGCGGCCGCGACCGATGAAGATCTGGCGAATGACAGGCTCCGAGGCCTTGACTGTCGGCGAAATCGGCATGGCGTGATCGACGGGCACATCGCGCCAGCCGAGCACGACCTGACCTTCAGCCTTCACAGTCCGCTCGAGTTCCTGTTCGCAGGCGAGCCGCGACGCGTGCTCCTTCGGCAGGAAGATCATGCCGACGCCGTATTCCCCGGCAGGCGGCAACGCCACGCCCTGGCGAGCCATTTCTTCGCGATAGAAGGCGTCCGGAATTTGAATCAGGATGCCCGCGCCGTCCCCCATCAGCGGGTCGGCACCGACTGCGCCCCGGTGATCGATATTCTCCAGAATCTTGAGGCCCTGCTGAATGATGTCGTGGCTCTTACGGCCTTTGATATGCGCCACAAAGCCGACGCCACAGGCGTCATGCTCGTTTTGCGGGTCGTAAAGACCTTGCGCGGCGGGGACCGAGGAAATCGGTTGCTGGTCGTTCATGGGGGACACCATCAGTAGGGAGGCCTCAGGGGCCGTTCGCATAGGGGCTACGCCGGGGGTTTCCGGAAAAGTCGGCCGATTCCGATCGGATCGAAGGGCTGGCCGACGCTCGCGTGGGT
>NZ_DATJJF010000012.1:0-83248 GCF_035492435.1 Trinickia sp.
TAACGGAAAGGCAAGGGCGAACGCGCGTCCGCTCTTTCGTGGTTTGACTGACAAATGAGCCGTTTAGAGCGATGGTAGCCTCAGAGGCGGGGCGCTCGCAAGAATTCTTGAGAAATGACTTGAAGTTTGCGGGCGACGCCCGTTCGAAATGGGCGAGACAGCGGTGGTTGCGTGAAATAGAAAGACCAAGCGGCCCGTGCCAATACGGTTGAAAAGCCGTATGAGCGCGCGACCGGTGATGCTCCACGACGGACGCTCAGCATCCGTCGCATTAAGCGAGCGCAAAAAAAGCCCGGCTAATGCCGGGCTTGATCTTATGTCGCCTGATTCGCCGCGCAGCAGATGCTCCGCCGCGCAGTGGCATCAAAGGATATCGGACGCGTAGTCGGCGAGGCGAGAGCGCTCGCCGCGTGCGAGCGTAACGTGCCCGCCGTGCGTCCACCCCTTGAAACGGTCGACCACATACGTTAGCCCCGAACTGCCTTCCGTCAAGTACGGCGTGTCGATCTGCGCGATGTTCCCGAGGCACACGATCTTCGTCCCTGGACCCGCACGTGTGACTAGCGTTTTCATTTGCTTCGGCGTGAGGTTCTGCGCCTCGTCGATAATCAGGTACTTGTCGACGAACGTACGCCCGCGCATGAAGTTCATGCTTTTCACTTTCAGACGCGATCGGATCAACTCCTGCGTGGCAGCACGACCCCATTCGCCCGCGTTGTCGTCGGTCTTTTGCAGGACTTCCAGGTTGTCATCGAACGCGCCCATCCAGGGTTGCATTTTTTCTTCTTCGGTACCCGGCAAAAAGCCGATATCTTCTCCGACAGGCACCGTCGCCCGCGTCACGATGATCTCGTTGTAGCGCTTTTCATCGAGCACTTGCGCGAGGCCGGCGGCCAGTGCCACGAGCGTTTTGCCTGTGCCCGCTTGTCCAACCAGCGTCACGAAGTCGATGTCCGGATTCATCAGCAGATTGAGCGCAAAGTTTTGCTCACGATTGCGTGCGGTGATGCCCCAGACGTTGTTCTTATGGTGCGTGTAGTCCCGCAGAGTCTGCAGCAGAGCGGTCTTGCCGTTGAGTTCGCGCACGATCGCGTGAAACGCCGGCTCGCCGTTGCTCGGTTCCAGAAAAAGAAACTCGTTGACGAGCAGAGAGGGACACAGCGGCCCCGTGACACGGTAATACGTCGTGCCGGTCTTCGTCTCTTGCCAGCTCTCCATGCCCTTGGCGTGCTTCGTCCAGAAGTCTTGCGGCAGCTCGCGCACGCCCGAAAACAACAGATCCTTGTCTTCGAGAACCTGGTCGTTGAAGTAATCCTCGGCGGGCAAGCCCAGGGCGTGGGCCTTGATCCGCATGTTGATGTCTTTCGACACCAGCACGACCTGCCGGTCCGCGCGGTCGCGCTGCAGGGCGCGGACGACGCCCAGAATCTGATTGTCTGCCTTGCCGTGCGGCAAGCCTTCGACGGGCTCGATATCGGCGAGCTGGGTCTGGAAATAAAGGCGGCCGAGCGCTTCGCGGCTGCCGAGCCGTGACAACGCAAGGCCATCGGCGATCTGGCCGGTGTCCGCGACCAGCGCGTCGAGCGTGCGGCTGACCTGACGAGCGTTGCGTGCGACCTCCGACATGCCTTTCTTGTGGTTGTCGAGCTCCTCGAGCGTCATCATCGGAAGATAGACGTCGTGTTCCTCGAAGCGGAAAAGGCACGTCGGGTCGTGCATCAGCACGTTCGTGTCGAGAACGAAGAGCTTGCGGATCTCCGTTTCAGGGACGGCTTTGCGAGCGCGCCCTTGCGTTTTTGCTGCGACTGGGGCCGGGGCCGCCGCCGTAGGCGTGGTTGCAGAAGGCTGCTCCTTGCGGACAACTGGCGACGCGGCGGACACGGGCAGCAGTGCGGGCGTCTCTTTCGTTTTTCGGCCGCGCGAGGGCGAAGGGGCTTCTTTCGTGACGGATGCGGCTTCTGGGCGCGTTGGCACGGAGCGCAGCGTCGCAGTCGCGTTCGCGGCACGTTGCATCGGCTCGGCGACGTTGAGCGGGCTGCCTGTCGCGCCGTAGTCGGCCGCTTCCACTTGCTCCCCAACGGTGCCCTGTTTCTTCGTGGTTTTCGCAGGCCGAGCCTTGGCCTTGAACTCATCGGGCGGCAACAGCGTGCCGAGCTTGCTCGGCGGGGTGGGCAAAGGCATGGTTTCCCTCGATGAATCGGGTCGCAATCGTGCGCCGCTTGACGTTCTGCACGCGGACCGCGCGGGCGGCGGTCTTGGTTGCAGCAACGCGGCGCGCTGTCAGTTTCGAAACGCCGGTTCGCCTAGATGTCGATCGACTCCTCAGTCAAAGTGCCGCGGGCAGCTGCGCCCCGCAGCGAGGAAACAAAAAAGCCGCCGCTCCTTGTGGCAATGGAGCAAGCGGCTCGACGTTTCTCGAGCGTCGCACAGCGCCTCGCAAGTGCATCGGCATGGCATCGAAAGATGCTGGCGCGGCAGCGACGGAAACTGGGTGAACAGGCACTCATTGCAACGCAATATAACGCGCGTCAGGTTCCTTGTACAGCTTCGAGAATTTCGTCTACATGACCCGGCACCTTCACGCCGCGCCACTCGCGGCGCAGTACGCCTTCAGCGTCGATCAGGAATGTCGAGCGCTCGATGCCGCGTACCACTTTGCCGTACATCTTCTTCATTTTGATGACATCAAAGAGCGTGCACAGGGCTTCGTCGGCATCGGAAACCAGCGTGAACGGCAACTCCAGCTTGGCTTTGAAATTATCGTGCGAACGCACGCTGTCGCGCGAAACACCGACGATTTCTGCGCCGGCTTTGCTGAATTTCGGATGCAAGTCACGGAACTGCAGCCCCTCGGTCGTGCAACCGGGGGTGTTGTCCTTGGGATAGAAGTACAAGACCACCTTCTTGCCTCTCAGGCTCGACAGCGTGAACTCGCCGCCGGTCGCCGCAGCGGTGAAATCAGGCACGGGTTGGTCGACTGCGATGGTCACGGGTTCTCCTTTTTATTGCGCAAACCTTGTGCGTGTAGTCAATTGTAGGGCGGCAGGCCATGCGCCCGAAGGGGTATGTGACGGACAGCCTCAATGGGGCTGCACGATCAACTCGCCCGAGCGGCCCGGAATTTCGCCCCATGTGACAGGGTACGATGGCAGCGTGTCGCGGTCCAGCGCACTGTGGTAATCGCCCATCGTCGCAAAGGTATGACCTTGCGCGTGCCATCCGGCCAGCAACTGCTCGAAGACAGGTGCGAGCTTTTGCCCCTCGAGTTCCGCATGCAGCGTGAAGACTTGGTCTTGGGGGTTGCGCTCCGTCGCGGCCAACAGGTGCGCCGCAACGCTGTTCACATCGAGACCGTCGATACCGATCAGTTCGTCGAGCGTGGGCAGCGTGGTCGGTAGCTGGACGTGTGAGAGCGTGCGGTTCCCAACGACAGGGCGGTACGGTGTGTGGCCGCGGCCATCGGAGGCGTAGCGCATGCCCCAGGCGTCGAGCTGGACAAACGCGTGCTCGTTCATTTGCCAGCCCGCGGAACCGTGAGTGGCCGGCGGTGCTCCGAAAATGTCCGTAAATCGCTCGTAGCTCTTCTGCATTTCGCGTGCAGTCCACTCGTTGGACTGGTGGCGGACATTGTCCTGCCAGTACACATGATCCCAAGTGTGGATGCCGCACTCGAAACCTGCCTCGTGAATTGCACGCATTTCGCTGGCCGCGCGTACGCCGATGTCGGGGCCAGGCAGTAAGACCCCGTACATCAATTGCCGTACGCCGTAATGCTCGACGACGGAGGTGCGCGACACCTTCTTCAAGAAACCGGGCCGAAAGACGCGGCGCAGCGCCCAGCCGGTGTGATCCGGGCCAAGGCTGAAAAGAAAGGTGGCACGTGCCTTGTAGCGATCGAGCATGCGCGCGAGGTGTGGTACCCCCTCGCGCGTGCCACGCAGCGTATCGACGTCGATTTTGAGGACGATGCGAGCCAAGGCGTCGCCGTCCTTATTGTTGCTGTTCGACGAGTGCGCGCGCGTCGGACACATGCTCGCGATAGGCTTCGAAGATGTTGCGCAGCGCATCATCGAAGCTCGTTTGCGGTGCCCAACCGAGCTCGGCGATCGTGTTTTCGATCTTCGGCACGCGATTTTGCACGTCCTGATAGCCTTGACCGTAGTAGGCGCCCGAGGAGGTTTCGACGAGCTTCACGGCCTTGGCCGATTCGGCGTACTCCGGGTACTCCGCGGCGAGCGCAAGCATCTTGTGGGCGAGCTCGCGTACCGAAAAGTTGTTTTTGGGGTTGCCGATGTTGTAGATCTTTCCGGACGCGACGCGGTTCGGATTCTCGATGATCTTCATCAGCGCGCTGATGCCATCGCCGATGTCAGTGAACGCGCGCTTTTGCGAGCCACCGTCAACGAGGCTGATGTTTTCGCCGCGCACGATATGGCCGAGGAATTGTGTGACGACGCGCGAACTGCCTTCCTTGGGCGTATAGATCGAATCGAGGCCCGGCCCGATCCAGTTGAACGGGCGGAACAGCGTGAAGTTGAGACCCTCCATGCCGTAGCCCCAGATCACGCGGTCCATCAACTGCTTCGCGCAAGCGTAGATCCAGCGCGGCTTGTTGATCGGCCCGTAGATGAGCGACGACGCCTCGGGATCGAACTCCTCGTCCGCGCACATGCCGTAGACCTCGGACGTCGACGGAAACACGAGGTGTTTGCCGTACTTCACGGCCGAGCGCACGATCGGAAGGTTCGCCTCGAAGTCGAGTTCAAAGACGCGCAGCGGTTGTTGCACGTAGGTGGCCGGCGTTGCAATTGCGACGAGCGGCAAAATCACGTCGCATTTCTTGACGTGATACTCCACCCATTCCCGATTGATCGTGATGTCGCCTTCGAAAAAGTGCATCCGCTCATGGTTCACCAGATCGCCTAGTCGATCCGTCTGCATATCCATGCCGAAGACTTGCCAGTCGGTAGTCTCAAGAATCCGTTGCGACAAGTGATGGCCGATAAAACCGTTGACGCCGAGAATCAGGACTTTTTTTGTTGAACCTTCGGTTTTCATGAATGAGGGGAAGTATGAGTAAGCTTAAGGAACTCGGCGGGAGTGATGACGGCCGGCTTGCCGTCGAGCGCATGCCATAGTTCGGAAATGGCAATGACGCGTGCGTCGCCGCACACGCCCAAAAACGCATTATCGCTTACGTGCAGACCCGGGGGCAAATTCGTGCGCGGCGCGCCGATGCGTACGCCCGGCGGAGCAAGGCGGGCCTGTGCGACGATAAAGCGCACCTCACCGATGTCGGTGAAGGCACCCGGGTACGGTGGCGCGACGGCGCGGATCAGGTTGTAGACGCGCTCGCCCGATTGCGACCAATCGATGCGGCCATCCTCGGGTTTGCGTCCGCCGAAATAGCTGCCGCGTGCTGTGTCGTTGGGCAGGCAGGGTGCCTCGCCCGCTAAAAGTGCCGGCAGCACGCGCCACAGCGTCTGCTCGGCCGCTACCGTCACTTTGTCGAACACCTGCTGCGCGGTGTCGTCGGGCAAAATCGGGACGCTCGTCTGGCCGACGATCGAGCCTGCGTCGGGTTTCGCCGTCATCTCATGCAGCGTCGCGCCCGTTTCCGCTTCACCGTTCAGCACGGCCCAATTGGTCGGCACGCGCCCGCGGTATTTCGGCAGCAGGGAGCCGTGCATATTGTAGGCACCGCGCGGGGCGAGCGCGAGCACATCGGTGGGCAGCATGTGCCGGTAGTAGAACGAAAAAATGAAATCGGGCTGAGCGCGGCGCACGGCGTCGCGCAGTGCGTCATCGTTCGGATCGGCGGGCTTGATGACCTCGATACCATGCTCCGCTGCGACGGCGGCAACGCTGCCGAACCAGATCGTTTCGCTCGGGCTGTCTTCGTGGGTGACGACGAGCGCCACGTCCACGCCGCGAGCGAGCAGTACCTGCAGGCATCGCACGCCGACGTTATGGTAGGCGAAGACGACGGCGCGCGGCCTCATGATTGCCCGCCTTCGTGGGTGATGCGTGCGGCATGCGCTGTGCGCGCGGTGGCGGACGACATCGCATCGCCTTCGCGAGCCTCGAGCACCGTCTGCACGAGATAACGCGGCCGGGCGCGGACTTGCTGATAGATCCGGCCGATGTACTCACCGAGCAGTCCCAGTGCAAAGATGATGACGCCCAGCATGAAGAAGGTGATGGCGAAAAGCGTGAACACGCCCTCGACTTCGGCGCCGATCACGAACCGGCGGATGAGGAGCAGCAGGAAGAGGCCCGCGGAGCCCATCGACAAAATCACGCCGACGAACGACAGCCACTGCAGCGGCACGACCGAAAAACCGGTGACGAGATCGAAATTGAGCCGCATGAGGCTGTAAAACGAATACTTCGATTCGCCGGCAAACCGCTCTTCATGCGCGACTTCCACCTCAATCGGTTTTTGCGCGAACGTATAGGCGAGCGCCGGGATGAACGTATTGACTTCGCCACAGCGGTTGATGGTATCGATGATCTCGCGGCTGTAGGCACGCAGCATGCAGCCTTGGTCGGTCATCTTGATGCGTGTGATGCGCTCGCGAAGACGGTTCATCGCCCGCGACGCCTTGCGCCGCCAAAGCGTATCCTGACGATCGCGGCGGATCGAGCCGACGTAGTCGTACCCTTCGCGCATTTTCGCAACGAGCTTGCCGATTTCCTCCGGCGGGTTTTGGAGGTCGGCGTCGAGCGTTAGGACGATCGTGCCGCGCGAGTGCTCGAAGCCGGCAAGAATCGCCATATGCTGGCCGTAATTGCCGGAGAGCAGTACGACGCGGGTCGTGTCGGGCCGCGCGCGGAATTGCTCCGCCAGCAGCGCGGCCGACTTGTCGCGGCTGCCGTCATTGATGAAGATCACCTCGTACGTGGCGCCGAGCGCATCGAGCGCAGGATAAAGGCGCGCAAAGAGCCCCTTGAGCCCGTCTTCCTCGTTGTAGACAGGAATGATGACCGAGACTTCCGGGTGCGCCGAACGTTGTTCCATGTAGCTCATTCTTATTATTTCCCGTGTTCTGCGCAGATTTCATCGACGGCGTCGCACACACGCGTCACATCGCCCTCGCTCATTTGCGTAAAGAGCGGCAGCGTCAGCGTCGTCTCGCCGAAGCGCTCCGCGTGCGGAAACATGCCCGCCGCGAAGCCGCGTGCACGGTACAGCGTGAAAAGATGGATGGCAGGGTAATGCACGCCGGTTCCGATCCGGTATTTCTCCTGCATGATCTGCATGAAGCGGGCGCGGTCGATGGTGAGCCGCTCGAGCGGCAGCGTGATCTGAAACATGTGCCAATTGCTATTTGCGAAATCCGCAACGGGCAGACCGATGCCGAGTTCGCGCGCAGCGCCCTGTTCGAAACGCGCGAGGTACGACTGGGCGAGCGTTTTGCGCTTGGCCGTAAAGCGCTCCATCTGCGCCAGTTGCCCGAGGCCCACGCGCGCGGCGACGTCCGTCAGGTTGTACTTGCCCCCGAGCAAGTCGCAATCCATACCGTCGAGACCCGTGCGGGTAATGCCCTGCAGCCGGTACTTGCGCGCAAGCTCCGACTCGCGCTCGTCGTTGAGCACGAGCGCGCCGCCTTCGATCGAAGTCACATTCTTGTTCGGATGGAAGCTGAACGACACGATGTCGCCGAGCTTGCCGATGCGCTCGCCGTGCCACGTCGAACCCAATGCCTGCGCGGCGTCCTCGATCACACGCAGCTTGTATGCGCGGGCGATCTCGTAGAGCCGGTCCATGTCGACGGGCAGCCCTGCGAGATAGACCGGCATGATCGCCTTGGTGCGCGGCGTGATCGCTTGTTCCACCAGGTTCAAGTCGATATTGCGAGTGCGCGGATCGATATCGACAAAAACAGGGACCGCACCGACTTCGAGAATGACATTGCTTGTGGCGACCCACGAAGCGGGCGTCGTGATGACTTCGTCGCCGGGGCGCACGCCCGCAATGCGCAACCCGATCTCGAGGGTGGCGGTGCCAGAGTTGAACGCGCGCACGGGCCGTCCACCGCAATAAGCCGACAATTGCTTCTCGAAGGCCTCGTTTTGCGGGCCCGTCGTGATCCAGCCGGAGCGCAGCACATCAACTACGCCCTGAATCGTTTCTTCGTCGATTTCCGGCCGCACGAACGGCAAGAATGGAGGGTGTTCCTGGTTCATGAGTGAACGCTTTGCACGGATAAAAGTGAATGCGGCAACCGGGGCCGCAAGGGTTCATATCATGCGAGCCGGCCAAGTCTGCCGGGCTTGGATTCATAAGCGTCAGGCAGCTCGCCTCAGCTGCGCGCGAGCACGAGCACACCAATCAGAATGATCGCAATACCGGCGAGCCGATGCATCGACAGCACTTCGCCGAAAAGATACCAAGCCGCGAACGCGTTGACGACGTAGCCCAACGACAGCATCGGATAGGCGATCGATACGTCGACGCGCGACAGCCCGACGACCCATACCCCGACGCTCACGACGTAGCAGGCGAGCCCGCCGATGATCGGCACCTGCGTCGCCAACTTCAGGCCGACGGGGAGAATGTTCGCACGGGTGAATTCAAACTGTCCAACGGCATTCACTCCCGCTTTCAGCAACAACTGCGCGCCGGCGTTCAGCATGACGCCCGTCAAGATGCAAATAAATGAAATCGGGTTCATCGATAGGGTGGTCTTTTTGTGGCGGGATACGGCCGTGCCTGCCAGGCGCCACCAGCGGGTGGCCGACAAGCACTGCGCCTCACGGCTTTTCGACAATGACGCGGCGCTCATCGCTGGCGACAACGCGCATCGGTACGTGCTGCGCTACCAGCTCCGGGTAGCGCTCCCGCGGGATCAACGCGAGCGCATAGGGGGTGGCGCGCCATCGCGTGATCCACTCGGCGATGGTCGGAACCCATTTCTGAGGCTCTTGGTGGACGCCAAACGCGAGCTCGTTGGGATCCTGAACCATGATCATCGTATGGCCGATGTAAAACGGCATCGTATGGTCGAGGACCCCGACCGAGTAAAACGGTGTGTCGGCGGGCAGGCGCGCGAGCGCGGCCTTGACTGCTGGCGCCAGCGGCGCGCCGGAGCTCTGCTGGCCGAAGACATCGTGGCCCGTGCCGGCGATCGTGGCGAGCAATAGCCAGGCGGCGCCGAATGCGACGGCCGAGGGCAGCACGGCCCCTCGCGGGCGGCGGGCTAGCCATAGTGCGATGAGGGTCAGCACGAATGCGGTTCCAATCGCTGCGAACGCCCATACGCGAAATTCGCGGTAAAGCTCGTTTGGCGTGCGTGCGCTGCCTAACTTGCCGAGGAAAACTGCGCCGACTGCGGCGGCGACCAAGAAAATCGCATAGCCGACGAGGTGGCGCTGCCATGTTTTTCGCGGTACTTGCGGCAAATACGCGCCGATGAGCAGTGCGAGCGCAGGCGCGATGGGCAGCACGTACGAAACAAGTTTCGAGTGCGAGGCGCTGAAAAAAAGGAAGATGAAACCCGACCAGACGAAGAGCAGGGTGGCCGGCTGGAAACCGTTGTGGTGAACTGCTTCACGTGCGGCATGGCGCACGCTTTGCACCGCGATCGACAGCCAGGGCAGAAAGCCGATCAGGATGACCCAGACAAAGTAATGGAACGGCCCCGGACGGTGCTGATCGGGCGTCAGATAGCGCTCGAACTGCTGAATAACAAAAAAGAAGTTGAGGAACTCCGGGTTGCGCTGTTGCACGAGGACAAACCAGGGCGTCGCGACCGCGAAGAAGATGATGACGCCACTCACAAGCCTCAGGCGCTTCCAGATTGCCCAATCGCGTGCGATGGCGGTATAGAACACCAGCGTCGCGCCGGGCAGCAGAATGCCGATCAGCCCTTTGGAGAGTACCGCCAGCGCCATCGATGCCCAACATGTCCACATCCACAGCCGAGCTTCGCGGGCAGTCGCCTCGCCGCGTTGCGCGAGCAGCATCGCGCACAGCGTGAGCTCCATCCAGAAGGACAGACCCATGTCGAGCGTGTTGAAGTGGCCCATGAGGCTCCAGTAAGGGGCGCAGGCGAGCACGAGCGCCGCGGCGAACCCTGCGGCGGGGCTATAGAGGCGTTTGCCTGTGTAGCCCGCGAGCAGTACGCCCGCGAAGCCCGTAAGGGCCGTGTAGAGCCGCGCTTGCCATTCGCCAATGCCGAACCAGGCAAAAGTGAGTGCGTTCGCCCAGGTTTCCAGCGGCGGTTTTTCGAAGTACTTGTAGCCGTTGTAGCGCGGGGTGATCCAATCCCCCGTGAGGAACATCTCGCGCGCCATTTCGGCATAGCGACCTTCGTCGCTGGGTACGAGGTGTCGCCAGCCGAGCGGCACGAACCAGACGATCGCAAACGCGATGACAAGCAGCCACAGCGCGATGCGACCGAGCGGCAAATCGGGTGCGGAAGCGCTGGCGAGAGCGAAGGTGTCGGCCGGCGCAGTGCTGGCAGCACGGGAAGAACGTTGGAGCGGCATTAGATGAAAATCCCTCTAGCGAAGCCGGGTATGCGGCGAACGGGCTGCGAGAGCCACGCGCGTGGGCGTTGCACGCCCAAAAACGAATCGCGCGGCCGAAGCGGCGAGCGTCGCACGCGCTCGCCGGGCGGGGTGATGGGATGTCCTCGTAAGGACGCGCACGCTGCGGCGTGTCGGCAAACGGCTCGTCATCGCTCGATGAGCAGGGCCGCGGCAACGCGACGGCCTTCGGCCATCAGGATGTTGTAGGTTCGGCAGGCAGCCATGACGTCCATGGCTTCAACGCCGATGCGTTGAGCAAGCAGCGCGGCCGTGAGCCGCGGGTGCGGAAAGCGTAGGCGCTCGCCAGTGCCCAGCACGACGACTTCAGGCGCGTAGGCTCGCACGATCTCGAAATGTTCGGGGGTGAGGGTTTCGAAGGAGCACACAGGCCAAGACATGACGGGCGCGTCCGGCAGCACCACGATGCTACTTTCGTGGCGCTGGAGGTTGACGTCGACGTAATGGGCGCCATAACCGGTGACGGTGTTAAGGACGCCGCTTGGATCCTGGTGTAGTTTCAAATCCGTGGTTCCGTGGTTTCCGGTGCAGTGCGGGTTGCCTGAAGTGGTTAGTCTGGACCGCGAGCGGTTCCGCGCGGCTTCGTACATTGCGAAACCTGGCCAGAATCCGCTAAATTATAACTTTTTAACCGCCGGACGGCGTCCTTCGGTGTGGCTGGCGCATGAACGCCGCCAAAAGTACCGAAGTGGTACCGAAGCGCACCCGAAGCAGGCGCCTAAAACCGGCACCTGGAACCAGCACCTCAAGTGGCCACCAAAAGCGGTCGCAAAAGGGGCGCAGGGGGGCACAGGAGCGTCAATGGTGCTTCCAAGGGTATAGTGCCGCTGCGCCGCTTCCATCGGGTCTGCTCCTGGACCGCAGCAATTGGGCGAAACGAGACGTGTGCTCGGTTGCCCGCGTGCTGAACACACCTTACCAGCGTAAAGTGGCGAAGCGCGCCCCGGCGCGCTAGGGCCGCGTCGCCATTTTTCAGGCTTTCAGGGAACCTCTGCCGTGGTGAAACCGATTCTAAAATCGAACAAGCTGCTGAACGTCTGCTATGACATCCGCGGGCCAGTGCTCGAGCACGCGAAGCGGCTTGAAGAGGAAGGCCACCGTATCATCAAGCTCAATATCGGCAATCTCGCCCCGTTCGGGTTCGACGCACCGGACGAGATCGTGCAGGACATGATCCGCAATTTGCCTACCTCGTCCGGCTACTCGGATTCGAAGGGCGTATTTGCGGCGCGCAAGGCGATCATGCACTACACGCAGCAAAAGGGTGTGATCGGTGTTGAACTGGATGACATCTACCTCGGAAACGGCGCTTCCGAGCTGATCGTGATGGCGATGCAGGGCCTGTTGAACGACGGCGACGAAGTGCTGCTGCCGGCGCCCGACTATCCGCTTTGGACGGCCGCTGTCAGCCTGTCGGGCGGCACTCCCGTGCACTACATTTGCGATGAATTGAACGGGTGGATGCCGGACCCCGATGATGTGCGTGCGAAGATCACACCGAACACGCGCGCCCTCGTCATCATCAACCCCAACAATCCGACGGGAGCGCTGTACTCGGATGATCTGTTGCTCGAACTGGTCGAGATTGCGCGTCAGCATGGCCTCGTCATCTTTGCCGATGAGGTCTACGACAAGATCGTCTACGACGGCAGGCAGCACACGTCGGTCGGGGCGCTGTCCGAAGACGTGTTGACCGTCACGTTCAACAGTCTCTCGAAAAGCTATCGGTCTTGCGGATACCGTGCCGGCTGGATGTATGTATCCGGCTTGACGGGCGAGAACCGCCGCCGCGCTGCCGACTACTTCGAGGGGCTGGGCATTCTGGCTTCGATGCGGCTGTGCCCGAACGTGCCGGGGCAGTACGCGATCCAGACGGCGCTCGGCGGCTATCAGAGCATCAACGATTTGATTGTGCCGGGCGGGCGGCTTCACAAGCAGCGCGAGATTGCCTACGACATGCTCAACGCGATTCCCGGCGTGAGCTGCGTGAAGCCCGAGGCGGCGCTTTACATGTTCCCGCGTCTCGATCCCAAGATCTATCCGATCCAAGACGACCAGAAGTTCGTGCTCGACCTGCTGCTCGAAGAGCGTGTCCTGCTTGTCCAGGGCACCGGCTTCAACTGGCCGCGCCCCGACCACTTCCGGGTTGTATTTCTACCCAATTCGGACGATCTCGTCGATTCTCTCAGCCGAATCGCACGTTTTCTCGACGGCTATCGTAAGCGGCACAGCACGTAACGCGTGCTCGCGGGCGCATCGCGTTAAGTCAAGCTAGCGCCCGCAATTTGCTCTTCATCGATGTTTCACCACGCTTCACCCATTCTTGACAGACGCTGCATGGAACCGATCAAAGTTGGCTTGTTGGGCTTCGGCACGGTGGGTAGCGGCACCTTTACGGTGCTGCGACGCAACCAGGAAGAGATTATGCGCCGCGCCGGGCGCGGCATCGAAGTGGCCCGTATCGCGGTGCGCAATCCAGCCAAAGCGCTTGCCGCGCTCGGTGATGCGGCCGGCGGTGTGGAGGTCGGCAGCGATTTCAACGCGGTCGTCGCCGATCCACAGATCGACATTGTGGCCGAGCTGATTGGCGGCACGGACTTTGCCCGTGAGCTCGTGCTGCGAGCGATCGACAACGGCAAGCATGTCGTGACTGCCAACAAGGCGTTGCTTGCCGTGCACGGCACCGAGATTTTTGCCGCGGCACGGGCGAAGGGCGTCATGGTTGCCTTCGAGGCGGCCGTCGCGGGGGGCATCCCGATCATCAAGGCGTTGCGCGAGGGGTTGACGGCGAACCGGATCCAGTACATCGCCGGCATCATCAACGGCACGACCAACTACATCCTCTCCGAGATGCGCGAGCGCGGCGTGGACTTTGCAACGGCGCTCGCGGGCGCGCAGGCGCTCGGGTATGCCGAGGCCGATCCGACGTTCGATATCGAAGGTGTCGACGCCGCTCACAAGCTGACGATCATGAGTGCGATCGCGTTCGGCGTGCCGGTGCAATTTGACCGGGCTTACATCGAAGGCATTTCGAAGCTCGATGCGACCGACATCACGTACGCCGAAGATCTCGGCTATCGAATCAAGTTGCTTGGCATCACCCGGCGCACCGAACGTGGCATCGAGTTGCGCGTGCACCCGACGCTGATCCCGGCCAAGCGCCTGCTTGCGAGCGTCGAGGGCGCGATGAACGCCGTCGAGGTACATGGCGATGCGGTGGGCGCAACCCTTTACTACGGCAAGGGCGCAGGCGCGGAGCCGACTGCATCGGCCGTTGTCGCCGACTTGGTCGATGTCACCCGGCTTCATACGGCCGACCCGGAACACCGCGTGCCGCATCTTGCATTTCAGCCGCATAGCCTCTCCGATACGCCCATTCTGCCGATCGACGACGTGACGAGCGGCTATTACCTGCGCCTACGCGTGTCCGACGTGCCGGGCGTACTCGCCGACATCACGCGCCTGCTTGCGGATGCGGACATCTCGATCGATGCAATGCTGCAGCGGGAGTCCGAACAGATTGCGGTGGATGGGGAAACCGATGTGGTAATCGTCACCCACGACACGTTCGAAAAGAGCCTGAATGCGGCGGTTGTGCGCATCGAAGCGCTTGCTACCGTTATCTCCAAGGTGACAAAGCTGCGCATTGAGGCGTTACTTTAATCGGTGGTGACTCAGCGCCGGGGAAGCGCCGCAGACGCGCCGCAGCGATACGGCGCTCCGCCTGAATCCAGCAGAATCGAAGCGATATCATGAACTACATTTCGACTCGCGGCGCCGGCATCGGCGAGCGACATACCTTCTCCGACATCCTGCTCGGAGGCCTCGCGAAAGACGGCGGGCTGTACCTGCCGGCCGAGTACCCGCGCGTGTCGGCCGACGAGCTCGAGCGCTGGCGTTCGCTGTCGTATGCCGATCTGGCGTTCGAAATCCTTTCGAAGTTCAGCGACGACATTCCGGCCGACGATCTTCGTGCGCTCGTGCATCGCACTTATCGGGCGGACGTCTACTGCAACGTGCGGGCAGGCGAAAACGCGCATGCCATCGCGCCGCTGAAGCAGCTTGGCGTTGAAGCTGGCGCGCCGCTGTCGCTGCTTGCCCTCTCGAACGGGCCGACGCTCGCGTTCAAGGATATGGCGATGCAGCTGCTCGGTAACCTGTTCGAGTACGCCCTCGCCAAGCACGGGCAAAGCCTCAACATTCTTGGGGCGACCTCGGGCGACACGGGCAGCGCCGCCGAGTACGCGATGCGCGGCAAGGCGGGCATTCGCGTGTTCATGCTCTCGCCACACCGCAAGATGAGTGCGTTCCAAACGGCGCAGATGTACAGCCTGCAGGAACCGAACATCTTCAACATCGCGATCGAAGGCGTGTTCGACGACTGCCAGGACATCGTGAAGGCCGTCTCGAACGATCACGCGTTCAAAGCCCGGTATCGAATCGGCACCGTCAATTCGATCAACTGGGCGCGCGTCGTCGCGCAGGTTGTCTATTACTTCAAGGGCTACTTCGCCGCGACGCGCGCGAATAGTGAGCGTGTCTCGTTTACCGTGCCGTCGGGCAACTTTGGCAATGTCTGCGCGGGTCACATCGCACGAATGATGGGTCTGCCGATCGAAAAGCTCGTCGTTGCAACAAACGAGAACGACGTGCTCGACGAGTTCTTTCGCACGGGCGTCTATCGCGTACGCGGCGCTGCAGAGACGCATCACACCAGCAGCCCGAGCATGGACATCTCGAAGGCGTCGAACTTCGAGCGTTTCGTTTTCGATCTGCTCGGGCGCGACCCTGCTCGGGTGCTACAGCTGTTCCGCGACGTCGAGGAAAAGGGCGGCTTCGATCTTGCTGCCAGTGGCGACCTGGCACGCGTGCGAGCGTTTGGCTTCGTCTCGGGCCGCAGCACGCATGCCGATCGCATCGAGGTGATCCGCGACGTGTATGCCCGCTACGGCACCATGATCGATACCCATACCGCTGACGGCCTGAAGGTGGCTCGGGAGCACTTGCAAGCGGGTGTGCCGATGATTGTTCTCGAGACCGCTCAGCCGCTCAAATTCGGGGAGACGATTCACGAGGCGCTTGGACGCGAGCCGGAGCGCCCGGCGGCCTTCGAAGGCCTGGAGGCACAACCACAGCGGTTCGAGGTGCTGTCAGCCGACGCGGCGGCGGTCAAAGATTTCGTCGCCGAGCATACGGGCCTTTAGTTTGGAGTAGTTTGGACCGCCCGGCTGGGTGCCGGCGACTTGCACCCGAGTCGCGCGCGCGTCGCTACAATGTCAGTCTCGCCGAAAAAACGCCGTCACTTCGATGTCCACGCATGAAACTTCCGCCGCTCGTCCGCCGCTCATTTCGACGGCTGACGCGCTGGCCACGCTGCTCGCGGCCGCCAAGCCGGTGAGCGGCACCGAAACCATTTCGACGCTCGACGCGCTGAACCGAGTGCTCGCGGCTGACGTCGTCTCCGGCCTTGACGTTCCGCCGATGACCATCAGCGCCAGGGATGGCTACGCGGTACGCTGCGCCGACCTGTCGCACGACGAGCGCCGCCTGCCGATCTCGCAGCGCATTGCGGCCGGACATCCGGCTGAGCCGTTGGCTGCCGGCACGGCGGCACGGATTTTTACCGGTGCGCCGATGCCCCCGGGCGCGGACGCGGTCGTCATGCAGGAACAGACCGAAGCGTTCGGCGACACCGTCGAGATTCTCGACTTGCCAACGACCGGGGAGTGGATCACGGCGCAAGGCGCCGACATCCAACTCGGCTCAGTGATCCTGCCGGCCGGCAGCCGCCTCACCCCGCAAGCGCTTGGTCTGGCAGCGTCGACTGGCTGCGCTCAACTGACGGTGGCCCGGCGCGTCAAGGTGGCCGTGTTTTTCACGGGCGACGAGCTCACGATGCCCGGCGAACCGCTTGCCCCTGGCGCCATCTACAACTCGAACCGCTTTACGCTGCGTGGGCTGCTCGAGCGGCTCGGCTGCGAGGTGACCGATTACGGCAACATTCCGGACCGGCTCGACGCCACGCAAGCCGCGCTGAAGGACGCTGCGCGCGAGCATGACTTGATCCTGACGTCGGGCGGTGTCTCTGTCGGCGAGGAGGACCATGTCAAGCCGGCGGTTCAGGCGCTCGGACGTCTCGATCTCTGGCAAATTGCGATGAAGCCCGGCAAGCCCCTTGCGTTCGGTGCTGTTCGTCGCAGCGCCGACGCAACGGATGAGACGGAGGGCGGCCAAGAGGCGTTTTTCATCGGACTGCCGGGCAATCCGGTTTCGAGTTTCGTCACATTTTTATTGTTTGTCCGGCCGTTTTTGCTGCGCCTGGGTGGCGTGCGCGACGTCGCACCGAGGGCATTGTCACTGCGGGCCGACTTCAGTCAGACGAAATCAGACCGCCGCAATGAGTTTTTGCGTGCCCGGATCAACGACGCGGGCGGCCTCGATGTGTTCGATAACCAGAGTTCGGCCGTGCTGACTTCGACCGTATGGGGCGATGGGCTGATCGATAACCCGGTGAACCATGCGATCACCGAGGGCCAGACCGTGCGTTTTCTTCCGTTTTCCGACTTGCTGGCTTGAACGGACCGAGTCGACGAATTGAGCGCTGAATCGGCGCTCAATCACGACGGGCATCCAACCGAATTGCTATAGATGAAGATTGAACTGAGGTATTTTGCGAGCGTGCGCGAGACGCTCGGGCTCTCCCAGGAGACGGTCGACTTGCCGGAAGGCATCGTCACCGTCGGTGACTTGCGCGCTTGGCTGCGCGAGCGGGGAGGCGGGTGGGCTGACGCGTTGGCCGAGGGCCGCGCGTTGCGCATGGCCTGCAACCATGCGATGACCGATGCGACGGTGCGACTCACCGACGGCTGTGAAGTGGCATTCTTTCCGCCCGTGACGGGCGGCTGACAAGCGATTGGGGCAAGAGAGGAAAATCATGACCGTTCGCGTACAGACTGCCGATTTCGATGTGAGCGACGAACTTGCGGCCTTGCGCGCATGTAATTCGAAGGTCGGGGCCGTGGCCTGCTTCGTGGGGACTGTTCGGGACCTCAACGAGGGCTCCAACGTGGCCGCCATGGAACTCGAGCATTACCCTGGCATGACCGAAAAGGCGCTAGAGGCGATTGTCGACGAGGCGCGCAAGCGCTGGCCCGGCTCTGACGTTCTCATCGTGCACCGGGTGGGCAAGCTCTACCCGATGGACCAAATCGTTCTGGCGGCGACTACAGCGGCCCACCGCCATGAGGCGTTCGCGGCCTGCGAGTTCGTGATGGACTACCTGAAAACCCAGGCGCCGTTCTGGAAAAAGGAGACGACGGAGGCCGGCGAGCGGTGGGTCGACGCTCGGGTTTCCGATGATGAAGCGCTCGCCCGTTGGGGGCTCGACGCGAACAACGCACGTTGAAACGAGGGGCCGACGTCATTCGTGGTCCTATCGGTCGAAGGAAGCGCGGCACAAGGCGAGTAGCAGGACTGATTTCCCTCTGGCCGATGAGCGGCTCGATGCGCTAGCCCCTTGCATCCGGTAGCAGACGACCGGCCCGACTCGCTAGATCCTCCAGACTCGCCCGATTCGCTAGTCGGCGGATCAATCCATCACTCAGTCTCAGTTTCGGCCGCGCCACGCCCGATGATCTTTGCCGGAAACGGCTCGCCGCGAGTTCTCGGGCGCAGGTGGGGCGCATCGGGGGTATGAGGCGTCGTTTCCTCGCCGCGTCGTCTCGGTGCGATCTGCTCGAGTAAAGCCTGCTGCTCGGCCGGTATCGTGTAGTCCCAGCCAAATCGGCTCAACTGCAGGCTTTGGGCGATCCTCAAAGCCGGTTCCATGAAGCGGACGGCGGCGGCCGGTTCGTAGCGCTCGCATACTGTATCGAGAAAGAGGTGCAGCCAACGGCTGAAGTGCCGTGGCTCGACGCCTTCCAGTGCTTGGTGGGGCTGCTGCACATTGCCGCGATAGCGCTTGTCGCCAAGCACGAGGCTGCCCCAGAACAGACACATCTTCGGTAAATGCTCGTCCCATCGGCCCTGGAGAGCTTTGTCGAAGATCGGGCCCAGCAATGCATCGGCGCGAACGCGATCATAGAACGCATACACCAGCTCGCGGATATTCGCTTCGGTAGGTTCAGCGCATCTCGACGGGACTTGACTGGAAGCGGCCGCAGGTGCCGACATGCTGGAAACGGGAGGGGGGCTCATAAGAATCGGGAAGGCCGGACGCGACGCGGGATGACACCGCAACGCTCGGGGCATACTGCCAAATTGCGCGACAAAGCAGTATAAATCGGGTGATCGTATCGCGGGATGGCGTACCCAAAACTCATCACGCTGTTAAGAGCGGCAAGTCGCGACCTCGAACGACGATTGTTGAAAAATCGTGCTTGAAACGAGCGTTGTGCCCCTCATGTTGGTGGTAGTCAAAAATTGGAGGTCTCTTCATGAGGATCGACAAATTCACTACCAAATTCCAGGAGGCGCTCTCCGACGCACAGAGCCTTGCGGCTGGGCGCGGGCAGCAATACCTGGAGCCTGTGCACGTGCTCGCCGCATTGATCGCGCAGGAGGATGGCTCGGCGCGTTCGCTCTTGTCGCGCGCGGGCGTGCACATGCAGGCGCTGCAAACGGCGCTGAACGACGCCATTTCCCGCCTGCCGCAGGTGCAAGGGACCGACGGCAACATCCAACTGAGCCGTGAGCTTAACGGCCTCTTGAATCAGGCGGATAAGGAAGCGCAGCAGCTTAACGACAGCTACATCGCGAGCGAGATGTTTTTGCTTGCAGTTGCCGACGACAAGGGCGAGGCGGGCCGGCTCGTGCGGCAACACGGCCTCACGCGCCGCGCACTCGAATCGGCGATCGTCGCTGTGCGCGGCGGTGCTCAAGTCCATAGCGCCGAAGCCGAAAGTCAGCGCGAAGCGCTGAAGCGGTACACAGTCGATCTGACCGAGCGCGCACGTTCGGGCAAGCTAGACCCAGTGATCGGCCGCGACGACGAAATCCGCCGCGCGATCCAGATTTTGCAGCGGCGCACGAAGAATAACCCTGTGCTGATCGGCGAGCCGGGTGTCGGCAAGACGGCGATCGTCGAAGGACTCGCGCAGCGCATCGTCAACGGAGAGGTACCCGAGTCGCTCAAGAGCAAGCGCGTACTGTCGCTCGACATGGCGGCATTGCTCGCCGGCGCCAAGTACCGGGGCGAATTTGAAGAGCGCCTGAAGGCGGTGCTGCACGACATCGCGCGCGACGAAGGCCAGACGATTGTCTTCATCGACGAGATTCACACCATGGTCGGCGCGGGCAAGGCCGAAGGGGCGATCGATGCGGGGAACATGCTGAAGCCGGCACTTGCCCGCGGCGAATTGCATTGCATCGGCGCGACGACGCTCGATGAGTACCGAAAGTACATCGAAAAGGACGCGGCGCTCGAGCGGCGCTTCCAGAAGGTGCTCGTGGACGAGCCGACCGTCGAGGCTACGATTGCGATTCTGCGCGGTCTGCAAGAGCGCTACGAACTCCACCACGGCGTCGACATCACGGATCCCGCCATCGTCGCGGCGGCGGAGCTGTCGCATCGCTATATCACGGACCGCTTCCTGCCCGACAAGGCCATCGACCTCATCGACGAAGCAGCTTCCAAGATCAAGATGGAAATCGATTCGAAGCCCGAGGCGATGGATCGGCTCGACCGACGCCTAATCCAGCTGAAGATCGAGCGCGAGGCGGTGAAGAAGGAAAAGGACGAGGCGTCGCAAAAGCGCTTGCAGCTCATCGAGGAGGAAATCGAACGGCTGAACCGCGAGTATTCGGATCTCGATGAGATCTGGACCGCCGAGAAGGCGGCCGTGCAGGGCAGCGCGCAGCTGAAGGAAGAGATCGAGAAGACGCGTGCCGAGATTGTGCGTTTGCAGCGGGAAGGCAAGCTGGACAAGGTTGCCGAGCTGCAATACGGCAAGCTGCCCGAGCTGGAATCGCGTCTGAAGCAGGTCACGCAGGCTGAAGCGAGGGAGCAGCATAATCCGTCGCGGCCGCGACTGTTGCGCACGCAGGTGGGTGCGGAGGAAATCGCGGAGGTCGTCTCGCGTGCGACCGGCATTCCGGTCGCGCGGATGATGCAGGGCGAGCGGGAAAAACTGCTGCAGATTGAGGCGAAGCTGCACGAGCGCGTGGTGGGCCAAGACGAGGCGATCAGCGCGGTGGCCGATGCAATCCGCCGCTCGCGCGCGGGCCTTGCCGATCCGAACCGGCCGTATGGCTCCTTTTTGTTTCTGGGCCCGACGGGTGTCGGCAAGACGGAGTTATGCAAAGCGCTTGCCGGGTTCCTGTTCGATTCCGAAGATCAGCTGATTCGCATCGACATGAGCGAGTTCATGGAAAAGCACAGCGTCGCGCGGCTCATTGGCGCGCCGCCGGGCTATATCGGCTATGAGGAGGGCGGCTACCTCACTGAGGCCGTGCGCCGCAAGCCGTACAGCGTGATTCTGCTCGACGAGATCGAAAAAGCTCACCCGGACGTCTTCAACGTGCTGCTGCAGGTGCTCGACGATGGCCGAATGACCGACGGCCAGGGACGCACCGTCGACTTCAAGAATACCGTCATCGTTATGACGTCGAACCTCGGTTCGCAGATGATTCAGTCCATGTCGTCGCAGTCGCAGGAAGACATCAAGGAAGCGGTCTGGGCCGAAGTTAAGCTGCAGTTCAGGCCTGAGTTCCTGAACCGGATCGATGAAGTCGTGGTTTTCCACTCGCTTGATCGTGAGCATATCGAGTCGATCGCGAAGATTCAGCTGCAGCGCGTGCACGAGCGGCTGGCGAAGCTCGACATGCAGCTGGTTGTGTCCGACGAGGCGCTCGAACAGATCGCGAAGGTCGGCTACGATCCGCTCTTTGGCGCACGGCCGCTCAAGCGCGCGATTCAGCAAGAGATCGAGAATCCGGTCGCCAAGCTGATTCTGTCGGGCCGGTTCGGGCCGAAGGACGTCATTCCGGTCGAGTTCGAGGACGGCAAATTCGCTTTCGAGCGAGTCGTGCACTGAACCGGAGCGTGACTGAAGGGGCCCCATGGAGGTAGCAGTCGAGCACCTGGGGCTCGCTGCTGCCTTGTGTTCTTCCTGTTTTTCGACGAGATTTTTTGCCGAGAGGGTACGCGCACCGCTTACGGCGCAGGTCGCTCAAGCGGTTTCGTCATGGGCCGATCGAGTTGGCGTCGTTGCCAAATGCGGTTCAACGGGGTCGACGATCGCCTTCGCTTGAAAGTGGGTGCTGACCGAACGCCAGTAGATAAAGAGCCCGCAGCCGGCCACCGCCAAGCTTGCCGCGTTCGCGGCCCAAAAGCCGCGCGCGCCAATCAACCAGGCTGGCGTGAAACCGCCGACGTTGAAGCCGAGCCAATAGCCGCCGCCGAGACCGACGCCCCAAAGGGCCACCGCATAGATGACGGTCGGCACGACGGCGACGCGATAAGCACGCAAAACGAAGGACGTCGCTGTCTGAATCGTATCGAAGACGTGATAGACGAGCATGACGGGCATGAGCGGCATGGCGGCTGCGATGACGGCCGGGTTGGGCGTATAGCCGGCGATGATCGCGGGCCGCAGGATGAACGCGATGGCCGCGTAGCAGCAGCCGATCACGAACGCCATCGTCATGCCGTGCCGCGCGAGCGAGCGCGCCGCGTCGTACCGGTGTGCGCCGAGGGCATGGGCGACGAGCGTCGACGTTGCAATGCCGATCGACATCGGCGTCATGTAAAGCGCGGCGCCGAAATTGCCGATGATCTGGTGCCCCGCGAGCGTCGTTGTGCCGAATCGCGCGATGAAAAGCGCCATAAACGCGTACGACGTGACTTCGATGAGATAAGACAGTCCCATCGGCAGGCCGAGCTTCAACAATTCCGCCTGCCGTCGCCGGTTGGGCCAGGAAAAGCGCGAGAAGATACCGAACGGGGCGAAGACGTCGAGACGGGCGAGGAGGGTGATGCCGATTGCGGCGAGCACGAAATTGATGACGGTGCTCGCGAGCGCACAACCGGGACCACCGAGTGGCGCGAGGCCGAATCCCCCAAAGACGAACCAGAAGTTCAGCGCAATTTTGGCACCCAACGCGCCGATCTGAAGGATCATCACGAGCCGCGGCATACCGACTGCGTTCGCCAACGCCGAGTAGACGCGGAAAACCAGCGCCGCCGGCAGGCCAACTGCGGCAATGCGCAAATAGAGCTCGGTTCGATGATAGAGGGCCGGCGGCACGTGTGAGATCGCGAGCAGGCGCCCTGGGAAGGCCATGAGCGTGAAGCCGAGCACGGCCAGCGCCGCGGCGAGCCAGAGAGCCTGGCGCACTTGCTCGCCAATTTCGGCTTCGCGCCGCGCGCCGAAGAGCTGTCCGGCGATCGGCTGCAGCGCCAGCACGACGCCGGTCAGACCGACGTAGACCGACACGTAAATCGATGACCCAAGCCCGAGGGCGGCGAGGTCGACGGCCGAATAACGGCCTGCCATCACCGTGTCGATGAGACCAAAGGCAATGATGGCCAGTTGGCCAATCAGGACCGGCCACGCGAGGCCGGCGATCCGGCGCATGTCTGCGAACATCATTCAGCCATCGTATTAATGTTGGCGGACGGCCGGCCTTGGGTGATGCTGGATCGTCGCCTTGGGGCGATCGATTCGCACGTAGAGCCGGAAGCGCTCGTCACGGTCGGCCGCTCGGCGGCCTTCCCAGACAGGCTGCCAGACGTAGCTCGGCATCGGGCTCGGGTCGCTGAAGTCCTGTTGGTCCTGACGCAGCAAGACGTCGCAGTCGCCGTCGAATGAAAAGTGCATGTCGGCGAAGTAGGCGAACGACGCGAGTTGCGCATCGCCGAGGCGCACCGGAGCAATACAGGTGTAGTCGTCAGGCAGATGCTGCGCAATCTGTAACGCGACGTCCCGGTAAGTCCGGCTGTAGTTGACGATCGGGAGCCACAGCGTCATCAGCAGCACCCACATGAGCGTCGTGCCGGCGCTCGTCAGCACTACGCTGCGCCAAAGAACTTTCGGATGCCGTGCAACACGCCAATGGACGAGGCCGTACCAGAAGAGGGTCACTGCAATGGCGCAAGCGAACGAGACCGCATCGAAATGCGGGACGTATCCGGGCACAAGGCGCGAGAGGTTGCGTGCAAGCGGGTGGGGGGATCCCGTCTGTGATGCGAGCCAGACAAGCCAGACGAATGTGCTGAGTATCGTGAAGCACAGCACGGCAAACCAGTCGATTGCATTGATCGCCCCGCGCTTCAATGTGGGAAGCGCGAACGTTGCGAGCACTGCGAGCGGCGGCAGCAGGAGGATGTAGAGCTGGTTCGTCTGGTGGCTTTGCAGCACCGACATGATCAGCACAGGCAGAACGACAGCGAGCGGCACCGCGATATGGGGACGGCGGCGCAGGCCACCCCAGCTGAACCAGGCCCAGGCCGCGAGTGGCCACACAGGCCAAGTGAACAGCGGCAGGTTCTTGAATGCGTAAATGACGACATGTCCCGGTGGCGCAGAAAACCGGTTGATGCTGCCGTTGATCCATTGTTCGAGGAACCAGCTTGCGTCGTCCGGATACAAGTTGAGAACAACGGCAGGCCAAGCTGCGCTCAGGGCGAGCGCGAGCGGCACACCCACCGCCAGCAGCCAGACGGAGCGTGCTTCGCGCACGATCGCCGCCATAGAGAGCGTGCCGGCCAGCAGCAAAGCGACGAGCAGCAGGTTGCCGCTCAGGCCCACGAGCCCGAGTCCCACCGCCCAGCAGAGCGAGCCGAGCAAGGGAGTGTCGAGGGCGAGCACGAGCCCGTAGAGGACAAGCGCGATGCTCATGAATTGCGCGAGCTGCGGGGTCGTCTCATGACCGCGCTCAGCGAGCCCGAAGCAGGCTAAAAGAATCAGCAGGGCACCGTCCGCCAGTGTGCGCCCGTAGTCGCGCGGTTCCGGCTCACCGCCAAACGCGTATTTGAAAGGCTGAACCTCGGGGCGGCGGCCGAGCAAGTACGCTGCATGCCAGACCAATGCGCAAGTCAGGCAAAAGAGGATACCCGTCGAGATGCGTGCGGCATCGGTGGCCGCAATCCACGGCTCCAAGAGGCGAATCCAAAGCGCGCCGAGCCAGTAGCCTGCGGGGCCGCTCTCGGTGATGAACTTCCCGACGAGGTTCGGCAACAGCCAGTCATGGATTCCGCCGTTGGCCATTGTCCACATGACGCCGAAGCCCGCGGCATCCTCGTTCTTCCAGGGGTCTCGGCCGAAGAGCCCGAAGGCGGCGTAGACGATCGAGATGGCGAGCAAGAGCGAGCGTGGCAAGGCGCGCGTTGCGGAGGCGGTAAGACGGACAACAGTTTTCATGCAAATGAGCGGCGGTCGTTTTTTCTATTTTGGCTGCGCGTTTCAGGAACAAGCATTGTAAGACTTCGACGCTGCCTGGCGTCAGTATCGCGCATCGTCCGGGATGCCGCGGCAAACTAGGCGCACAGGGTTTCGGCAACGAAAAAGGGCAGCCGCAGCTGCCCTTTCGTGTCGTGCCTACGGCTTGCCCGCCGTTCGACGCATGGCTTTGAGTTACTTCGCTGCCTTGCCTGCTGCGCGTGCGCCGAACTTCTTGTTGAACTTCTCGACGCGGCCGGCCGTGTCCATGATCTTTTGCTGGCCCGTGTAGAACGGATGCGACTCCGACGACACTTCGATCTTGGCGAGCGGGTACGTGTTGCCGTTGTACTCGACGGTCTCACGCGTTTGGATCGTGGAACGCGTCACGAACATGAAGCCGTTCGACATGTCTTGAAAAACGACTTCGCGGTAATTGGGGTGAATGCCTTCTTTCATGGTCCTTCCTTCAGTCTGGGGGTAGCCAGCCCGCTGCGTTACCGATGATGTTCGGTCAGCTGTGCAGCGCTCTCGCCCTGCCGCCCCGCGTTGCTAGCTCCGCTGGATTTTAAAGCGCTTCTGCACGCCCAGCGCGCTGCCTGCGAGCCACTTGCCCAAGGTCAAAAAAGAGAATTATGGCAGAGAATCATTCGCTTGGCTAATGATCTGCATGATGGGCGGACTGATCGATGATGGGCGCTTCGAGCGCGCCGGTGCACGCTGGATCCTGGCGGTAGTAACGGGCGAGCAACCGGTAGAGTTCGGGGTGCTCGGATTCGAATGCGCGCGGCTGCACGAAGAGCGCCTCACTACAGACGGCGAAGAACTCGGAGGGATGATCGGCCGCGTACGGGTCGATCAGCGAATCGCGCTCAAAGCGCGACCAGCGTCGTTTTGGCACGGCGTCGACTTCCGCGCAAAATCGGTCGTAGGCATGATCGAAAACGTCAGCCCAGCATTGCTCGTCAAGCGGTGCGTGCCAACGACGAAAGAGGGGGGGATGGCCGTCGGCCTCGCCCGACAACATATCGATCTTGTGGGCAAACTCGTGAATGACGACGTTGTATGCGTCGTGGGCGTCAGTCATTCGCGCGTCTTCCCATGACAGGATGACGGGGCCACCTTCCCATGCTTCGCCACTCGCATCGTGCTCGACTTCATGCACCACGCCGGCCTCGTCCTCGACCGTTTTTCGGATCACAAATTCGCCGGGATAGACGACGATGCCGACCCAGCCGCGGTAGAGATCCAGGCTCAAGTTCAAGACGGGGAGGCATGCCTGTACGGCAATGCCCGCGATCATCTCGTCGGTGAGTTCCAGCTCGTGCGCAGTTGAAAACGACTTCTGCGAGAGAAAGAGGCTCGTCAGTTCGCGCAAACGCGCGAGCTCCGAGTCATTCAGATAGCTGAGAAAAGGCAGGCCGGCCAGCGTTGTCCGCCAGACTTCATCGGCGATTGGAAAGTCCCGCAACGCCCGTTCGCGGCGCCGCTTGTCCAGCCAGCGGGTGAGCTTCGTCAGCATGGCGCTACGATAAGTCTTTTTGTGACGCTCGTATCAAACCGAGCGTCACACGAAGGCCGGCACAAACGCAGTGTAGTCGTCGGTGCTACGGGGAGCGAGGCGTTAGCCGCCCCGGCGCATCAGCTCGAAAAACTCCGAGTTGCCCTTCGTCTGGCGGATCTTGTCGAGCAGGAATTCCATCGCTTCGACTTCATCCATATCGTGAATGAATTTGCGCAAGACCCAGATCTTTTGCAGGATCTCGGGCTTGATCAAAAGCTCCTCGCGCCGAGTGCCTGACTTGTTCAGGTTGATCGACGGATAAACACGCTTCTCCGCAAGACGACGCTCCAGGTGCACTTCCATGTTGCCGGTGCCCTTGAACTCTTCATAGATGACGTCGTCCATCCGGCTACCCGTTTCGATCAGTGCGGTGCCGATAATCGTGAGCGAGCCGCCTTCCTCGATGTTACGGGCCGCGCCGAAAAAGCGCTTCGGGCGTTGTAGTGCGTTGGCATCGACACCGCCCGTCAGCACTTTGCCGGAGGCGGGAATGACCGTGTTGTAGGCGCGCGCGAGGCGCGTGATCGAGTCGAGCAGAATCACGACGTCGTGTTTCATCTCGACGAGGCGCTTGGCCTTCTCGATCACCATTTCGGCAACCTGCACGTGACGCGTGGCCGGCTCATCGAACGTCGAGGCAATGACCTCGCCCGCCACCGAGCGCTGCATTTCCGTCACTTCTTCCGGGCGCTCGTCGATGAGCAGCACGAAGAGCACGACATCAGGGTGGTTCTGCTTGATCGCATGCGCGATGTGCTGAAGCATGACCGTCTTGCCCGACTTCGGCGAAGCGACCAGCAACCCGCGCTGGCCTTTGCCGATCGGAGCGATCATGTCGATGATGCGGCCCGTGACGTTTTCCTCACCGCGCATCTCGCGTTCGAGAAGAAGCGGCTTGTTCGGATGCAGCGGCGTGAGGTTTTCGAACATGATCTTATGTTTCGAAGCCTCGGGCGGCTGCCCATTGACTTTGTCGACCTTGACCAACGCGAAATAGCGCTCGCCGTCTTTCGGCGTGCGCACCTCACCTTCGATCGTGTCGCCCGTGTGCAGATTGAAGCGTCGGATCTGCGAGGGGCTGATGTAAATGTCGTCCGTGCTGGCGAGATACGACATCTCGGGCGAGCGCAGGAAGCCGAAGCCGTCCGGCAACACCTCGAGGGTGCCGTCGCCGAAAATTGTCTCGCCGGTCTTGGCGCGCTTCTTAAGAATGGCGAACATCAATTCCTGCTTGCGCAGGCGGTTCGCACTTTCAATCTCGAGGCCATTCGCCATCTCGATCAATTGAGACACGTGCAGAGACTTGAGCTCGGATAAATGCATACGGAATTCCCGCCGGGGAGAGAAGGTGCGACGAAAAGAAATTCGGGAGGAGATTGAGCGGAACCGCTCAGGGACTTATGTGTCTTGTCGAATATGTTGTGATTCTAGCATAGCACACACCTCGTCGCGCCAGCTTTGGCCGATCGGGCGGTGCCCTGGGCTTGTTGTTCTCGGACAACAAGCCCAGTACTGTTCGATCACAGGTGGCTGTCGAGGAACGCCGTCAGTTGCGACTTCGAGAGCGCGCCGACCTTTTGTGCTGCGACTGCGCCGTTCTTGAAGAGAATCAGCGTCGGGATGCCGCGCACGCCAAACTTGGCCGGCGTGGACTGATGCTCGTCGACGTTGAGCTTGGCGACTTGCAGGCGGTCCGTGTAATCCTTCGCGATTTCATCGAGGATGGGCGCGATCATCTTGCAAGGGCCGCACCACTCGGCCCAGAAATCGAGCAGCACGGGCTTGTCGGATTTCACGACGTCCTGCTCGAACGATGCGTCGCTGATGTGCTTGATTTGTTCGCTCATTTAGTTACCTCTTCGGGTTCCTGGCCCGAGACTGAATTGCCCGCCACGATACACCAAAACGAAAAAACGCTCTGAAGGTGTACGTCATTTGGAAGCGCGTGCCGGAAAGCACGCAGACGCGCGAATCGAAAACAGGCGCGTTACGCGGCGGCGAGCGGCGGTATGCGAGACGCCCTTAGGGTCATTAAGCTCCCATATTAGCCGAATTTGCTTTACGCCGCGCGAAGCGGTTATCGGCGTCGATGACGCTGTAACTCTCGCTCGAGCGTCCGACTTGGGCTCATGGGCCCACTGAAAAGCGACGCGATGCACTCCATGCGACGGCCGCTCGCATTCCATCATTCATGTGCTCTCAACAAAAAACGCGCAAAGAGCAGTCGCGCGCCGAGCGCAGTAGTGATAGAATATTTCGTGACGGGCCTCCTCGCATGGAGGTGCGGTCAACCTGGTCAGGTCGGGAACGAAGCAGCCACAGCCGTTTTCCGCCAGTGCCGAGGGTCAGGCTCGTCACCTCTGCTTTCTTTGCCTCCGTTGTTCGCCTTCCTTTTCCGTTTTCTACCTCGTTTATCCGCCTCGGATACAGTCTCCGTTTCCAGCTGTTATTCGCAATTGGCATTCGCCAGCCCGACTCGGCGTTGTTGCATTGCCGGGTGTTGCGCGAGGGCTGCGGCTTTGTCGCGTGACATGCTGTTATGGCTGATTGGGCGCTGCGTCGTTGCTGATACAATTTCGCGATGACCTATCAAGTTCTCGCACGCAAGTGGCGACCGAAGGATTTCGCTTCGCTCGTCGGACAAGAACACGTCGTGCGTGCGCTCACGCACGCGCTCGAGGGTGCGCGCCTGCATCACGCGTATCTCTTTACCGGCACGCGTGGAGTCGGCAAAACGACGCTGTCGCGGATCTTCGCGAAAGCACTCAACTGCGAGACCGGAATTACGGCGGCGCCGTGCGGTGTATGCCGCGCATGCCGTGAAATCGACGAAGGCCGTTTCATCGATTACGTCGAGATGGATGCCGCGAGCAACCGAGGCGTGGACGAAATGGCTGCGCTGCTCGAGCGTGCTGTCTATGCTCCTGTCGATGCGCGCTTCAAGGTCTACATGATCGACGAAGTGCACATGCTGACGAACCACGCGTTCAACGCCATGTTGAAGACGCTGGAAGAGCCGCCGCCGCACATCAAGTTCATTCTTGCGACGACCGATCCGCAAAAGATTCCCGTCACGGTGCTATCTCGCTGTCTGCAGTTCAATCTGAAGCAGATGCCGGCCGGACACATCGTCGGCCATCTCGAGCGCATTCTCGCAGCGGAACAGATTGCATTCGAGCCGCAGGCGCTGCGGCTCCTCGCGCGTGCGGCCGAAGGCAGCATGCGAGATGCGCTTTCGCTGACCGATCAGGCAATCGCATACTCGGCCAATCAGGTCAGCGAAGAAGCGGTGCG
Source organism: Trinickia sp. (assembly GCF_035492435.1). GTDB lineage: Bacteria > Pseudomonadota > Gammaproteobacteria > Burkholderiales > Burkholderiaceae > Trinickia. The sequence goes on from NZ_DATJJF010000012.1 coordinate 29,791, forward strand.
CGGCATGCTGGGCGCGCTCGATCAGAGCTATTTGGTTCGCTTGGTCGATGCGCTCGCTGCCGGCGATGGTGCACTTGTGCTTGCCATCGCCGACGAAATGGCGCTGCGCAGCCTGTCGTTTTCCACGGCACTGCAAGATTTGGCGGGCCTCTTGCATCGCATCGCATGGGCGCAGTTTGCGCCGTCGTCCGTACTCGACGAATGGCCCGAGGCGGACGACATCAGGCGGTTCGCGGGAGTGCTGTCGCCGGAGCATGTCCAACTTTTCTACCAGATCGCCACGATCGGGCGCAATGAGTTGGGGCTGGCACCCGACGAGTACGCCGGCTTCACGATGACGCTGTTGCGCATGCTCGCGTTCGAGCCCGCCAGGCAAGGCGGTCCCGCTGCTGCCGCTGGGCCGCGCACGGGTGGTTTGCCGGTGTCGTCGCGCGTGGCTGATCGTGTCGGTGCGCCAAGGGGCGGCGCCGTAGCCTCGAGCGAGCCGCAGTTGACGGCCGCGGCGCCTCGGCCCGCCGGCTCCGGGCGGACGAGCCCGGGTGCGGCGCCTGCGCGCGCTACAGAGATTGACGAGAGTGCCGGCGCCCGGATGCCCGCGCGTGAGGCAACGGCGGCATCTATGCGCGCGTCGGTCGCGCAAGAGGCGGGACGATCCGTCATGACCGCGACGCCTCGACCCGAAGCGGCGGCGGGGGCGATGCCGGCCAACATCCCCGGTAACCCTATCGATAAGGCTTCGGCGGATGACGTCCGGCACGAGCCGCACAGCGCGACAAGCGCAGCCGACGCTGTCCCCGGCGAGGGGCGCGGCGCTGCAGTGACAGACGGCACATCGAGCGCGCGCAACGCTGTGTCCAGTTCGGCCGAACGTGTCTCGCTCGACCGCTCGAGCACAGCCGACGCGGCCAGCCGTATTCCAAGCGGACAGGGTGGCGCCGCGATGGCATCTAACGCCATGCAGCAGCCAACGGCTGAGGTCAACGCTTCTTCCCCGGTTGACCGGGCGGGGGCAGCGGATGTGACGTCCCGGTCGGGCAGCTCCACGCCGGCGAGAGCCACCGAAGCCGCACCGCCGCCGCGTACGGGTGGCGCCAGCGCCGCTCTCGAAGTGCTGCGTAGCGCCGGGATGCGCGTGTCCGCGGGTCGCGGTGCGGCCGCAGGCGGCACGACGAAGGCGCCGCCCGCGCCCGCCGCGCCCGCGAAACAGGCTGTACCGCCTTCGCCCGTTGCGGTCCCTGTGCCACGCCCGCGCGGCGGGGAGGGGAGCGCACCGGCCACGTCGGCCGTTACGTCGCAGATGACGCCGCCGCCGTGGGACGACGCACCGCCGATCGACATCCCATTCGACGACTACGTGCCGCTATCCTCGGAGGACGACTACTTCATTGCGTCCGATGACGACTTTCTGCCGCCTCCCGAGCGCGCTGGCGGACAGGCGCCGATTGCGGCACAGGCAGCGGATGCATCTCCTTCGATCGATCTCTCGACGTTACCGCCGTCGATCAGTCTCGATGCTGTCGGCTTTGCCGGCGACTGGCCAGCGCTTGCCGCCGAACTGGGCTTGAGCGGGGTCGCCCATCAGCTTGCCTTCAACAGCGAATTGACGGTGCTGGAAGACGGATTGCTCACGCTCAGCGTGCCCGTCCCGCAATATGCCGAGGGTGCGCAGGTCGCGAAACTGAAGGCGGCGCTGGTTGAGCGGCTCGGCAAGCCGGTGGAGGTGCGGGTCCAAGTGGGGCCGGCTCGCCGCACGGCTGCGGTGCTCGAGGCCGCGGCGCGCGCGCAGCGCCAGCGCCAGGCTGAACAGGAGATCGATGCCGATCCCTTCGTGCGGTCGCTGATCCGCGAGTTCGGCGCCACGATCGTGCCGGGCTCCGTCAAGCCACTTTCGCTTTCATCCGATACGGAGGCCGGCGCCAGCTAAAGCGTGCTGCACGGCCCCTCCATTACCTTATTCAGGCATCGGCACAGCCGATGCTGCATTCCTACCACACGATTCAAGGAGCATGTCCATGATGAAAGGCCAACTTGCCGGGCTGATGAAGCAAGCCCAGCAGATGCAGGAAAACATGAAGAAAATGCAAGAGCAGCTCGCCCAGATCGAGGTCGAAGGCCAATCGGGCGCGGGCCTCGTCAAGGTGACGATGACTTGCAAGAACGATGTACGCCGTGTGTCGATCGATCCGAGCTTGCTCGCCGACGACAAGGACATGCTCGAAGACCTCGTTGCGGCCGCCTTTAATGACGCCGTGCGCAAGGCCGAGGCGACGGTCCAGGAAAAGATGGGCGGTATGACGGCCGGCTTGCCGCTGCCGCCGGGCTTCAAGCTGCCGTTCTGAGCACGCGGATCGCCAAGGCGCCCGAGCTACTGCCATGAAACAGCCTTCCGCTCTCGTTGCCCTCGTTGAGGCGCTGCGCGCGTTGCCCGGCGTCGGTCCGAAGTCGGCGCAACGGATGGCCTATCACCTCATGCAACACGACCGCGAGGGCGCCGAGCGGCTCGGCCACGCGCTCGTCTTCGCGGCTGAGCATCTGCAGCACTGTGAAAAGTGCAATACGTTCACGGAGGCCCGCATCTGCGACGTCTGCAGCGACGAGTCCCGCGACCCGACGCTGCTGTGCGTTGTCGAGACGCCGGCCGACCAGATCATGCTCGAGCAGACCATGACCTACCGGGGGCTTTATTTCGTGCTGATGGGGCGGCTGAGTCCGCTCGACGGAATCGGCCCCAAGGAAATTCACTTCGACCGGCTCGTGAAACGCGCATCGGACGGTGTGGTGAAAGAGGTTGTGCTCGCCACGAATTTCACAAACGAAGGGGAAGCGACCGCGCACTACCTCGCGCAGACGCTCAAGGCGCGCGACCTTAAGGTCACGCGGCTCGCGCGTGGCGTCCCCGTTGGTGGCGAGCTCGAGTATGTGGACGCCGGGACCATCGCGCGCGCGGTGCTCGACAGGCGATCGCTGTGACTGCCGGCGCAAGCGCGGGAGCCCGGACTGGCTAAGGGCCGGCCCTGCGCGCATCGGCACGATTCATCAAAAGGTGACTTGACGATGACTGCAACAGCTGGCCCGCTCGCGGGCGTCAAAGTACTCGAGTTGGGCACGCTGATCGCGGGGCCTTTTGCCGCGCGCTTTCTCGGCGAATTCGGCGCAGAGGTCATCAAGGTCGAGGACCCCAACGGTGGGGACCCGCTGCGCAAGTGGCGCATGCTCTATCCGCAAGCTGGCGGCACGTCGCTTTGGTGGGCTGTCCAGGCGCGCAACAAGAAGTCCGTGACAGTTAACCTGAAACTCGACGAGGGCAAGGAGATTGTGCGGCGGCTGGCGGGCGAAGCCGACATCGTTGTCGAGAATTTCAGGCCCGGTCTGCTCGAAAAACTCGGCCTCGGTTATGACGTGCTGAGTGCACACAATCCGGGCCTCGTGATGGTGCGTTTGTCCGGCTACGGCCAGACCGGGCCGTACCGGGACCGCCCCGGTTTCGGCTCGATTGCCGAGGCAATGGGCGGACTGCGCCACATTACCGGCTACCCCGATTTGCCGCCGCCGCGCATCGGGATTTCGATCGGTGACTCCATTGCGGCGCTGCACGGAGTGATCGGCGCCCTCATGGCGATGCATCACCGGCAGGCCAATGGGGGCAAAGGGCAAGTTGTCGACGTGGCACTTTACGAGGCCGTCTTCAACATGATGGAGAGCATCGTGCCTGAATATGGCGTCTACGGTGCGGTGCGCGAGCGCACCGGCGCGTCGCTGCCCGGGATTGTTCCTTCGAACACCTATCCTTGCAAAGATGGCAGCATCGTCATTGGCGGCAACAGCGACCCGATCTTCAAGCGGCTTATGACGGCGATCGAACGTGCGGATCTCGCGAACGATCCGTCGCTCGCGCACAACGATGGCCGTGTGCCGCGCACCCAAGAGATCGACGACGCCATCTCTGCCTGGCTCGCTCACCGAACCATCGACGAAGCGCTCGACATCCTCAATGCCGCCGACGTGCCGGTTGGGCGCATTTACAGCGCCGCCGACATGTTCACCGATCCGCAATACGCGGCACGAGAAATGATTCGGCATTTCAAGTGGGACGACGGTCTCGACGTTGCGCTGCCCGGTGTCACACCCAGGATGTCGGAGACGCCGGGCGGCACGCGCTGGCTCGGCCCGGCGCTCGGCGAACATACTGACGCAGTCCTTCGCACGCTGGGTTATGAAGAGGACGAGATTGTCGGGTTGCGTGCGCGAAAGGTGATCTGACGATCGATCGGCGGTGGAAAGGCTCCACGCGTGTACTGGGTTGTGCATCGCCGAAAATCGTGGCACTTAAGGCCGGCACTTAAGGCACAACGACAATTTTCCCGGTCACTCGACGCTCGGCCATGTCGCGCAACGCGCGCGGCGTGTCTTCCAGCGAATAACGCGCGCTGATGCGTGGGCGCAGCTTGCCTTCGCTCAGCCAACCGACGAGCCTCTCCAAGTCAGCGTGATTGCGTTCTGATTCGCGCCGGGCGAACTCCCCCCAGAACACGCCCACGATGCTTGCACCTCGGAGCAGGGCCAAATTCAGCGGCAAGCGAGGGATTTCTCCGTTTGCAAAGCCGACGACGAGGTAACGCCCACGCCAACCGATACTGCGGAAGGCGGGTTCCGCAAAGCGTCCGCCGACCGGATCGTAAATAACATCGGGCCCGCGTCCGCCAGTGAGCGCCGCGATGCGTTCGCGCAAATCCTCGCGTTCGTACTGAATCGTCGCATCGGCGCCATGTTCGCGGCAGACGGCGAGCTTGGCGTCACTCGAAGCGGCGGCGATGACCCGGGCGCCGAGCGCTTTGCCGATTTCGACAGCGGCAAGCCCAACGCCGCCCGCAGCGCCGAGCACGAGCAGCGTCTCGCCGGCGGCGAGTGACCCGCGGTCGACAAGGGCATGGTATGAGGTGCTATAGGCAAGTGTGAACGCGGCCGCGATCGCGTAATCGGTGCCCTCGGGCAGGCGTGCACACGCATCGGCCGGCGCGAGCACCTGATCGGCGAATCCGCCGGTACGCACCAACGCGGCGACCGGCATGCCGCGCCGCAGGCCGGACACTCCCGGGCCGACATCGCGCACAACGCCCGCCACTTCACAACCGGGCGTGAATGGCAACTCCGGCTGAAATTGGTATTTGTTCTCGATGACGAGCAAATCCGGATAGTTGACGCTCGCGGCTTTGACCTCGATCGTGACTTCGCCGGTGCCGGGGCGAGCATCGGGCAGTGTCTCGACGACCAACATGTCGGGCGGCCCATAGCGGTTGCAACGAACGGCGCGCATCGTCTCTCCTTACGCTGTCGCGGTATCTGCATGCAGTGTAGGCGATGGCGCATGAACGCGCCTTTCGGCAGGGGGGGAGGCTGTTGTTGCGATTGCGATAAAGCGCCGGATTTGACGATCAGAGCCATAATGTCCTCGGTTACAATCGGCGCATGAGAATCCTACTAAGCAATGACGACGGTTATCTGGCGCCCGGTCTGGCGGCCCTTTACGACGCCCTGAAGCACCTTGGGGACGTCACCGTGATGGCGCCCGAGCAGAACTGCAGCGGCGCCTCGAACTCGCTCACGCTTTCTCGTCCGCTTTCCGTCCTGCGGGCGGCAAACGGGTTTTACTACGTCAACGGTACGCCGACTGACTCGGTGCACATCGCGCTCACCGGGATGCTCGATGACAAGCCTGATCTCGTCGTTTCGGGCATCAACAACGGGCAAAACGTCGGCGAAGACACGCTCTACTCGGGCACCGTCGCGGCTGCGACGGAAGGCGTCATGTTCGGTGTGCCGTCGATTGCTTTCTCGCTGGTCGAAAAGGACTGGGCGCACCTGGAAGATGCGGCGCGCGTGGCACACGACATCGTCAAGCACTTCCTTGCTCATCCGCTGCCGGGACACCCGCTTCTGAACGTGAACATTCCGAATCGCCCCTACGGCGAGCTGGGCGATTGGGAGGTGACCCGGCTCGGCAAACGGCACCCCTCGCAGCCGGTGATTCGCCAAACGAATCCGCGCGGCGAACCGATCTATTGGATCGGCCCATCCGGCGCCGCACTCGATGCGAGCGACGGTACGGATTTTTACGCACTCGCGAACGGGCGCGTCTCCATTACGCCGCTGCAACTCGATCTCACGCATACGCAAATGCTTTGCGCGACGCGCGAGTGGACACGCTTGGGACCTCGCACTTCATGACGAGCGGGCGAGCCAAGCGGTTTCCCCTCGGGCTTGCCGATCTTGAGCGCAAGCCGCGTGGCCATGCCGGCGCAAATAAGGCGGATGCCGACGAACATGGCCGCGCACGCGACGGTGCGAGGCGCGCCGATATACCGACGTCGCAAGTTGCCGACACACTGGCAGCACCCAGCGTACCGCTCTCGAGCGCACTGTCGCTGACTTCTGAGCGCGTGCGCGAGCGCATGGTCGAACGGCTTCGAACCCACGGTATCGGCGATGCTCGCGTGCTCAACGCCATGTCCGCGGTGCCGCGCCACATGTTCGTCGATCCGGGGCTCGCGGCTCAGGCGTACGAGGATTCGGCGCTGCCGATCGGTCATCAGCAGACCATCTCCAAGCCTTCGGTCGTGGCGCGGATGCTCGAACTCGCTTCGGCGGGGCGCTCGCTCGATCGTGTGCTCGAAATCGGCACGGGGTGCGGCTATCAGGCGGCAGTGCTCAGCCAGATTGCGCGCGATGTCTATTCGATTGAACGAGTGAAGCCGCTTTACGAGCGTGCAAAGCTCAACTTGCGGCCGCTACGTGTGCGTAACATTCGACTGCATTACGGTGATGGTCGCATCGGGCTGCCGGCGGCGGCGCCATTCGACGCGATCGTCATTGCTGCGGCGGGTTTTGAGGTGCCAGAGGCCTTGCTTGGCCAGCTCGCAGTGGGCGGTAGACTCGTGGCGCCCGTCGCGATGGCAAACGGCGAGCAACAGGTGCTGACACTCGTCGAGCGCGTGGGATCGAGCCAGTGGCGAGAATCTCGGCTTGATCGCGTTTTCTTTGTTCCCTTAAAATCCGGAGTAATTTGACACCGATGTTTATGCTGCGCGCGATGCGAACAAAGAATATAGACGGTCCGCTGACTGCTGCCCAACGCGCCGCGTGTGCCGCGGCCTTGATGATGCTGGCGGCATGCGCAACACGCCTCGACCCAGCCCCTGTCGTTGACCGCTCGGGGGCAATGGGCATGCCGCCGCCAGCGCCGACTCAACCGGCCGCCGAATCCGTGCCGCTTGGGCCGCCGCCGCCCGGCTACTACCGCGTGAAGCCGGGCGATACGCTGTATCGGATTGCGCTTGAGAATGGCCAGAACTACCGCGATATCGCGGCGTGGAACAATCTCGCGAATCCGAATCAGATCGAATCCAATCAGTTGCTGCGCGTTGCGCCGCCCGATCAAAATGCGACAGCGGCAACGCCGGGCATCGCGGCTGCACCGATCGTGGGCGGGCCGGTGCAAACCGCGCCGCTCGCCAATGGAGCCGCTCCGGTGGCGGGAGCACCGGGAGCACCGGTAGCGGCAACGCAAATGCCGCCGTTCTATGGCGGCGGCTCGACTGCCACGACCATTCCCCCGCAACCGCCATCGCCTGCGACGGTCACCGGCCCAGGGCCAGTCATGAACGGCGGCCATATCGCGATGGCTTGGCCTGCGCACGGCCCGATCCTCAATCCGTTCGACGACACAAAAAACAAGGGCATCAACATCGGGGGCTCGCCGGGCGAGGCAGTGCGGGCTGCAGCGGAGGGTCGCGTCGTCTACGCAGGAAATGGGCTGCGCGGATACGGTAATCTCATTATCATCAAGCACAACGCGATGTATCTGACAGCGTACGCACACAACCGTGCTTTGATGGTAAAAGAAGGGGACTCGGTGACCAGAGGCGAAAAGATCGCCGAGATGGGTAACAGCGATGCCGATCGGGTAATGTTGCACTTCGAAGTTCGCCAGCAGGGCAAACCCGTCGATCCGATGAAATACTTGCCGCCGCAATAAGCGATACGACCATGCCGAAACCGAAGCGCCGCAAGCAGCAAGACGAAACGCAAACGTTTTCACGCGCCGAGCAAGCATCGGCGCCAGACTTGGGTGCTTCGATGAGCGAGGCCGAGGCCGAGGACGAAGCCGTCGCCGATGGCGAGAGCGATTTTGACGGTGAGGGTGCGGCGGCTGGCGGCGACGACGTCGAGGCGCGTGAGCGCACGAGCGACGCGGGGCCCGATCCGGATGATTTTCGCGCGCTTTTGCAAGCGGAGCTGACGGCCGATACGATTCAGCATTATCTGAATCGCATCAGTGTTAAGCCGCTGCTTACTGTCGAGGAGGAGCAGCGGTATTCGCGGCTCGCGAAGGCTGGCGAATTCGAGGCGCGTCAGGTCATGATCGAGCGCAACTTACGGCTCGTCGTCAGCATTGCAAAGGGCTATTTGAACCGTGGCGTGCCACTGCTCGACTTGATCGAGGAAGGCAATCTCGGCTTGATGCACGCGATCGAAAAGTTCGATCCCACACGGGGCTTTCGCTTCTCGACATACGCGACATGGTGGATTCGCCAGAGCATCGAGCGGGCCATCATGAATCAGGCGCGCACGGTGAGGTTGCCGGTGCATGTGATTCGCGAATTGAATCAGGTGCTACGCGCGAAGCGCCATCTGGAAAAAAATTCAATGAACGCGAGCGGTGCGAACGAGCGGCGCGACGCAAGCATCGACGACATCGCGTACCTCACTGGCAAGACAGCCGATGAGGTCACCGATATCCTTGCGCTGAACGAGCATACGGCCTCCCTCGATGCGCCGCTCGATCTTGATCCCGCGAGCAGCTTGCTTGATCTGCTTTCCGACGATCAAAGCCAGTCGCCCGATGCTGAAGTGCAGCATCGCGAGCTCGAAACGCTGACGCGCGCGTGGCTGTCACGCCTTTCCGACAAGCACCGGCACGTCATCGAGCGCCGCTTTGGGCTCAATCATATTGAGCCGGCCACGTTGGAAGAGCTAGCGGACGAAATGGGACTAACCCGCGAACGCGTACGCCAGATTCAACAAGAAGCGCTGGTACGCTTGAAGCGCTTTTTCGCCTCGAATGGTGTCCGCAAGGACGCGGTTCTTTGACTTTAAACGTCGCGTAAGTGGTTCACACCGCTTGTTTTATCCCTCGCTCTGTCGCGGCAGAGCAGGGCTCCAATTGATTTGCCAATGACTCCCATCCTCGTTTTCGACATCGAGACGATTCCCGATGTCGCCGGTATTCGCCGGCTCGAAGATTTGCCGGCCTCGATGAGCGATGCCGAAGTGGCCGAGCACGCGTTCGCCGCGCGCCGGGAAAAGACGGGCACGGATTTTCTTCCGCACTACCTCCAATGCGTGGCGGCGATTTCTTGCGTCTTTCGGGATCGCACTGGCTTGCGTGTGCGATCGCTGGGCTCACCTGACGACGACGAGGCAGCGCTCATCCAGTCGTTCTACCGCGTGATCGAACGGTACACGCCGCAGCTCGTATCGTGGAACGGCGGCGGCTTCGACTTGCCAGTTCTTCACTACCGCGCGCTCGTGCACGGCATTCCGGCATCGCGCTACTGGGATGTCGGCGAGGAGGACCGCGACTTCAAGTGGAACAATTACATCAGCCGCTACCACTCGCGCCACACGGACCTCATGGACGTGCTGGCCATGTATCAGACGCGCGCCAACGCGCCGCTCGATGCGCTTGCCAAGCTCTGCGGGTTTCCGGGCAAGCTCGGCATGGATGGTGGGCAAGTCTGGTCAGCGGTTCGCGAGGGACGCATCGAGGAGGTGCGTAATTATTGCGAGACCGATGTCGTCAACACTTACCTGCTGTATTGCCGGTTCCAGTTGATGCGCGGCGGGCTGTCGTCAAGCGAGTACGCCGACGAAATCGCGTTCGTCAAAGAGACGCTCGCGCAGGAGTCTGGGGCGCACTGGGCTGAGTATCTCGCCGCGTTTGGGTGAACCGCATGCGTTCGCATCGCGTTCGTTGGCATCACCTGCGTCGCGCCCGGATTTATGCCAGTTCGAGCAGGATCGGCTGATGGTCGGACGCTTGCGTGGCGCCATCAATAACGCAGCGGCGCAATCGGTCGCGTAAGTCTTCGGTGACGAACACAAAGTCGCACGTGATCGGCCCATCCGACCATTGATCTAGATCGAAGACTCCCGCTGTCGGCGGTGGCGTTTGCCCAGGGTGAAGTTCGGTCCACGCGTCGATAAATGACGGTGCGCCTTCAAGCGGCGCGATGAAGCGTCGATACGCCTCGGAGCCGAACGCACTGTTGAAATCGCCGGAAACGATCGCACTAATGGGGCGAACCGTCGCCGCGAATGGGCCTGCCGAATTTTCGGCCGGCGCCGGATGTGCGGCATGATCGGCAGCCTCCAGTTGTAACTGCCGTAGCGCGTCCACTTGCGCAAGTCGCTGCTTGAGCGAATAGTATTCGAGGTGAGTGACAATCACGCGCAACGGGCCGCTTGATGTGCGCAGCACGGCTTCGAGCGCGACGCGCTGCATCGATGGCGCACCTGGGTCAGCCGGCCATGGCAGGGCGTGGCGAATCACCTGCTCAACCGGAAAACGGGTGGCAAGCGCGTTGCCGAATTGACGGCGCTGGCCACCGGCCTCGAGCGGCGGTAAATCGGCGCCGATCGCCTCAAGCACGGTAAAGCCTGGCAGGGCAGCGGCGAGTTCGGCGAACTGATCGTCGCCCGGCCCGCCCGGCAACGAGTGAAAGCCGCGCGTGACTTCCTGTAGTGTGAGCAGGTCGAAGTCCGCAATTTGCCGTGCTTCACTCAGAGTGCGCGCAAGATCGACTACGCCGGCTGCGTTACGTCCCCATTGGATATTCCAGCTGATCATTTTCATATTGCCTCCTTCGTATGCCGTCGTCGGGCGCCGTTCGTCTACAATCTCGCCTTTCGTTTCCACGTCCGCCAGGAACAGCAGGTGTCCGAATCTCTCCGCAGCACTGTTGCCCCCGTAAAAAGCGTTGCGCCGGCCGCACCCAACGAGCGTGCTCGCGCCCCAATCCTCGAAATCGACTCGCTGGACATGGAGGCGCGCGGTGTCGGCCGTTTAGTGACAGATGACGGCGAGCCGGGCAAGGTCATTTTCGTAGAAGGGGCATTGCCTGGCGAGCAAGTCACATACTCGAGCTACCGCAAGAAGCCGAGCTACGAGCAGGCGCAAGTGGTTGACGTGCTGCGTGAAAGCGTCCTGCGCACAACGCCGCGCTGTCAATTTTTTGGCACGTGCGGCGGTTGCTCGATGCAGCATCTCGAGCCGCGCGCACAAGTTGCCGTCAAGCAGCGTGTGCTCGAGGACGATCTTTGGCATTTGGCGAAACTTCGCCCGGAGACCGTGCTGCCGCCGATTCATGGTCCATCGTGGGGATATCGCTACCGGGCGCGCCTGACGGTGCGACACGTGGCGAAAAAGGGCGGCGTGCTGGTGGGCTTTCATGAGAGAAAAAGCAGCTATGTCGCAGACATGACTAGCTGCGAAGTGCTGCCGCCCCATGTGTCGGCTCTGCTTGTGCCGTTGCGCCGGCTCGTGGAAAGTTTGTCGATTCGTGACCGGCTGCCGCAAATCGAACTGGCCGTGGGTTCGAGCGTCACCGCACTGGTACTGCGCGTACTCGAGCCGCTCACGGCGGACGATGAGGTGCATGTTCGGGCCTTCGCCGACGAGCACCGCGTTCAGTTCTGGCTTCAGCCAAAAGGGCCGGATACGGCGGTACCGTTCTATCCGCTCGATGTGGAGCTCGATTACACGCTCCCTGAGTTCGACATCCGCATGCCGTTCAAGCCGACCGATTTCACGCAGGTGAACCACGCGATCAATCGCGTGCTCGTCGGCCGCGCGCTGCGGCTGCTTGCGCCGGCTCGCACAGACCGTGTCCTCGACCTTTTCTGCGGACTCGGCAACTTCACGCTACCGCTTGCGCGGCTCGCTCGCGAAGTCGTTGGTATCGAGGGGAGCGAAACGCTTACGGCTCGGGCGCGTGCCAATGCAAAGGAAAATGGCGTCGAGGGCCATACCTCGTTTGCAAGTCGGAATCTGTTTGAAATCGAAGGTGACGATTTGCGCGCGTTGGGCGCATTCGATAAGTTCTTGATCGACCCACCGCGAGAGGGTGCGCTGGCCGTGGCCAAGGCGCTTGCATCAATCGCTCAAAGTGGCGACGGGCCGCTGCCCGCGCGCATTGTCTACGTTTCGTGCAATCCGTCGACGCTCGCGCGGGACGCGGGTCTGCTTGTGCACGAAGCAGGGTATCGACTCAAGGGGGCGGGCGTCGTCAATATGTTCCCGCACACGTCGCATGTGGAATCAATTGCCCTTTTTGAGCGGGGTTGAGGACTGTCTAGTTGTTGACGGCGGAGCGCGGCTTTGGGCGCCCGTAAAAAAACCGGCCTGAGGGCCGGTTTTTGATTTGTTCAATACCGCATCGATCAGTTGCGGTTGCCGCCGAAGATGCCAAGCAGCGACAGCAGGTTCACGAACACGTTATAGAGGTCGAGGTAGATCGCAAGCGTAGCCGTGATGTAGTTCGTCTCGCCGCCATTCACGACACGCTGCACGTCGAACAGCATATAGGCCGAGAAGATCACGATCGCCAGCACGGAGACCGTCAACATCAATGCCGGCAGGTGCAGAAACATATTCGCAACCATGGCGAGCAGCAACACGATCACGCCAACGAAGAGCCATTTGCCGAGGCCCGAGAAGTCGCGCTTGCTGACGGTGGCGATCGTCGCCATGGCGGTGAAGATCACCCCCGTGCCCCCAAAGGCGAGCATGATGAGCGACGGCCCATTCGAAAAGCCGAGAATGAAGCTCAAAAGCCGCGACAGCATCAGCCCCATGAAAAACGTGAAGCCAAGCAGCACGATGACGCCGACACCGCTGTCCTTCGTCCGCTCGATGGCGAACATGAAGCCGAATGCAATTGCGAAAAACGCGAGCAGGCTCATCGCGGGGCTTGTGGCCGCAAACAGCGAGAAGCCCGTTGCGACGCCGACCCACGCACCTAGCACGGTGGGCACCATCGACAGCGCGAGCAGCCAATATGTGTTCCGTAGCACGCGGTTGCGCGTTTCCGCCGTGGCGATGGAACCGCCCCGGCCGAAGTTGTACGGATAGTCGTTCATGCTTTCTCCTTGCGTAAGTCGCAGTAACTTCAACGATACCCCTGAACCCCCCTTTCTTTGTGTTTTTTAGGCATCTCGACACTAAGATTAGTGCCGATGGCTAGAGTTTCAATGTCGCGCGGGTCGCTTGTGCGGAACTTAACTTAGGACCTTTCGCGCGAGAAAGGGTTCGATCGCAATCATACACCGGAACATGCTACAATTGCGGATTCGTTAGAACTCGTAACCCCTTAATTTTTTGGAGTTTTTATGGCGATCGAGCGTACCCTGTCGATTATCAAGCCCGATGCAGTGGCAAAGAACGTGGTTGGTCAGATCCTGAGCCGCTTTGAAAGCGCGGGCCTGAAGATCGTCGCGGCCCGCATGGCGCAGCTCTCGCGCGCTGACGCAGAGAAGTTCTATGCTGTGCACGCTGAGCGCCCGTTCTTCAAGGACCTCGTCGAATTCATGATCTCCGGCCCCGTGATGATCCAGGCGCTCGAAGGCGAAAATGCGATTCTGAAGAACCGCGACCTCATGGGTGCGACGGATCCGAAGAAGGCGGAAAAGGGCACCATCCGTGCTGACTTTGCCGACAGCATTGACGCTAACGCAGTGCACGGCTCGGATGCGCCGGAAACGGCACGTGTCGAGATCGCGTTCTTCTTCCCCGAAATCAACGTCTACTCGCGCTGATCGGTGGAGTTGGCGCGTGCGGCTGCCCGGCATTTGTCGGCACTCGGCGCGCCATTACCCTCCCGGTCACCGACATTGACCGGGGCCGGCGCGGGTACGCGCCGCTTAAGCGCCGGCACCGAAACAGCAGGATCCGATATGACGAGCAGTTCAACGGTCAACCTCCTCGATCTCGACGCAGCGGGTCTCGTCGCGTATTGCGCAAGCCTGGGCGAGAAGTCGTTTCGCGCCACGCAGCTGCAGCGGTGGGTCCACCAGTACAACGCCGCCGATTTCGATGGCATGACCGATCTTGCCAAGTCCCTTCGCGAAAAGCTGAAGGGGCGTGCAACGATCACGATGCCGCCCGTCGTCAGCGATCACATTTCGTCCGACGGCACGCGAAAATGGCTTGTCGACGTCGGCAACGGCAATGCGGTCGAAACCGTCTTCATCCCTGAAGAAACGCGCGGCACGCTGTGCGTGTCGTCGCAGGCTGGGTGTGCGGTAAATTGTCGCTTCTGCTCGACGGGCAAGCAGGGGTTTTCACGCAATCTCGGCACGGGCGAGATCATCGGACAGTTGCGCATGGCCGAGTTCGCGCTGCGCGCGTCGCGAGACGGCGTTGAGGTTGCGCAAGGCAAGGGTGAGCGTGTCATCACGAACGTCGTGATGATGGGGATGGGTGAGCCTCTGCTGAATTACGACGCCGTGGTGCCCGCGCTGCGGCTCATGCTCGACGACAATGCGTACGGCTTGTCGCGTCGGCGCGTCACTGTTTCGACCTCGGGCGTGGTGCCGATGATGGACAGGCTCGGCGCCGATCTGCCTGTGGCACTCGCGGTGTCGCTGCACGCGCCAAACGATGCGCTGCGCGATGAGCTCGTGCCGCTCAACAAGAAGTATCCGCTCAAGGAGCTGATGGACGCCTGCCGCCGCTACCTGCGGGTCGCGCCGCGCGATTTCATCACCTTCGAATACTGCATGCTCGACGGCGTAAATGACGGCGACACGCATGCGAGGGAGTTGTTGGCGCTCACAGCCGATGTTCCTTGCAAGTTCAATCTGATTCCGTTCAATCCATTTCCCGAATCGGGATTGGTAAGATCGAAATCCGAACGCATCAAACAGTTTGCCCAGATTCTCATCGACGCAGGGGTTGTCACCACCGTGCGCAAGACGCGCGGTGACGACATCGACGCAGCCTGCGGCCAGCTCGCCGGGGCCGTCCAGGATCGCACGCGCCTCGCACAGCGGATGGAGCGTGCAGAGACCGTCGTCGAGTTGCATCGTCGCGTGTAATCCGCACGCCGTCGTGGGACGGGCCGCTGGTGGCGTTTCCGGCCCTCGATGGCGGGTGCTGTCGGGGCGGTGCCAGGAAATAAAGCAGTGCATGTAGCGGTACAGGTTTGCCGAGCATTTTGTTATAAGAGGTGTGCGAATCGGGGCGGGCTCGGTAGGAGCGGCCGTGACGCATAGGTGAAAAGAATCGACGCGAGTACGAGGGACGAGGGATGAGTGAGCCGCAGCTTCCGCAAAGAGAGGGCACTCAGACAAATGGGGGGCGATCGGGGGCGATGTTCAGTGAGGCCAGCGCGACGCCGGGTGGCGGCGAGGCGGCGGGGGTAGTTTCGTTCGGCTCGCTGGCCGCAGCCGGCGCACGGCTCGTGCAGTTGCGCGAGGGCCGAGGTTGGTCGACCGAAGACGTCTCTGCCCGGCTGAAGGTGCCGACAGCGAAGCTGCGCGCGCTCGAGGCCGGCGATGTCAGTGGCTTCCCCGGTACAACGTTCGCGCTTGGCGTCGTGCGCAGTTACGCCAAGATGCTCGGCGTCGATCCCGCGCCGTTTGTCCAGGCGCTACGCCGCGAGGCGGGCGAGCCGGAGCCGGATCTTTCGATGCCGGCGTCGACAGGCACGGATATGCCGCGCGGCCGCGTCTCGGTCCCGCTCGGCAGCACGCCGCGGCATCGTTCATGGTGGTGGGGCGTCGCGGCGGTCGTTGTCGTTCTGGTGGCGCTCGTCATGTGGCGCAACGGCGGGGAGCCTCCCGCATGGTTCGCGCGCCTGAAAGCGACAGCGCATGGCGTCGCTGCCGATTCGAGCAGTGCGGCGACGGCAAATGTGCAAGGTCAGATGGGTGCGTCGGGCACGACGATCGTCGCGTCAAACGCGGCTTCCGAGGGCGGTGCGTCGGCGCTCACCGGTTCGGTCGACGCAGCTAGCAACGCCCAGGAACCCAGCGTCAATGCGGCGCCGCCGTCCACAGAGGAATCGGCGCCGCAGTCGCCGGCGACTGTGGCATCGACAGCGTCACCATCGCCGCAGCAACAGACGGCGGCCGCTTCAGCCGCTCAGCCTGCGCCGACGGTAACGTCACGAGCGGCGAGCGCAGCGCAACCGCAGCCGTCGGCGGAAATGTCGCCGCCGGCGATGGCCGCATCCGCGGCAAGCGTCGAATCGGCGTCGCAGCCGGCCATGGCCGCGGGGGCGTCGGACGGCACGGCGGCGCCGGGTACTTCGACGCTGGGCATTGCCGTGACGCAGGACAGTTGGTTCAGCGTGCGGGACAAGAGCGGCAAGGAGGTCTTCTCCGGCGTTGTCCATGCAGGCGAAGTGAAGCAGGTGGCGGGCGAGCGGCCTTTCAAGGTGGTGGCCGGCAATCGCGCGGGCGTCCAGTCGATCACGCTTGACGGCACGGCGGTGGACGCGGCCAAGTACGCGACGGGTAAGGGCAACGTGTCACGCTTTTCGTTGCCGTGACAGAACTTGAAATGACAAGCGCCGCGGCGTCGTGCTGCGACGCTTCTTCGAAATGCGTCGCGTCACGCCAGGACGCGGCGCACGTAGCATTTAACCGGACTAATGGGTCTTTCGATGCAATCCGATAGCAGCAGCCAGATTTGTTCCTCCGAGCCGGTTTTCGGCGGTCCTGTGCAGCGCCGCGCGTCGCACGCGGTCGACGTCCGCTGGGGCGGCCAACTGGTGACGATCGGCGGCGAGGCGCCCGTCCGCGTGCAGTCGATGACGAACACGGATACGGCCGATGCGATCGGCACGGCGATTCAGGTGAAAGAGCTCGCCCAGGCGGGCTCCGAGCTCGTGCGCATCACTGTCAACACGCCTGAGGCCGCGAGTGCCGTGCCGGCCATTCGAGATCAGCTCGACCGGATGGGCGTCACTGTTCCGCTCGTCGGCGATTTTCATTACAACGGCCATCTGTTGCTGCGCGACTATCCTGCATGCGCCGAGGCACTGTCGAAATACCGCATCAACCCGGGCAACGTCGGGCACGGTGCGAAGCGCGATACGCAGTTCGCGCAAATGATCGAAGCTGCAGCCCGCTACGACAAGCCGGTACGGATCGGCGTCAATTGGGGGAGCCTCGATCAGGATCTGCTCGCGAAGATGATGGATGAGAACGCTGCGCGTGCCGAGCCTTGGGAAGCGCAAAGCGTCATGTACGAGGCACTGATCCAGTCGGCCATCGGATCCGCGGAGCGTGCCGTTGAGTTAGGGCTTGCGCGCGATCGAATCATTTTGTCGTGCAAGGTGAGCGGCGTGCAGGATCTCATCGCCGTCTATCGTGAGCTCGCACGCCGTTGCCGCTTTGCGCTGCACTTGGGGCTCACCGAGGCCGGCATGGGCTCGAAGGGTATCGTTGCATCGACGGCGGCGCTCGGCGTCCTGCTGCAAGAGGGTATCGGCGACACCATCCGCATTTCGCTGACCCCCGAGCCGGGCGCGTCGCGCACGGGTGAGGTTGTCGTCGCGCAGGAGATTCTGCAGACCATGGGCCTGCGCTCGTTTACGCCGATGGTCATTGCGTGCCCGGGCTGTGGCCGCACGACGAGCACGTTGTTTCAGGAGCTCGCGTCGCAGATCCAGACGTATCTGCGCGTGCAGATGCCTGTGTGGCGCGAACAATACCCGGGCGTCGAGAAGATGAATGTGGCCGTCATGGGGTGCATCGTCAATGGTCCTGGCGAATCGAAGCATGCCAACATCGGCATTAGCCTGCCGGGCTCGGGCGAGAATCCGGCGGCCCCCGTCTTTATCGACGGCGAAAAGGTCAAGACGCTTCGCGGCGATGGGATCGCAGAAGAGTTTCAGCAAATCGTGAGCGACTACGTCGAGCGCCGCTACGGCCGCGCTAACGCGGTGGCGAATTAAGCTTCAACCGTCAACGAAAACAGATGACAGAACAGAAACGAAAACTCGAAAAACTGACCGGCGTGAAGGGCATGAACGATGTCCTGCCACAGGACGCCGCGCTTTGGGAGTTTTTCGAATCGACCGTGAAGTCGCTGCTGCGCGCGTACGGCTACCAGAACATTCGCACGCCGATCGTCGAGCACACGCAGTTATTCACGCGCGGTATCGGAGAAGTGACCGATATCGTCGAGAAGGAAATGTATAGCTTCGTCGATGCGCTCAACGGCGAGAACCTCACGTTGCGGCCCGAGAATACGGCAGCCGTCGTGCGCGCAGCCATCGAGCACAACCTGCTTTATGATGGCCCGAAGCGGCTCTGGTACATCGGCCCGATGTTCCGTCATGAGCGTCCGCAGCGCGGGCGTTATCGGCAGTTCCATCAAGTCGGTGTCGAAGCGCTGGGTTTCGCCGGCCCCGATACCGACGCCGAAATCATCATGATGTGCCAGCGGCTCTGGGATGATCTGGGACTCACCGGCATCCGGCTCGAAATCAACTCGCTCGGCCTCGCCGAGGAGCGCGCCCAACATCGCGTCGAGCTCATCTCGTATCTGGAAAAGCATGTCGACGTGCTGGACGAAGATGCTCAGCGGCGTCTTTATACCAACCCGTTGCGCGTGCTTGATACGAAGAATCCCGCGCTGCAGGAGATTGCTCAGAATGCGCCCAAGCTGATCGATTTCCTTGGGGATGCCTCGCGTGCTCACTTCGAGGGGCTCCAGCGGTTGTTGAAGGCCAACAACATCCCGTTCACGATCAATCCGCGCCTCGTTCGCGGTCTTGATTATTACAACCTGACTGTCTTCGAGTGGGTGACCGACAAGCTTGGGGCTCAAGGCACCGTCGCGGCCGGCGGCCGCTACGATCCGCTCATCGAGCAGTTGGGGGGCAAGGCGACGGCCGCATGCGGCTGGGCGATGGGCGTGGAGCGAATTCTCGAGCTGCTAAAAGAAGACGCGCTCGTGCCGCATGATGAAGGCTGCGACATCTACGTCGTGCATCAAGGCGAAGCGGCCAGCGTGCAGGCTTTCATCATTGCCGAACGTCTGCGCGATACGGGGCTCGACGTGATCCTCCACTGCAGTGCCGACGGTGCGTCGGCGAGCTTCAAGTCGCAAATGAAGCGTGCCGATGCGAGCGGAGCCGCGTTTGCCGTGATTCTCGGCGAGGACGAGGTCGCCAATGGCACGGTGGCCGTCAAGCCGCTGCGCGACGCTGCGCAGTCCGGAGGCAAAGCCGAGCAGCACACCGTACCGGTCGAAAACTTGACCGAATTTTTAATCGATGCGATGGTTGCAACCGCCGAAGAAGGCGAGGACTGACACGGCTTCGCATTATGCGTGTCCGCGCTCGCTGTGCCCCGCGCGTTGACGCGCGAGGCATGGCGTGGCTGCAATCACGAGACGCGGAAAGAGAAGGAATGGCTTGGCGATGAGTTATCACGACGAACAAGAATCGATTGAGAGCGTCAAGGCTTGGTGGGCACAGTGGGGGAATGCGCTCACCTGGGTTCTGCTAGCGGCGCTCATCGCGGGTGCGGGCTGGAACGCCTGGCATTTTTGGCAGCGGCGCGAGGCCGCGCAAGCGGCCGTACTCTACGAGCAGGTGCAGCAGGCTGCGAGCGCCAAGAACAAGGCGGACGTCGTACGCGACGCGTCCGATATGGAGTCGCGTTACGACAGCACAGCCTACGCGCAGATGACGGCGCTTGTGGCGGCGAAGGCGCTTTACGATGCGGGTGACACCGCCGGCGCCAAGACCCAGCTGCAATGGGCGATCGATCACGCAAAGGACGACGAGTACAAGCTCATCGCAAAGCTGCGCCTCGCCGCAGTCATGCTCGATGAAAAGTCCTATGACGCGGGGCTCGCGCTGTTGTCGGGCACGCCGCCCGAGGGATTCAAGAGCGCTGTCGCGGATCGCCGCGGTGACTTGCTTGCGGCAGCAGGCAAGCGAGAGGATGCGCGCGAGGCATATCGTCTCGCACTTGATTCGCTGGCGAAGAATGACACCGCCGGCCGTCAGGTGATTCAATTCAAGCTCGACGCACTCGGCAGCTAACGAGCGCCGGAGAGACTGCGCCGTGCGCAGCCTTTTAACCCACTCTTGACGATGCTTCGCCCAACGATGAATTTGCTGAAACGTTTTGCCGTTCCCGTGGCCTGCGCGATCACCGCTCTTGCGATGACCGCCTGCTCCTCGTCGAAGGACGAGCGCCGCACTCCGACGCCGCTCACGCAGTTCAAGCCGGCTATCAATGTGGAACGGATCTGGAAAGCGGATGTGGGCAAGGCGGGGCGTTACCTTTTCTCGCCAATTGCAGTCGGCGACGCAGTCTTCGCGGCGGGTGCCGGCGGTACCGTTGCCAAGATCGATGGGAAAACAGGCAAGGTCGTTTGGCGTACGAGGCTGCATACGGATTTGACGGCGGGCGTCGGCAGCGACGGTACATTGACGGCCGTGGGCGCAACGCGGGGCGGTGTCTACGTACTCGATTCGAACGGCAAGCTGCTTTGGAAATCGAACGTTGCAGGCGAAGTCGTCTCGCCGCCGCTCATCGGCAATGGTCTCGTTGTCGTACGGACCATCGATGGTCAGATCAGCGCGTTCGGCGCCGAAACGGGCGAACTCAAATGGGTTTATCACAATCGCGCGGAGCCGCTTAATCTGCGCGTTTCGGCGGGCATGACGTTCGCAGCTGACGCGGCCGTCCTGGCTGGCTTTCCGGGCGGCGGGCTCGCAGCGATCAACCTGAAGACGGGAGATGACTACTGGCAAGCGCCCGTCTCCTTTCCCAAGGGGGTCACCGAAATGGAGCGGATCAACGACGTGACCGGTGCGCCGGCACTTGTCGGCGCCGAGACCTGCGCGGTGACGTTCCAGGGCCGGGTTGGCTGCTTCGATGCGAATACGGGTAGGCCGATCTGGCAGAAGCCGTTTTCGAGCACGAGCGGCGTAGCGCAAGATAACTCGACGGTGGTCGCCCCCGACGATTGGTCGGTCATCACTGCGTTCGGCGCGGACGATGGTCGCCAGTTGTGGCGCAACGACAAACTGAAGAACCGCAGCCTGAGCGTGCCGCTGCTGTTTGGACCGTCGGTGGTGCTGGGTGATTACCAGGGCTACGTGCACTTCCTGTCGCGCGACGACGGTTCGTTTGTGGCGCGTGTAAAGACGGACGGCAGCGCGATCACGGCGGCGCCGGTCCTTGCCGGAGACACGCTCGTGGTGCAGACGAGCGGCGGCGATCTGTTCGGCTTCCGTCCGCGCTGACCCGCTTTTTATGTGGAAACTGCGGCAAGCGTGATTGCATCCGGTCTAGTCGACCAAGCTCACGCTCACCGCACTCACGTCCGCTTGACTGCTCGGGCGCGAGCTTGTGTGCTCACGCCCCCGCCTAGATAATGGGCTCGTCAAGCGTCGCCTGACCCAGTTCGCAGCGCTGTCGTGTGGCATCGACGGCGCGACCCGCTTCACCGATAGTGGCGCGCGGAGACCCAACCTTTTTCCCGTGCGCCGGCCGCTTGGGCGCAAACTGCTCAAGCCAAGCATGTAGCCGAGCATTGAATAGCCTGCCGGCGTCGGTGCCTTGTCGGCGGCTTTAATTAGACAACAGCAAGATGAAACCCGTTATTGCCCTCGTCGGGCGCCCGAATGTGGGGAAATCCACGCTCTTCAACCGGCTCACGCGCACGCGTGATGCGCTCGTGGCCGATTTGCCAGGCCTCACGCGCGACCGTCATTACGGTGAGGGACGCGTTGGCGATCGGCCTTACCTCGTCGTCGACACAGGCGGTTTCGAGCCGGTGGCAAAGGACGGCATTCTGCACGAGATGGCGCGGCAGACGCGGCAGGCGGTGGAGGAGTCGGATGTCGTCGTCTTCATCGTTGACGGCCGCAACGGCCTGGCCCCGCAGGAAAAGTCGATCGCTGACTATCTGCGTAAGACCGGACGGCCGATCGTGCTCGTGGTCAATAAGGCCGAAGGCATGAAGTACACCGCGGTCGCCACTGATTTCTATGAGTTGGGGCTTGGTGATCCACGCGCCATTTCCGCGGCGCACGGCGACGGTGTGACGGAGATGATCAACGACGCGCTCGAAATCGCCTATGGCGGCCATGCGGAGGAAGAGCCGGAGGAAAAGGCGCCGCGCGGCGTCAAGATTGCGATTGTTGGCCGACCGAACGTCGGCAAATCGACGCTCGTCAATACCTTGATTGGCGAGGACCGTGTCATCGCGTTCGACATGCCCGGCACAACGCGCGACTCGATCTACGTCGATTTCGAGCGGCAAGGGCGCAAATACACACTGATCGATACGGCGGGCCTGCGTCGACGCGGCAAAGTATTCGAAGCCGTCGAAAAGTTTTCGGTGGTGAAGACGTTACAGTCGATCGCCGACGCAAACGTCGTCATCCTGTTGCTTGACGCACGCCAGGACATCTCGGATCAGGATGCGCACATCGCGGGCTTTGTGGTCGAGCAGGGTCGTGCGCTCGTCGTGGGCGTCAACAAATGGGATGGCCTCGATGAGCACGTGCGCGAGCGCACCAAAGCCGACATGATGCGCAAGCTCAAGTTTCTCGATTTCGCCAATTTCCACTTCATTTCGGCCACCGAGCAAATGGGCATTGGCGCACTGATGCGTTCGGTCGACAATGCTTATGCTGCCGCCATGGCGAAGCTGCCGACGCCCAAGCTTACGCGCGCGCTCATCGAGGCCGTCGAATTCCAGCAGCCGCGCCGTCGCGGGCCTGTGCGGCCGAAGCTGCGCTATGCGCACCAAGGCGGCCAGAACCCGCCCATCATCGTGATCCACGGCAATGCGCTGGACGCGGTGACGGACACTTATAGACGTTACCTCGAGAACCGCTTCCGAGAAACTTTTTCACTCACGGGCACTCCATTGCGCATAGAGTTTCGTTCATCGGCGAACCCGTACGCGGACAAGAGCTGAGTGCGTTGCGGGACGGCCCGGCGTAGTCCTAGGCCGGTCGGCCAGGCGGCGTGTGCGTGATCGAAAATCGGCTATAGTGTAGCGATTGGCGGCGGATTTCTTTTTCTTCGTCGCCAGTCCAGATCCAACCTGCAAAATAAGACGGAGTTTGCTATGAGCAACAAAGGGCAACTGTTACAAGACCCGTTTCTGAACGCACTGCGCAAAGAGCACGTGCCGGTATCGATCTATTTGGTCAACGGCATCAAGCTTCAAGGGAACATCGAATCGTTCGACCAGTACGTCGTGTTGCTCCGGAATACCGTTACCCAGATGGTTTACAAGCACGCTATCTCGACAGTGGTGCCTGCGCGTCCGGTCAATTTCCACCCTGACGCAGAAACGTCCTGAACCCACTGAACCGGCCGGCGTGACGCCCAATCAGCCGGCGCCACGCCGGCCGGTTCATTTTGATGCACACCAATTTGATCAACGCAGCGCTCGTCGGCATCGACTTCGGAAAAATCGACTTCGAAGCCAGCCTCGAAGAACTCAGTCTGCTCGCGCAAAGCGCGGGCGCCCATCCTGCCGTGACCCTCACCGGGCGTCGTTCGAGCCCCGATGCCGCCTTGTTCGTAGGCAGCGGCAAGGCAGAGGAATTACGTCTCGCATGTGAGGCGAACGATATTGAAATCGTCATTTTCAATCACGCGCTTGCGCCCGCACAACAGCGCAATCTCGAGCGTACGCTGAATCGGCGCGTGGTCGATCGCACCAGCTTGATTCTCGATATCTTCGCGCAGCGCGCGCGCAGCCATGAGGGCAAGTTGCAGGTCGAACTCGCTCAGCTGCAGTACATGGCAACGAGGCTCGTGCGCGCTTGGACTCACCTGGAGCGGCAAAAGGGCGGTATCGGCTTGCGTGGCCCCGGCGAGACACAGATCGAAACCGACCGTCGGCTCATCGGCGAGCGAATCAAGATGCTCAAGGGGCGGCTTGAAAAGCTTCAGCGGCAGCATGGCACGCAGCGGCGCCAGCGCCAGCGCAATCGGGCAATGTCCGTCTCGCTCGTCGGCTACACGAATGCGGGGAAGTCCACGCTTTTCAATGCATTGACGAAGGCGCAGGCGTATGCGGCCGATCAGTTGTTCGCTACGCTTGATACAACCTCGCGCCGCGTATTTCTGGGCGATGACGTAGGGCAAGTGATCATCTCCGACACGGTCGGCTTTATCCGTGAGCTGCCGCACCAACTCGTCGCCGCATTTCGCGCGACGCTCGAGGAAACGATTAACGCGGATTTGCTGCTGCACGTCGTCGACGCGTCGAGCGCCGTTCGGCTCGACCAAATTGATCAAGTGAACGAGGTGCTTCATGAAATCGGGGCCGACACGGTGCGCCAGGTTCTGGTGTTCAACAAAGTCGACGCAGTGCCTGAACTTGCGGCGCGCAAAGAGGCGGTCGAGCGTGACGAATATGGTAATATTTCGCGCGTCTTTTTGAGCGCGCGCACGGGGCAGGGGCTAGATTCATTGCGCGCAGCCATCGCCGAGATCGCCACTTCCGAACACCTTCCCGATAACGGGCGGGCACTGCCAGACATACAGCCTGCGGAGCTTTTCCGCGAAGACGCCGATGCCGAGCGGATCGATGGCGAGAGGTCGGCGCCACGCTCCAATCTCCATTGACGCTCTCCCAACTCGAGTGAACGAACAAGGTGAACGAACGTAACGAGCGGAGCTTCTTGACGCGTGCGCGCGCCATCCTTTCGATCAATGATCCTCGTTGGGGGCGCAGCGACGAAAAGGGTAGCGGTAGCGCTCAGCGGCCGAACGACCCTAATCGCCGGCCCGGCAAGGGGGAAGGGCCTCCTGACCTTGACGAGATGTGGCGCGATTTCAACCGTCGCCTGTCGCGGATCTTTTCTTTTCGGCGCCAGGGATCTGGGCCCGGCGAGCGGCGCCCGGATAACGGGCGGGCGGCTCGCGTGGGCGTGGGCATCATCATTGGCGTGCTGGTCGCCATCTATCTGGGCAGCGGTATCTTTATCGTTCAGGAAGGGCAAACGGGCGTCGTGCTGCAGTTCGGCCAATATCGTCGCACGGTTGGCCCCGGCATCCATTTTCGCTCGCCGTATCCGTTTGAGACCGCTGAGATCGTCAACGTCTCAGATATCCGCTCGATTGAGATTGGGCGCAGCAGTACCGCGACCGATGCCAACGCCAACAGTGCGTCGGTGTTGACGCAAGACGGCGATATCGTCGATGTGCGGTTTGCCGTTCGCTATCAGGTGAAGTCACCGTCCGATTACCTTTTTTATGCCGCGGAGCCCGACCGCAGCGTCGTCCAGGCGGCGCAAGCGGCGGTGCGTGAGATTGCCGGTGCGCGTCGCACCGACGATCTGCTTGGTCGCGATCATGACGCGCTTGGTCTTCAGCTCGCCGCAGCGATCCAGCAATCCCTCGACCGTTATCGGACTGGGCTCTCGGTTGTCGGCGTCACGGTCCAAAGCGTGGAGCCGCCCCAGCAAGTTCAGGCAGCGTTCAGCGACGCAGTGCGTGCGAGCGAGGATCGAGCGCGCGCCAAGCGCGAGGCCCAGGCTTACGCGAACGAATTGCTGCCTCGTGCGCAGGCTGATGCTTCTCGCGTGATCGACGATGCCAAAGCGTATGCGGATCGGGTCGTTGCGCGGGCACAGGGCGATGCCGATCGTTTCAATCAGGTCTACGCGCAATACGCGAAGGCGCCAGCCGTTGTGCGCGAGCGGATGTATCTTGAAACGATGCGTGACATCTACGCCAATACGACCAAAATTTTTGTTGGCGGTAAGGGCGGCACCAACATCGTAAACCTGCCGATCGACAAGATCATCGAGGCCACCCGCAAGCCCGCGGACGAAAGCGCCGCATCGTCGGTGGGTGGCGCATCGGCCCCGGCGGCCGCTGTGCCTGCAGCACCCAGCGCGGCCAGCCAGACGGCCGCCCCGGACGATTCGCTGCGCTCGCGTGACACGTTGCGCAGCCGCTCGCGCGAAGACGAACTCCAACAATAAGAGGCGCACATCATGAATCGTATCGTTGCGCTCATTGTCTTGGTCGTCATCCTGATGTTCGTGGGATCGTCGACCCTCGTCGTCGTCGATCAACGTCATATGGCGGTCGTCTATTCTCGCGGCGGCGAAAGTCCCGCTGTAGTGGGCCCCGGGCTGCATTTCAAACTGCCTGCGCCCTTGCAGTCGGCCTTGAGGGTGGATACGCGCATTCAAACGCTTGAAGCGGCCAATGATGACCGCTATCAAACGTCCGACAGGGCCGAGTTGCTTGTCAGTCCGCTCGTGAAGTACCGCATCGTCGATCCGCTCAAGCTGTTCGACAAGACGGATGGGAATAAGCAGTCGCTCGCAGACCGCCTTACGGCCTTCACGCACGACGCGCTTGGCGACGCGATTGAAAAACGCACGTTGAGCGACGCGCTGGCGCATCAGGCGGATATTGCGGCCGGCACACGTGAAGCGATGAGCGGCTCGGCTGCGGCGCTGGGTGTCGATGTCGTCGATGTGCAGCTTGTGCGGGTCGATATCCCGGCGAGCGCAGCCGAGGCTGTGTATAAGCGTATGGCGGCGGCGAAGGCGCAGGAGGCGAGTGCTGTGCGCGCCGAGGGCGCGGCCGAGGCCGATGCGATCAAGGCCGCTGCCCAGCGGCAGCGCGAGGCCATCGTCGCGGACGGCTACCAGAAGGCACAGGCGTTGAAGGGGCAAGGCGATGCGAAAGCCGCGGAGATCGCAGCCAATGCGTTTAGCCGCGACCCGAGCTTTTACCAGTTCTATCAGAGCTTGCAGGCGTACCGTGCGGTCTTCAAACCGGGCGATGTGATCGTCGTCGACCCTGACAGTGACTTCTTTCGCTTTATGCGCAGCCCCGATGGCGGTGCGGTGTCCGCGCCAGGCGCGGCGCAGCGCAAACATTGAAGGCGTGGCCTACTACACGCCACTCGCAGACAAGGAAGGGACACGCCGCAGGCAACGCCGGCGGCTCAATTGAATGAACCTGGCCGGCACGCTACTGCTCGCATTCGCGTTGATGCTCATCATCGAGGGCATGCTTCCATTCGTGTTTCCTACCGCATGGAGCGAGACGCTTCGTAGAATTGCAACGCGCCCGCCCCACCACATCCGCATCGGGGGGCTCATCGTCATGGTGCTGGGCCTTTTGCTGCTTTTTGCCGCGACGTAGTAATCCCGGAAAAACGCTGCTTAACCGAACGCCGGGGCAAACGCCGGGCCGACGGTGCAAGCCGCTCGCCCGCGAGCGCATTTTTAACGGCGGCGCTGACGCGCGCCGCCCTTTGTTCAGATTGTTTGATCTCGTAGGACCTATCGATGTCGACTTGGCTGCTTCCCGAGAATATTGCCGACGTGCTGCCGTCTGAGGCGCGCAAGATCGAGGAGTTGCGCCGCACGCTACTCGATCGATTTCGGGCGTACGGCTATGAGATGGTGATGCCGCCGCTCCTCGAATACCTGGAATCGCTGTTGACGAGCGGCGGTAGCGATCTCAGTTTGCGCACGTTCAAGCTCGTGGATCAGCTCTCAGGCCGGACGCTCGGCCTGCGTGCCGACACAACGCCACAGGTCGCCCGCATCGACGCACACCTGCTTAACCGGCAGGGCGTGACGCGGCTTTGCTATGCGGGCAACGTGCTGCATACGCGTCCGCGCGGTTTGCACGCCACGCGCGAGCAGATCCAAATCGGCGCGGAAATCTACGGCCACGCGGGCCTCGAGGCGGACCTCGAGATTCAGCAACTGATGCTCGATGTGTTGCGTCTTGCTGGGCTCGACGCTGTGCGCCTGGATCTTTGTCATGCGGGCGTGCTGTCGGCGCTTTTCGCGCGGGAGCCTGCCGCAGCGGCAATTGGCGAATCGCTTTACGAAGCACTGGCCGGCAAGGACGTAGCGCGCCTTGCCGAGCTGACTTCCGACTTGTCCCAGCCTGTGGGCGACGCGCTGCGCGCGCTGCCGACACTCTATGGCGATGCGTCGGTGCTCGACGAGGCACGTCGCCGCTTGCCTGCGTGGCCAGAGATCGAGCGGGCGCTGGACGATCTTGCGTTCCTCGCCAAGCAGGTGGACGGTGCCGAGGTGGCCGTAGACCTCGCCGATTTGCGCGGTTACGCGTATCACAGCGGCGTCATGTTCTCGGCGTACGTGGATGGCGTGCCGAACGCTGTCGCACGTGGCGGCCGTTATGACGAAGTCGGCCAGGCTTACGGCCGCGCACGGGCGGCGACGGGGTTTTCGCTGGATCTGCGCGAAGTCGCGCGGATCTCACCGATGGAAGCCCGCAGCAGTGCGATTCTTGCCCCTTGGCAGCACGACGATGCGCTGCGCGCGAGCGTCGCGGCGCTACGCGATGCGGGGGAGATCGTCATCCAGGCGTTGCCGGGACACGACCACGATCTTGACGAATTTGCTTGCGATCGGGTGCTCGTCGAGCGTGACGGCGCCTGGGTGGTCGAGCCGCGGCCGTAGCGCAAGAGCCGCGCTTCGATGCGTGCCGGACGTGAAGGCGTTTCGGCATGCGCGTGGTCCATGCCGTTGAAGCACAAAGGAAAAATCTCGGAAGCTTCGACGAACATGGGTAGAATACGTTTTTAACCAGCTAACGAAACAACATGTCTGCCAGTGCAGTGAACGTGGCCCCGGGACGTAATGTCGTCGTAGTCGGGACTCAATGGGGTGATGAGGGCAAGGGCAAAGTGGTCGACTGGCTGACCGACCACGCGCAAGGCGTCGTGCGGTTCCAGGGCGGTCATAACGCCGGCCACACTCTCATCATCGGCGGCAAGAAAACCATCTTGCGGCTGATTCCCTCGGGCATCATGCGGGCGGACGTGGCCTGCTACATCGGCAATGGCGTCGTGCTGTCGCCGCAGGCGCTCTTCAAGGAGATCGAGGAGCTTGAAAGCGCAGGCCTCGACGTGCGCAGTCGCCTTTTCATTTCCGAAGCCGCCACACTGATCCTGCCGTACCACGTCGCCATCGATCAGGCGCGTGAGGCGCGGCGGGGCGCGGGCAAGATCGGCACGACAGGGCGTGGCATCGGCCCTGCCTACGAGGACAAGGTCGGCCGACGTGCGTTGCGCGTACAGGATCTTTTCGCACCCGCTGAGTTTGCGGAGCGTCTGCGCGAAAATCTCGACTTCCACAATTTCGTGCTGACGAACTATCTCGGTGCGGCAGCCGTCGATTTCGACGAGACGCTGCAGGCGATGCTCGGGTACGCTGAGCGCTTGGCGCCTCTCGTCACGGATGTATCGCGCCGGCTCTACGAGGACAACGCGGCTGGTCGTAATCTGCTGTTCGAAGGCGCGCAGGGCACGCTTCTCGATATCGACCACGGCACGTATCCGTTCGTCACGTCCAGCAACTGCGTGGCGGGTGCCGCGACGGCCGGCGCGGGTGTCGGCCCGCAAAAGCTTCATTACATTCTCGGTATCACCAAAGCGTATTGCACGCGCGTCGGCGCGGGCCCGTTCCCGAGCGAGCTTTATGACGCCGAGAATCCGGAGCGGCAGGAGGCGGTCGGCATTACGCTCGCCAACGTCGGTAAGGAATTCGGTTCCGTGACGGGCCGGCCCCGCCGCACGGGTTGGTTGGATGCGGCCGCGCTGCGCCGTTCGATCCAGATCAACGGCGTGTCCGGTCTTTGCCTGACGAAGCTCGACGTCCTTGACGGGCTCGACGAGGTGAAACTGTGCGTCGGCTACAAGATCGATGGTAAGGAGGTCGATATGTTGCCGCGCGGTGCAGCGGAAGTGACGCGCTGCGAGCCGATTTATGAGACGTTCGGCGGCTGGAAGGAAAGCACGGTTGGCATTACGCAGTGGAATAAGCTGCCGGCGAGTGCACAGGCTTACCTCTCGCGCGTGCAGGAAGTCGCGGGCGTTCCGATCGATATGGTGTCGACTGGGCCTGATCGCGACGAGACAATCCTCTTGCGCCATCCATTCAAGGTCTGAACGATGGCGGCGAGCGCGAGGATGTTGGTCATGGCGGATCCGCGCAACGACGACAAAAACTTGTGGGTTAGTTGGGACGAGTATCATCGCCTCATCGAGCTTTTGGCGCTCGCCGTGCACGATTCCGGTTGGCAGTTCGAGACCATCCTCTGTCTCGCGCGTGGCGGACTGCGGGTCGGTGATCAGCTTTCGCGCATCTTCGACCTACCGCTTGCCATTCTCGCAACGAGCTCTTACCGTGAGGCGGCGGGCAGGGTGCAGGGTGATCTCGATATCGCTCGGTTCGTCACCATGACGCGCGGCGAGCTGTCGGGCAATGTGCTGCTCGTCGACGATCTCGTCGATTCCGGTGTCACGCTTGCGCGTGTAGAGGCGCATCTATCGGGGCATTACCCTGCCGTTACGGCAGTGCGCTCGGCCGTCTTGTGGTACAAGGCCGCATCGGTGGTCAAGCCGGATTATTTCGTCCAGCATTTGCCGACGAACCCGTGGATCCACCAGCCGTTCGAAGAGTGGGATACCGTGCGTCCGCACAACCTCGGCGCGTGGATCAAGCGCGGAGCGCGTCAAGATCCGGCCTGCGGCACATAACTTGTATGGACACTGCCGTGTACCAGCGGCATTGTCCGATTCTGCTATTTTTCAGAGGTGCCGTGCCGCCGAGCGCAGCTAGAATAGCGCTCGCTCCCGGCCAATCGGCCATACATTTCTCGCGTTTATGACAAAAAACGGCAACGGGAACCACCACCAGCAGTCACTGCCGGCCGTCGCGCTCGCTGCGATCGGCGTCGTGTTCGGTGATATCGGTACCAGTCCGCTGTATGCGCTGAAGGAGGCATTCAGCGCGTCCCACGGCATTCCGCTTACCGAAGGTTCCATTCTCGGTGTGTTGTCGCTGCTCTTCTGGGCGATCGTCGTCGTCGTTTCGATCAAATATGTCCTGTTCGTGATGCGAGCGGACAACAACGGCGAGGGCGGCGTGCTGGCACTCATGGCGCTTTCGCTGCGCCCGTTCTCGACGAGGCGGCATCTATCGGCCGTCTTGATGATGCTCGGCATTTTCGGCGCATGCATGTTCTACGGCGACGCGGTCATTACGCCCGCTATCTCTGTCATGTCGGCCGTCGAGGGTCTCGAGGTTGCAACACCGCAGCTGTCGCATCTGGTCGTGCCGATTACCATGGTGATTCTGGTTGCGCTGTTCTGGATCCAGCGCCACGGTACGGCGCTCGTCGGCAGGCTCTTCGGGCCGATCATGCTCGTCTGGTTCGCCACGCTCGCCGTCCTCGGCGTTGTCCATATCGTGCGCGTGCCCGGCATCATGGCTGCGCTCAATCCTTATTACGCCGCGAGTTTCATGTCGCGGCACTTGCTGCAGGCCTATGTCGTGCTCGGCTCCGTGTTTCTGGTGCTGACAGGCGCCGAGGCACTTTATGCCGATATGGGCCACTTCGGTGCGAAGCCGATTCGCATGGCGTGGTATTGCCTCGTGATGCCTGCGCTCGTGCTCAATTATTTCGGGCAGGGTGCGCTCTTGATGCAGGACAAGACGGCGCTTGCGAATCCGTTCTTCCTGCTGGCACCTGATTGGGCGCTGCTGCCGCTGGTGGTGCTCTCCACGGTTGCCACTGTCATCGCTTCCCAAGCGGTGATTTCGGGTACCTATTCGCTGACGAGCCAGGCCATCCAGCTCGGCTATGTGCCGAGGATGAAGATCCTCCATACGTCGGATCTCGCGATTGGTCAGATCTACGTACCCATGGTGAACTGGTTGCTACTCTTCGTTATCTTGCTGATCGTGATCGGCTTCAAGAGTTCGGACAACCTTGCCGCGGCGTACGGTATTGCCGTGACAACGACGATGGTGATCACCACCGTGCTCGCCTGTGTCGTGATGGTCAAGGTCTGGAATTGGAACAAGATGCTCGTCGCGCTCGTGATCGGCGCGTTCATGCTAGTCGACCTGGGGTTTTTCGGTGCCAATTTGCTCAAGGTGGCAGAAGGCGGCTGGCTGCCGCTTGGCCTCGGCGTGATGCTCTTTTTCCTGTTGATGACTTGGTACAAAGGCCGGTTGCTCGTCATGGAGCGCACGGCGGCGGACGGCATTCCGCTCGCGCCGTTCTTGCAGGGATTGCTCGCGCACCCGCCGCATCGGGTTTCCGGCACCGCCATTTACCTCACTGGCAGCGACACCCTCGTGCCGGTAAGTCTTTTGCATAATCTCAAGCACAACAAGGTCTTGCACGAGCGAACGGTTTTCATGACGTTCGTGACCCGCGACATCCCGTATGTCAACGACGAAGAGCGCGTTCAAATCAAGGACGTAGGCGGTGGCCTCTATATCGTCAAAGCGGCTTACGGTTTCAACGAGACGCCCGATGTGAAGGCCGTATTGTCGGAAATCAGCCGCAGTTACGGCATGGCCTTCGACTTGATGGATACGTCGTTTTTCCTCGCTCGCGAAACCGTCGTGCCGACAGAGTTGCCGGGCATGTCGTTCCTGCGTGAGCGGGTGTTTGCGTGGATGCATCAGAACGCTGCCAAGCCGACTGATTTCTTCCGTATTCCCGCGAACCGCGTGGTCGAGCTCGGGACCAAGATCGAAATCTAAGTGGACTCGATGCGGCGCGTGAAGCACACAACCGCTTTCGCGCGCTGCTCTAGTGACCAAGACCTTAAGGCGATGCCCGAGGTCGTTGCGATAAAGTCGCAGCGCTATTCAGCGTAAGAACAGGCTCACAGGCACGTAAAAAAAGAGCCCGTGGTCGCGATCACGGGCTCTCGTCACTTCACCTCAACTCACGGGTGGGCGCGAGGACCTACGCCGCGCCGCATCCTTATCGCAATCGCTTAGCGTTGCTTAAGCTTCGCAAAGGCGGCAGCCATTGCATTGGCAGGCTCGGCTTCGCGCGTCCGCTGGGTGCGCATGCCGCCGCCCTGGCGACCAGTTGCGCGGTCGTTCGTTTGAGGGCCCGCTTTGGGCGTTGCTGCCGCATCGTCGGATAGCCGCATCGTCAAGGCGATGCGCTGACGCTTGACATCGACTTCAAGCACCTTGACTTTGACCACTTGCCCGGCTTTGACGACCTCGTGTGGGTCTTTGATGAACTTCGTCGACATGGCCGACACGTGCACCAAGCCGTCCTGGTGCACTCCAATGTCGACAAATGCGCCGAATGCGGCCACGTTCGTGACGACGCCCTCGAGCATCATGCCGGGCGTGAGATCCGAGATTTTCTCGACCCCCTCCCGGAACGTCGCCGTCTTGAATTCGGGACGCGGATCTCGACCGGGTTTTTCAAGCTCTGAGAGAATGTCGCGCACGGTGGGCAAGCCGAAGCGTTCGTCGACGAATTCGGTCGGCGACAAGCCTGCCAACGCTTCGCGTTGACCCAAAACCTCGCTGATGCCCTTGCGAATCTTGGCCAGAATCCGCTCGACAACCGGGTAGGCTTCCGGGTGGACGGATGAACGGTCGAGCGGATTGTCGCCGACGTTGATGCGCAAGAAACCGGCCGCCTGCTCGAACGTCTTGTCGCCAAGGCGAGGCACTTTGCGCAAGTGGTCGCGCGAGGGGAACGGACCGTTCGCGTCACGGTATTCGACGATGTTGCGCGCAAGCGTGGCATTCAATCCCGAGACTCGGGCAAGCAACGCGACGGATGCCGTATTGGCGTCCACGCCGACGGCGTTCACGCAGTCCTCGACGACCGCATCGAGCGCCCGTGCGAGCTCGCGCTGGTTGACGTCGTGTTGATATTGGCCCACGCCGATGGCTTTCGGCTCAATCTTGACGAGTTCGGCGAGCGGGTCTTGCAGCCTGCGCGCGATCGAGACGGCGCCGCGCAACGAGACGTCGAGCTCGGGGAATTCCTTCGCCGCGAGCTCCGAGGCGGAGTACACCGAGGCGCCGGCTTCCGACACGACGATCTTTTGCAGCTTGAGTTCAGGATGGCGTGCCATGAGATCGGCAGCAAGCTTATCCGTCTCGCGCGAGGCCGTGCCGTTGCCGATGCTGATCAGTTCGGCCTGGGTCGCTTGGGCGAGCCGTGCGAGCTTGGCGATCGAACCGTCCCAGTCACGGCGTGGCTCGTGCGGGTAAATCGTATCGGTGGCGAGCACCTTCCCGGTACGATCGACGATGGCGACCTTGACGCCCGTGCGCAGCCCGGGATCGAGGCCAATGACTGCCTTGGGGCCCGCGGGTGCCGCGAGCAGCAAATCCTTCAGGTTACGGGCGAAAACGCGAATCGCCTCCTGCTCGGCGCTCTCGCGCAACTGCGTGAGCAGCTCGTTCTCAATATGCGGCTGCACTTTGACTCGCCAGCACCAGCGGCAAACATCGGCCAGCCACTTATCTGCCGGACGGTTCTGATTGGCAATACCGACATGGCGCGCGATCATGGTTTCGCAAGGATGCGGCACCTGTGCATCGAGTTCGGCGCCCAAACCCAGCTTGATCATGAGCACGCCCGCATTGCGACCGCGAAAGAGCGCGAGCGCACGATGCGACGGAACGGTTTTGACCGTTTCCGAGTACTCGTAGTAATCGCGGAATTTTTCGCCTTCCTCGCTTTCTTTGCCTTCAACGACGGTCGAGGCGACGACGCCACGCTCATACAGATACTCGCGGAGCTTGCCCAGCAATTCGGCTGTTTCTCCGAATTGCTCGGACAGGATATCGCGTGCACCATCCAGCGCGGCTTTGACGTCGGCCACGCCCTTTTCGGCATTGACGTAGCGGGCCGCTTCCGTTTGCGGATCAAGCAAGGGATCGGCGAGCAGTGCCTGTGCGAGCGGTTCGAGGCCCGCTTCGCGCGCAATCTGGGCGCGGGTGCGGCGCTTCGGTTTATATGGCAGGTAGAGGTCTTCGAGTGCCTGCTTGCTGTCGGCCGCAACGATTGCGGTATGCAGTTCGTCGGTGAGCTTGCCTTGTTCCTCGATACTCGCCAGGATTGTCGCTCGCCGCTCTTCCATTTCGCGCAGATAGAGCAGGCGCTCTTCGAGGTGACGCAATTGCGTGTCGTCGAGGTTGTCGGTGACTTCTTTGCGGTAGCGCGCGATGAATGGGACAGTCGCGCCTTCGTCGAGGAGTTGCACGGCTGCCGCGACCTGACGCGGCTGTACAGTCAATTCGGTGGCGATGCGCTGTACGATCTTGAGTGCTACGGTGTCCGTCATGGAAGAAATGGCGTCCGACTGCAGGGCTTCGCAAGGTGCTGGGGCCGGCGGCTCTTCGGCACGGGCGCGAGGCCGGGTTGCTGGAGCGGCGCATTTTGCCATAAATAGCCGGCCGCTTTGGCCCGGGTGTTAGAATTTGGCCTATGTTCCGATGCCCCTCGACAACGTTGCCAACCTTGCGCTCTTCCATCCTTCTGCTAGCCGCCATGCTCGGCACCGCACTTGCAGCCGGGCCGCTATGTGCCTCGGCGCAGAGCTTGCCGGCCGGGGCTGAGGCAGCCGCCTCGGCGCCTGCGGGTAAGCGTGCCGACGCTGGGCAAGTGGGCAGTGCGGCGACGCCGGATTTCGATGCGCGTCAAAAGGTGCTCGATGTGCTGGGGACGAAAAACCAGTACGAGTACGAAGTCGCCCAGCACAACTGCTACGACCGGTTTTTCGTTAACGCCTGTCTCGACCGCGCACGAGACAAGATGCGTGCGGTGCAAGCGAAAATCCACACCGATCAGCTACAACTCGACAAAGAGCGGCGGGAGGTGCACGCGCAGCAGCGCGATCAGCGGGAGGCGCTTGCCGCGGCGCAAAGACAGGCTGATGCGCCGCAACAAGCCGCGACCGACGCGCGCAATGCCGGGGCTTACGAAGAAAAGCAGCGCCAGCATGAGCTCGCTGCCGCCCAGCGTAATGCCGATGCGCCCCAGCGCGCGGCAAATCAGTCCGCGTATAACAGCAAGCAGTCTGATTATCAGCGCAAGCTCGACCAAGCGCGGCAGCAAGCGGCTCAGGATGCGCTGGAGCGCGCGCAACGTGCTCAGCACTTTACCCAAAAGCAGGCCGACGCGGCTCAACACAAAGCGGACGTCGAGGCGCGTCAAAAACAGGCGGCACAAAAAGCGCAACAACAGCAGCAAGAGCAGTTGCAGCAGCAGGAGCAGCAAAAAGAGTTGCTACAGGAGCAGAAGGACAGCGACTGACCGGACCCGTTTTGTTTGGGGGTCCCCCCGAGGCGCTAGCCGCCGCTCAGGCGGTGCGGCGCCGATCGAACGAGGAGGCGAGCATGCGCGACCATCACGCGATACGCCCGGACGTTGTGCGCGACCGCATCACGCAGTTGGAGTCGGAGCATAACGAACTCGATCGCACGATCGACAAACTGTCGGCCTCCTCGGATATCAGCGATCTGGAGCTGAGTCGCTTGAAAAAGCGCAAGCTCAAGGTCAAGGACAACATCATCTTGCTGCAATTGCAGCTCGAACCGGACAAGCAAGCATGAGGACGAGGTGCCCACTGACCAGGCGCTGGCGGGGCGGCTTGGCGCCGGGCTTAGCAGGGAAGCGCTCGCCTTGAACGCATTGCAGGACTCTACTTCGAAGGAGCCGCGCGTCGACGCGCGGCAAGCGCGCTCGGTATTCACGCTGAGCGGCAAACATACGGCCGAGCTCGACGCCATCTTTGCGGGCGATGGCTTGCTTGCGCGCGCAATCGACGGCTACCGGCCACGGGCATCGCAAATCGAGATGGCGCGCGCAGTGGCAGCGACGATGGAGGCCTCGGGCCGGGCCATGCCGGAGCCTGCGATGTTCGATGCGCAGCGACGCCCCGCGAGGCGTCTGCGCACGGTCGATGAACCTTCTACCACGATCGATGCCGAGACCGGTGAGCCCGTACAGACGGAAGTCGCTGCAGGCGAGAACACGCTGATCGTCGAGGCCGGTACGGGTACGGGCAAGACCTATGCGTATCTGGTGCCGGCTATGCTGTGGGGCGGCAAGGTCATCGTGTCGACCGGCACGAAGCACCTCCAGGACCAGCTTTTCCAGCGCGACGTTCCGACGGTTCGCGATGCGTTGGCCGTGCCCGTGAGCGTGGCCATGCTCAAAGGGCGAGCGAATTATCTCTGCCATTACTATTTGCAGCGCACAGCGGACAGTGGTCGTCTGCCTTCGCGGCAGGATGCGTCTCATCTCCAGGAGATTGTCCGTTTCGCGAAGATGACGCGCACGGGCGACAAGGCAGAGCTTGCCAGCGTGCCCGAAACCTCGCCGGTTTGGTCGATGGTGACCTCGACGCGCGAAAACTGTCTGGGCCAGGAGTGCCCTCACTATAAAGACTGCTTCGTCATGCAAGCTCGCCGGGAGGCGCAGCAGGCCGATATCGTCGTCGTCAATCACCACCTGTTTTTCGCCGACATCATGTTGCGTGATACGGGCATGGCGGAATTGTTGCCGACGGCGAACACGATCATCTTCGACGAGGCACATCAGCTGCCGGAGACGGCGACGCTCTTTTTCGGTGAGACGCTATCAACCACTCAGTTGCTTGAGCTCGCGCGCGACACAGTCGCGGAAGGGCTGGGAAATGCGCGCGACGCGGCGGAATGGGTCAAGCTTGGCGCCGCGCTTGAGCGCACGGCACGCGATGTGAGGCTCGCCTTCAAAGAGGATTCGTTGCGCGTGTCCGCTGCGCAACTCCCCGGCGACCATGCGCTCTTCCATGCGCTCGACGCCGTGGAGGTCGCGCTCGACGCGCTCGCAGGCGCGCTCGCGAGCCAGGCTGAGCGGGCGGAGTCGCTGGGCGCATGCCTGCGGCGAGCACGCGAACTGCAGGATCAACTTGCGCGGTGGACGGAGTTGCCGGGGGCTGCGTCGGCGCCCGAGCAGGCCGCAGAGGCGAGCGAACGGCCTTCAGCGCCGTCGAAGGGAAGTGCTGAGACGACAGAACAGGGCGAGCCAGACGATCACATTCTCTGGGTGGAAGTGTTCGCGCACACGGTTCAGTTGCATGAAACGCCGCTGTCGGTCGCTCCCATTTTTGCCAAGCAGCGTGCTGGTGTGCCGCGCGCTTGGGTCTTTACTTCGGCGACGCTTTCGGTGCGCGGCGACTTCACTCATTACGCCGCGCAAATGGGCCTGAACGCGCGACGATCGATGACGTTGCCGAGCCCCTTCGACTACGGCGAACAGGGGTTGCTTTACGTCCCGCGCAACGTGCCACAGCCGTCTTCGCCGGCGTTTACGGACGCCGTGTTCGACGCCGCATTGCCCGCGATCGAAGCTGCTAGCGGGGGCGTTTTTGTGCTGTGTACCACATTGCGCGCTGTCGAGCGCATTGCAACAAAGCTGCGGGCCGTGATCGAAGCGCGCGGGTGGGATACGCCGCTCCTCACGCAAGGCGATGCGAGTCGAACAGAGTTGCTCGATCGTTTCCGGGCATACGGCAATGCGATTCTCGTGGGCAGCCAGAGCTTTTGGGAGGGTGTCGACGTGCGTGGGGATGCGCTCTCGCTCGTCGTTATCGACAAACTGCCGTTTGCGCCGCCCGACGATCCCGTACTGGCGGCTCGTCTCGATGTGCTTGCAAAGAAGGGGTTGAGCCCGTTTGCTGTGCATCAACTGCCGCAGGCAGTGATTACGCTCAAGCAGGGCGCCGGACGGCTGATTCGCGCGGAGACCGATCGGGGCGTGCTGATGATTTGCGATACGCGCTTGGTCGATAAGCCCTACGGGCGACGCATCTGGCAGAGCTTGCCGCCATTCAAGCGCACGCGCGAGATCGAGATGGTGCGGGAGTTCTTTGCCAAAAGAACAGAGTCGGGAACAGAGTCGGCCGATGAGGTCGACGAAGGATCGCAGCAAGCGATCGAGCGCTAAGTGGGCGCCCCGGCCAACCCAGCCCGGCGATGTGTCCGGGCGGGTTGGTCATGTCGGCGCAACGGCCGACATCAAAACGTCAAAACATCCACCACGCCTTTTTCTTCTGGGTAACACGCGGTTGCCCGGTGACGTAAGGGCTGTCCGGAAACGTCGCCGCAAGGACGCGGCGCGTGTCATCTGCAAGCTGCGGCTCGTTGAGCTTCGTATACGAAAGGATCATCAGGTGCAGCGCATCCTCGATCGCGGGTGCGTTCTTGTACTGCGTGATCGCGAGCTGTGCGCGGTTGATCGAGGCGACATACGCGCCGCGACGATAGTAGTAATCGGCCGCATGCACTTCGTATGAGGCTAGCGCGTTCACGATGTAACGCATGCGCGCGGCCGCATCGGGTGAGTACTTGCTGTCCGGGTACTTGTTGACGACGACCTTGAAGGCATCATAGGAGTCGCGCAGCGATTTGGGGTCGCGCTCGCTCATATCCTGGCCGGAAAAGCGACCGAAAAGACCCAAGTCGTCGTTGAAATGAATCATCCCCTTCAGATAGTACGCATACGGGATTTCAGGGTGATCCGGATGAAGCTTGATGAACCGGTCGATCGCGTCGTTGGCCGCAGTGGTCTCGCCATCCTTCCAGTTGCAGTAAGCGACGTTGATCTGTGCCTGTTGCGCAAAATGGCCGAAGGGGTCCCGGCCCTGCAGGGATTCGAAGTACTTGGCGCACTTGGACCAGTCTTTGCTGTTCAGCGCGTCTTGCGCCTCCGAGTATAATTTCTGGTTCGGCCATGCCGCTGTCTCGTCTGTCTTTTGCGGAAGGCCATGACATGCCGTTACCAGCGACGCGACGGCAGCGAGCGAAAGGATCGCCGTGGCAGGCCGGGCCGCATGCTTTACTGCACGTACGAGTGCGCAAGTGGCTGCACGAAAAGCCGAGCGCATCAGGGTGTTCGAGGCTTGCCGCATTTCTCCATGCTTCCTAGCTATCAGTCTCACTCAGTGACCCAGTTTTAATGACCCGCAAAAGTTCCTCAGGTGCCGCATTCGGCCCCAAAGATCGAAGCGCCGATTATATCCGAAGCGCCGCGGGCTCCGACGCGCATGCGGGGGCATCGTCCAATGAGCAGCATAACGACCGTGCCGACGAGCGCGCGCCGCCGTTGCAGCAAAGAGGGGGCGAAGCGCCCCGCGTGGCCGAAGTGCCCGACGCGTTGGCCGGGGAACGGCTGGACAAGGTGCTGGCCAAAGTGTTTCCCGAGTTTTCGCGCAGCCGCCTGCAAAGCTGGATCGAAGCCGGGCGCGTGCATGTGAACGGAACGCCCGCGAAGGTGCGTCAGCCGGTACCGCTCTCGGCGCGCATCGAGCTCGTCCCCGATTTGCTGCCTGAGGCGCTCGCATTTACGCCAGAGCCGGTCGAACTCGATGTCGTCTACGAGGACGCCACGCTGGTGGTGCTCAACAAGCCGGCCGGGCTCGTCGTGCACCCGGCTGCCGGCAATTGGAGCGGGACGATTTTGAACGGCCTGCTCCATCGGTACGGCGCCGCCGCGGCCGGTTTGCCGCGCGCAGGCATCGTCCACCGGCTCGACAAGGACACTTCAGGGCTCATGGTCGTTGCGCGCACGCTCGAGGCCCAGACCGATCTTGTACGCCAGTTGCAGGCGCGTACGGTCAAGCGCCGCTACCTGGCGCTTGTCTGGGGAGAAATGCCGGACGAAGGAACCATCGACGCGCCGATCGGACGCGATCCCCGCGAACGCACACGCATGGCGGTGGTCGCCGGTGCGTCCGGCAAGCCGGCACGCACGCATGTTCGCACGGTCGACAGGACGGTGTGGCAGCAACAGCCTGTTTGCGCGGTCCACTGCGATCTTGAAACAGGGCGCACGCACCAGATCCGCGTGCACTGCGCGCACACCGGACACCCGCTGCTGGGGGACCCCCTCTACGGTCGATTGCGTGGTCGACGCTCAAGCACGCCGCTACCGGGCGGATTTGAGCGGCAGGCATTGCACGCATGGCGTCTCGGCCTCGTTCATCCGGAGACGCAGCGCGCGATGCAGTGGTCCGCGGATCTGCCCGACGATATGGCTGCGCTCATTGCGGCGCTAGGCTTCGGCGACGACGCGCCACTCGATGAAGACGATGACGGCATCGAGAGTGAGTTCATCGACGCGGGCATGGAAGATGATGATCTCGCCGATATCGATGACGAGGATATCGAATAATCCGAAAAGCCAGCAGACCGGGTCCGAACTGATCGCAACGGGGCTAACAGGAAGCTCCATGCCGAAAGCGGCCCACCAGCGATTGAAAAAACGCTACTGCAAGAGTGAGCGCCAAGAACAGGAAGCGCAGACGAGGAATGATGGTATGGATTACCCCGAGTTGACGATGGCTGACTGTTTGCGACCCGCGTGGAGCGTATCGCCGCGCGTGCACGCGCTGGTGACGACGCGCGCCGGCGGAGTGAGCGAGCCACCCTACGGTCGGTTGAGTGACGGCGTGCCGCAGCCGGGTGGCCTCAATCTGGGCCTGCATACGGGCGACGAGGCGGTTCGGGTCGAGGAGAACCGAACGCGCCTGCTCAAGCTCGCGGGCGTCCGGGCGGCGTGGCTCGAGCAGGTTCACGGCGACCGAATTGTGCGTGCCGAAGAGGCGCTGGCACAAACGGCGCCTTTGCGCGCCGACGCGAGTGTGAGCGCGTCGCCGGGCGTTGCCTGCATCGTCATGGTGGCGGATTGCATGCCGGTGCTTTTCGCCGACGAGGCGGGGCGCGCGGTGGGGGCCGCGCATGCGGGCTGGCGTGGGCTGGCGGCCGGCGTCATCGAGAAGACCGCGGCACAAGTGGCGGCGCGTGCCGGTACCTCCATCGGGGCGCTGCATGCCTATTTGGGGCCAGCCATAGGCCCGCGTGCGTTCGAGGTGGGCGAGGACGTCCGCGAGACCTTCATGGCGCAAGCGCCGGGCAACGAGAAACAGTCGACGTCGGGTGCGTTCACGCCCCACGCAGAAGTGCGAGGCAAGTATTGGGCCGACCTCTATGCGCTGGCGCGTCTACGCCTTGCGCGGCACGGCGTGGTACGGGTGACGGGCGGCGACGTCTGCACGGTGACAGAGCGCGAGCGTTTCTATTCGTACCGCCGCGACGGTACGACAGGTCGGATGGCCGCTATGGTCTGGCTCGCCCAGTGAGGGGTACCGCACAGACTACGCGCGTGCAATGCGCTGCACAAAGAACGACCCGATTTGAGGCATCGAGCGGCCAATTCGAGCCAGTCT
Source organism: Trinickia sp. (assembly GCF_035492435.1). GTDB lineage: Bacteria > Pseudomonadota > Gammaproteobacteria > Burkholderiales > Burkholderiaceae > Trinickia. Next base: position 71,918 of record NZ_DATJJF010000012.1, read on the forward strand.
GCATGCGTCGACCCTGATTCGTCTGATGTCGGGCGAAGCCTTTACCATCTTTGTCCTCGCCTGCCAGAGATGAAGTCTGATTGATATCGGGAAAACGATAATAAAAATATTACCGCAGTGCGGCAAAATCGGAGTCTGGCATTGACATGCTTCGCGCTGCGGAGCAAGAATGCTTTGCAACGGGTGAGCGCATCGAGGTTTCCGAGGGTTCGCCCCGATGCGCTGCGAACCCGCCCATCAATCAGTCTTCCGAAGCTTAAAGGTCACGAGCGGGTATGACTGCATCGAAACGTCCAACGACTTCCTCACACTCCGATACTCCCTTCGGCCCCGAGCAGCAAGCCGAAGCCGGCAATGCCGCGCAGCCGCAAAGCATGTTCGACGCCTGGATGAATGCGTGGCAATCGTATACGAGTCATATGTTCGCGCCCTATGCAGGGCTCGGCTCGGGGCCGTCGGCAACGAATGGAACGGCTGCGCCGTTCGCATACCCGTTCACCGTTCCGCCGATACCGCCCATGTCGGCTGGATCGCCGGGCTGGGCCGACATGCAAATGCCGTTGCCGTCAATCGTCTCGCTGCAGCCCGAGCGTCTGCAACAGCTGCAAGCCGACTACTCGCGCGAGTGCCTCGAATTGATGAACCAAGCGAGTGCTGGAGTGGCATCCACCCCTGAGCTGGGGGATCGGCGATTTTCGTCCGATGCTTGGAAAACATCGCCCGCGTTCGGCTATGTGGCCGCCTGGTACCTCCTCAACACGCGCTACTTGCAGGCGCTCGCCGACGCCGTCGATGCGGAGCCGAAAATGCGCGAGCGCATTCGCTTCGCGGTTGAACAATGGACGGCGGCCGCCTCGCCGAGCAATTTTTTCGCGCTGAATCCGGAAGCGCAGAAGACGCTGCTTGAGAGCCAAGGCGAAAGCATGCGTCAGGGCATGCTGAATCTGCTCGCTGATTTGCGGCGTGGGAAGATTTCGCAAAGCGATGAGTCGGGCTTTGTGGTCGGCAAGAATATCGCTTCGACAGAAGGCGCTGTCGTCTTCGAAAACGACCTGATTCAGCTGATTCAGTACAAGCCGCGCACGGAGAGCGTTTTTGAGCGCCCGCTGCTCATGGTGCCGCCTTGCATCAACAAGTTCTATATCCTCGATTTGCAGCCCGAGAGCTCGCTCGTCGCGCATGCCCTCGATCAAGGCCATCAGGTCTACATGGTTTCGTGGCGCAATCCGGACGCCTCGCTGGCCGGTAAAACCTGGGACGACTATATCGAACAGGGGGTGATCGCCGCGATCGATGTCGTCAAAAAGATAAGCGGGCGCAAGCAGATCAACGCGTTCGGCTTTTGCATTGGCGGAACGATGATCGCGTCGGCCCTGGCCCTGCTGGCTGCGCGCGGCGAGCAGCCGGCGGCCTCGATGACGCTCCTCACCGCGATGCTCGACTTCTGCGACACTGGGATCATCGACGTGTTCGTTGACGACGCGCACGTGCGCATGCGTGAGCAGGCGATCGGCGGCACAAATGGAAACCCGCCGGGCCTGATGCGCGGCGTCGAGTTTGCTAACGCATTTTCGTTCCTGCGGCCGAACGACCTCGTCTGGAACTACGTTGTCGACAACTACTTGAAGGGCAGAACGCCGGTCGCGTTCGACCTCCTTTATTGGAACAGCGACTCGACGAATCTGCCGGGCCCGATGTTTGTCTGGTATTTGCGCAATGCCTATCTCGAGAATCGCTTGCGTGAGCCTGGGGCACTGACCGTCTGCGGGCAGCCGCTCGATTTGTCGCGCATCGACGTGCCGACGTTCATCTATGGCTCGCGCGAAGACCATATCGTGCCGTGGCGTACGGCATACGCGTCGGCACCGTTGCTGGCGGGCCCTCAACGGTTTGTGCTGGGCGCATCGGGGCACATCGCTGGCGTAATCAATCCCCCCGCGAAGAAAAAGCGCAGCTATTGGCTGCATGAAGGAGAGGACAGCAAGCTACCGGCGGATCCGGACGAGTGGCTGAGTGCTGCCGTCGAGAAGTCCGGAAGCTGGTGGCCGGAGTGGTTGGCTTGGCTCGACCAGTACGGCGGCCGGAAAGTGAAGGCTCGTGCGCAGCTCGGCTCGGCTGAGTATCGCGCCATCGAGCCGGCACCCGGGCGTTACGTGTTGGAGCGCGACTGAGCCGGTTCGAAGTGCGCAGTTAGGCGAAGTCGCAGAGTGAATGGGAAACAGTGCAATCAGGATGATGGGATACGGGATAGCTTTTTAACTTTAATGCGTTGCGCGCCACAGAGCCGCATCGCTTCGAGGAGTTCCAAATGACAGACGTAGTGATCGTTTCCGCTGTCCGTACGGCAGTTGGCAAGTTTGGCGGCTCACTCGCGAAGATTGCCGCGCCCGATCTCGGCGCCACGGTGATCCGGGCCGTTCTCGAGCGCGCGGGTGTCACGCCGGATCAGGTTAGCGAAGTCATCATGGGACAGGTGCTCACGGCCGGGTCCGGCCAGAACCCTGCGCGTCAGGCGCTCATCAAGTCGGGGCTGCCGAGCGCGATTCCGGGGATGACGATCAACAAGGTGTGCGGATCGGGCCTGAAGGCCGTCATGCTTGCCGCCAACGCCGTCATTGCCGGCGACGCCGAAATCATCGTCGCGGGCGGACAGGAGAACATGAGCGCGGCGCCACACGTTCTGCCCGGCTCGCGCGACGGTTTCCGTATGGGCGATGTGAAGCTCGTGGACACGATGATTCACGACGGCCTCTGGGACGTCTACAACCAGTACCACATGGGCGTCACGGCCGAGAACGTTGCCAAGGAGTACGGCATTACCCGCGAGGAACAGGATCAATTCTCCGCGCTTTCGCAGAATAAGGCCGAGGCGGCCCAGAAATCGGGCCGATTCGACGACGAGATCGTGCCTGTCGAGATACCGCAAAGGAAGGGCGAGCCGCTGCGTTTTGCGACGGACGAGTTCGTGCGCCATGGCGTGACGGCCGATGCGCTCGGGAGCTTGAAGCCGGCGTTCGCAAAGGACGGCAGCGTGACGGCTGGCAACGCTTCGGGTATCAACGACGGTGCCGCTGCGGTGCTTGTCATGTCAGCGAAAAAAGCCGAGGCGCTTGGCCTTACCCCGATTGCGCGAATCAAGGCGTATGCGAACGCTGGTGTCGATCCCAAAGTGATGGGCATGGGGCCGGTGCCGGCTTCGAAGCGCTGTCTCGAGCGCGCCGGTTGGTCCGTTGGCGATCTCGATCTGTTGGAAATCAACGAGGCGTTCGCGGCTCAGGCGCTCGCGGTCCATAAGCAAATGGGCTGGGACACGTCTAAAGTGAACGTGAACGGCGGTGCGATTGCGATCGGCCATCCCATCGGGGCCTCGGGCTGCCGTATCCTTGTCACCCTGCTGCATGAGATGCAAAAGCGCGATGCGAAGCGTGGTCTGGCATCGCTTTGCATTGGGGGCGGGATGGGCGTCGCACTGGCCGTCGAGCGGGTCTGATAGCACGTGCGCTACGACCGAGCAGCTTCGGCCGGGCAGTGAACACGAGGAGGGGCGCGGGCAGCGCCCCCGAAAAGAATTGGGAGCGTGATTCATGATTCAGCGTGTCGCGTACGTAACGGGGGGCATGGGTGGCATCGGCACGGCCATCTGCCAGCGCCTTTACAAGCAGGGCTTCAGGGTGATTGCGGGCTGTGGGCCAAATTCGCCGCGCCGCGCCACATGGCTCGAGCAGCAACAGGCACTCGGTTACGATTTCGTCGCCTCGGAGGGCAATGTTGGCGATTGGGATTCGACGAAGACGGCATTCGACAAAGTCAAATCCGAAGTCGGCGAGATCGACGTGCTCGTCAATAATGCCGGCATTACGCGAGACGTCGTGTTTCGCAAGATGACGCATGAGGATTGGACGGCCGTCATCGATACCAACTTGACGAGCCTCTTTAACGTCACGAAGCAAGTGATCGATGGGATGGTCGAGCGTGGTTGGGGGCGCATCGTCAACATCTCGTCGGTCAACGGGCAGAAAGGGCAGTTCGGGCAGACGAACTATTCGACCGCCAAAGCCGGTATTCACGGCTTTACGATGGCGCTGGCGCAGGAAGTTGCAACGAAGGGCGTCACCGTCAATACGGTTTCACCGGGCTATATCGGTACCGATATGGTCAAATCCATCCGTGCCGACGTTCTTGAAAAGATCATTGCGACGATCCCTGTGCGCCGGCTTGGCACGCCCGAGGAGATTGCGTCGATCGTGGCATGGTTGGCTTCGGACGAATCAGGCTTTGCAACGGGCGCGGATTTCTCGTTGAACGGTGGTCTGCATATGGGCTGATGCGCGCGAGACGGCCGCACTTTGGCGGCGGCCGGTATCATCGCGTATGGGGGATAGGGATTGGTTCAGCGATCCCGTCTGCCGTGGTAACGGTGGATCCGAAGGATGCCGTTGCTACGCTACATTGAGTTGAGATACGAGAAGGCTTACATGTCGACTACACGGAAAACAGCCGAGCGATTCATCAAAAAATATCCGAACCGTCGGCTATACGATACCGAGACGAGCACCTACATCACATTGAGCGATGTCAAGCAACTGGTGCTCGAGCAGGAAGAGTTCAAGGTCATCGATGCAAAAACGAACGAAGACCTGACGCGCAGCATCTTGCTGCAGATCATTCTCGAAGAGGAAAGCGGTGGCGTGCCGATGTTCTCCTCTTCGATGCTCTCGCAAATTATCCGTTTCTACGGACATGCGATGCAGGGAATGATGGGCGCCTACCTCGAGAAGAACATCCAGGCGTTCATCGATATCCAGAACAAGCTCACTGAACAGTCTAAAAACCTGTACGAGGGCAACGCGCTGAATCCCGAGGTCTGGTCGCAGTTCATGAACATGCAGGCGCCGATGATGCAAGGCATGATGACGAGCTACATCGAGCAGTCGAAAAACATGTTCGTGCAGTTGCAGGAGCAGATGCAGAGCCAGGCCAAGACGATGTTTAGCTCGTTTCAGTTCAATCGGCCGAACTCCGGGACTGAGCCTGAGAAGAAGTAGGGGGCGGTCGGACAATTACCGGAATGCTTTGCGCCGCCATCGACGAGGTCTCGAGTATGGACATTCACCGATCCGAACCGAGGCAGACTACAAGGCTGCCCTGAAGATGGTGTCTGCGCTCGTTGACGCCGATCCGGCGCCAGGCACGGCTGACGGCGATCGACTGGACATTCTGGCGATCTTGATCGAGCGCTAATCCGCACTGTCGTGCGGGGCTTGTGCGGCAGGCCGTGTATCCCCGACGCGCGTACGACGGCGACTGGGGGCGCCTCGCCAGCGGACGCGCGCCGCGCATCTGCATCTGTCAGGTAAAATTCCGGTTTGTCGACCGACCACGCCGCCCGGCGTGGTCGCCTTATTTCCGGATGTCCTTGTGAAGAATCCCGCAGAATCAACGTCTCCCAGTCAATCCGCGCCGCGTGTGGGGTTCGTAAGCCTCGGCTGCCCGAAAGCGCTCGTCGACTCTGAGCAGATCATTACGCAGTTGCGCGCCGAAGGTTATGAAATCTCAGGCACTTATGACGGTGCGGATCTCGTTGTGGTCAACACGTGCGGTTTCATTGACGAAGCCGTGCAGGAGAGCCTCGACGCGATCGGTGAGGCGTTGACGGAAAACGGCAAGGTGATCGTGACCGGTTGCCTCGGCGCGAAGAAAAGTGCAAGCGGGGCGGGTCTCATCGAGGAAGTGCATCCGAAAGTGTTGGCCGTGACCGGTCCACATGCGCTCGGCGAAGTGATGCAGGCGGTACACAGCCATTTGCCGAAGCCTCACGATCCGTTCGTCGACCTTGTTCCGGCAGCGGGCGTCAAGCTCACGCCCCGTCACTATGCCTATCTGAAAATTTCGGAAGGCTGCAATCACCGCTGCTCGTTTTGCATCATTCCGTCGATGCGCGGCGACCTGGTTTCCCGGCCCGTTGCCGAAGTGATGCTCGAGGCCGAAAATCTTTTCAAGTCCGGCGTGAAAGAGCTGCTTGTCATCTCCCAGGACACGAGTGCGTACGGCAGCGATGTCAAATACCGCACGGGCTTTTGGAATGGGCGGCCGCTAAAGACGCGCATGACCGAGCTCGTCGCCGCGTTGGGTGAGTTGGCCGCGCAGTACGGCGCCTGGGTGCGGCTCCACTACGTCTACCCGTATCCGCATGTCGACGAGATCATTCCGATGATGGCCGAGGGCCCGTTGAAGGGACACGTGCTGCCTTACCTCGACGTGCCGTTCCAGCATGCTCACCCCGAAGTGCTCAAGCGCATGAAGCGTCCGGCCAATGCGGAGCGCACGCTCGAGCGCGTCGCCAACTGGCGCCGCATGTGCCCCGATCTCACGATCCGCAGCACATTCATCGCAGGCTTTCCCGGCGAAACCGAAGAGGAATTCGAGACTCTCCTCGATTTCATTCGGGCTGCCGAACTCGATCGCGTGGGCTGCTTCGCGTACTCTCCTGTCGAGGGAGCGAGCGCGAACGAACTAGACGGAGCGTTGCCCGACGAAGTCCGCGAAGCGCGTCGCGCGCGTTTCATGGAAGTTGCAGAGGAAGTGTCGGCCAAACGCATGGCGCGCAAGGTCGGCAAGACACTCAAGGTGCTCATCGACGAAGTCAACGGCGATGGCGGCATCGGCCGCACAGCCTCCGATGCGCCGGAGATCGACGGCGTAGTTTATGTCGCGCCGCCAACGAAGTCCTCCAAGCGCTACAAGGTCGGCGATTTCGTTTCAGTCAGAATCACCGGCGCGGACGGTCACGATTTGTGGGGAGAAGTCTGACGCCCCACGCACTTCGCGTCTCGTTCGAGCCGGTGCGACCGGTTTGCAATCTCATCGGTAACCTCAATTCGGGAGACGGCAATGCAACGGGAAGTGGTGGTGGTAAGCGGCGTGCGTACCGCGATCGGCGGCTTCGGCGGCAGTCTCAAAGACTTCGCTCCGACCGAACTCGGTGCGCACGTGGTGCGCGAGGCGCTCGCCCGCGCGAGCACAAGCGGCGGCGAAGTCGGCCATGTGGTGTTCGGCAACGTCATTCAGACTGAGCCGAAGGACATGTATCTGGCGCGCGTGGCCGCGCTCAATGCCGGTGTGGCGCAACATGCGCCGGCGATGACGGTCAACCGTCTATGCGGCTCCGGCCTGCAGGCGATCGTTTCCGCTGCGCAGAGTATCGTGCTCGGCGATGCCGAAATTGCGATAGCCGGCGGCGCGGAAAGCATGAGCCGCGCGCCGTATATAGCGCCCGCCGCGCGTTTCGGCCAGCGCATGGGCGATGCGCGTTTCGTCGACATGATGCTCGGCGCGTTGCACGACCCGTTCGAGTCATTTCACATGGGCGTCACCGCCGAAAACGTCGCGCGCCGCTACGGCATTACGCGTGAGGCCCAGGATGCGCTCGCACTTGAGTCGCACCGGCGGGCTTCGCGGGCGATCAGGCAAGGCTATTTCAAGGATCAAATCCTGCCGCTTCCGGTTCAATCGAAACACGGCGAGGTGGTTTTCGATACCGACGAGCATGTACGGCATGAAGCGTCACTGGAGGATCTCGCGCGGCTCAAGCCCGTCTACCAAAAGGAGGGCGGCACGGTCACGGCAGGTAATGCCTCAGGCATCAACGACGGCGCCGCGGCGCTGGTGCTGATGGAGCGCGGCGTCGCTGCGGCGCGAGGCCTGCAGCCGCTCGCGCGCATCGTGGCGTACGGGCATGCGGGCGTCGATCCGGCCTACATGGGCATGGGCCCCGTGCCGGCCACGCGGCAGGCGCTTGAGCGTGCCGGACTTTCGGTGGACGAGCTCGACGTGATCGAAGCGAATGAAGCGTTCGCGGCGCAAGCCTGCGCGGTGACAGAGGAGCTCGGCCTCAATCCTGTCAACGTCAACCCGAACGGCTCCGGCATTGGGCTGGGGCATCCGATCGGCGCGACGGGTGCGATCATCGCCGTGAAGGCGCTTTACGAGCTGCAACGGCGCAACGGACGCTACGCGCTCGTGACGATGTGCATCGGCGGGGGGCAAGGCATCAGCGTAATTTTTGAGCGAATGTAAGCGGGTGTTTGCGGTTGCGGCAGTTCGCGTTACGCGTTACTGCCGTTCCCGCAAGTGCTGATTCAAATTTTTAACGTGTTCCGTCAGCCGACTTTTTATGACCGATTCTCGTTCGTCCCGTGCGCTTCAAACGCGCATCGTCCACGCCGAAACCGAATTGAAGCCAGGCTTCGCCTCGTTCGCCACGCCCGTGATGCGCGCTTCGACGGTGATCTTCCCTGACCTCGCGACGGTGCGCGCCGCCGATTGGCGCGACGATTCCCAATGGCGCTACGGTCTACACGCGACGCCCACCTCGGCGGCGCTCGCCCAGCGCATCGCGGCAATCGAAGGAGGCAAGCATGCATTGCTGCAGCCGTCCGGTCTTGCCGCGATTTCCAACGTGTATTTCGGGATCGTCAAATCGGGCGACGACGTCCTGATTCCCGATAACGTCTACTCGCCGAACCGCGACCATGGAGAGTGGCTCGCACGCGATTTTGGTGTGTCCGTTCGCTATTACGATCCGCTCATCGGGGCCGGCATTGCCGAACTCATCCGGCCGAATACGCGTCTCATCTGGATCGAGGCGCCCGGCTCGGTGACGATGGAGGTGCCTGATGTGCGCGCCATCGTCGAAGCGGCCCGTGCACGCGATGTCGTGACGGCAATCGACAATACTTACTCTGCTGGGCTGGCATTTCGTCCTCTCGAGCTCGGCGTCGACATTTCGGTGCAGGCACTCACCAAGTACCAGTCGGGCGGCAGCGACGTGCTGATGGGCGCAACCATTACCGTCGACCATGAGCTGCATCTGAAGCTCAAACGCGCCCGCATGCATCTTGGAATTGGTGTTTCTTCCGATGATTGCTCGCTCGTGCTGCGCAGCTTGCCGAGTATGAAGGCACGCTTCGAGGCGCACGATCGCACCGCGCTCGGCTTGGCACGCTGGCTGAAAACGCGTCCGGAGATCGCGGCGGTGTTGCATCCGGCACTGCCCGATTGTCCTGGGCACTCACTGTTTATGCGCGATTTTACGGGAGCGGGCGGCCTCTTTTCCGTGATCTTCGACGAGCGCTACAGCCCTGCACAGATTGACGCTTTCGTCGAGGCGCTAGAACTCTTCGCGATCGGCTGGAGTTGGGGCGGCGCGAACAGCCTCGCCATGCCGTACGACGTGGCGTCGATGCGCGCGGCGTCGGGTTGGACGCATCGCGGCACGCTGGTCAGGTTCTATGCCGGTCTCGAAGAGGAGGCCGATTTGCGAGCGGATATCGAGCGCAGCTTGGCGGCTGCGCTCGCGTGAGCTGAATGGCCCGTCTGGGCTACCCCTCTAGATGGGATGGTGCAGACGGAGCGAACAGCTCAGGTACCAAGATGGTTAGAACAGCCGTAGCAGGCCGTCGAGTCCGACGTGATTGAGCGCCACGTCGGCGGCGGCCCGCACGACGGGCTTCGCGCGAAACGCGACGGAAAGGCCGGCTTCGCCCATCATTTCGAGATCGTTGGACCCGTCGCCGAGGGCAATGGCTCGCGAGGTCGGGATGCCCAGATGCTCGCACGTTTCTCGCAGCGTTCGCGCCTTGACACTCGCGTTGACGATCTCGCCCACCACCTTACCCGTCAACTTGCCGTCGACGATTTCCAACGTATTGGCGTTCGTGAAATCGAGGCCGAGACGCGCCTTCAGGCGGTCGGTGAAAAACGTGAAGCCGCCGGAAACCAGCAGTGTACGCAGCCCTGCGCGCTGCGCTGCGCCGAGCATGGCTTCGGCACCGGGGGAAAGGCGTAACCGCTCGATATACACGTGCTCGAGCGCGTCCGCATCGAGTCCCTTGAGCAGTGCAACGCGCGCGATCAGACTTTCATCGAAATTCTTGATCTCGCCGCGCATCGCGGCTTCCGTGATCGCCGAGACCTCGGCCTTGAGCCCGCAAAAATCGGCGATTTCGTCGATGCATTCGATGGTGATGAGCGTCGAATCCATGTCCATCGCGACAAGCCCGAAATCGCTCAACGCGAGGCGAGGGCGCACGAAGGCGCAGTCGAGTGCGTGTGTGGCGCAGTAAGCCTCCACATCGCCGCGCTGAGCCGGATTGGCATCAAGAATGCGAACCGCATAGGGGTCGATGGGTTGCGCCTGCGAGCCGCGCGCAAGTGCGATGAGCGGTTTGACGTGTGCAGCCCCTAATGGCTCGGGGCTCTGAATGACGAGGTTCATCGGCGATGCTGGGAATGCGGGAAGGGGAATCGAGGGCGAGTCGCTGTTGGTGCGCGTTGTCGCACCACGTCGCGCTGCGTCGAACAATACGCCTATTGTAGCGGTTACGCATGGCCCGAAACGGGCATCGTTCAGGCAGATTGCCGGCGCTGTCGGACACAGGAGTCCTCGCCTGCGAGTCAGGAAAGCCCTTATCGTTGGCGGCACGCCGCTTGCCGAAAATGGCGTTAGACTTGCAACGCACGTCGGTCCACTGGTCACGGAGCGTGCGCGTGCGGCTTGCGGCGCACCGCTTCGTCCATCCGAAAGGAGGTGACAGCATGAGTGTTTGCCGCACAACGTTTGCCGTTCTGGCTTGGGGGGCGGCGACGCTCCTTGCACCTGTCTATGCCGCTCCACCCATTACGGTTACGCCGAGAACGCCCACCCATGGGCCCATCGAGTACACCGTCAGAGTGGCGTCGAAGTCGTTTGGCGATGTGGAAGAAACGCGTACGATCAGCTCGGGGCAGACGGACGACTTCACTTGGAAGACGACGCCCCCTGGCGGCCCCGTGCCGGTCGCCGAGCCGTGCCCGGGCCATGAGACGCTGGCGCTCGATGCGAATGGCGCCGCTGTCCGTCAATTGCGCGTCCGCCTTGCCCCGATCGTCGCCGACAACGGTACGGCAACGGTTCAGATGAGTGTCCAGGCGAGCGCGCCCACGGGCAAGACGACGATCAATACCGGTGGAAAGACGCTGCAATGCCCGCGCGCGAAAACGCTGGGTCAAGTGGTTCGATTTACGATGCCGACTGACGGTACGCAGAAAACCATTGCGCTCAACGACGGAAGCCGGGTGACGGTATCGGCTAAGCGTTGAACTGTGAGGTGCCGGTCGTCGCTGGTGCGATCAGTTCGGATCAGCTCGGATCAACTCGGTTGTCGTCGCGCGGTTTTGCTGTGCGGCATGCGGGCCTTTTGCTTTTGCCAAATAAGGCTCGCTGTCAGCGAGCCCCACGGCGCTCGAGAAGCTGCGAGGCGAGAAACCGATGATCCGCGCTGAAAAGGCGCC
>NZ_DATJJF010000013.1:0-11426 GCF_035492435.1 Trinickia sp.
GTCGCGGCCGACGGAGCCTGCTGCGCATGGACGGGCACAATCTTGGAGAACAGCGCAAGCGAGGCGAAAAGCAATTGTTGGTTCTTGATTTTCATTAGTATTACGATGGTCTATCTGATTTATTAATGGCTGACGCGCGACATTTCCGCCTTGAATTGGCAAGAAAATCGATCCTCATTCATTGCACGGGAATGGCATGAGAGTGCGGGTGCGCCCCGACGCGAAATCAGAACACCCGCGCAAGCTGCCTTGCCCGGGTGGTCCATTGGCCCGTCCGCTGGATAATTTCTAAATCGGAATCATCTATTGCCGAAATCGATAAGAATTGCGAAATTGAAAGACAGATATGCGAATTGGCGAAATATATCACTAAATATAACGCTAGTGATCACAGATGTGCATAGCTGAAGCGATATGCCCAAAGAGGCATGTCGTTCGGCGTAACGCATTGGGTGCGATCGGGCGCATGGGTCGATTCTGAGGTGTCCATGCTATCCACGAGCGCGGCATTTCCCAGCCGTCGCGACATCATTGAAAGCAGCGCAGACGGGTGGAAGGCGAGCCGACGGGCCAAGATTCCGCGTCACCGATATATTCTGCGGTATATTACGAACCTCAGGCTTGGGAGGCGTGGATTGCCTCATGTCCGCGCGTGGCAATGCGCGGTGTTACGCCAACGAGGATACGTATGGGTGAGTCAATGGATAAGCTATCCATCGGCAACGGATATCAACCTTGCAGGGACGAAATTGCGAGAAGGAGCATGCGGTTGAGGCTGGCCCGGAACCGGGAACACGCGGTACGGATCAGGGACGTCGCTTGTGGCCGATTCGATATTCATACTGGATGGTGTTCGTGATGCACACTCAGCACACTCCCCCGTTTCGCCTGGCTCGCTCTTCCTTGGGCACAGAGGACTACTTAGGTCGACAACGCGCGCAGTGTTGCGAACCGGTTGTGTCGAAGCAACCGGAGCGGCAGCGGAGGACGCATCTGGCCGACCTCGACATGCACATTCATTGCTCGGTGATCGGAACCTGCCTGAGTACGTCCGAATTGCGCAAACTCGTGCCACGTTTCACCGCGCTCGACCGGGAGCACGCAACCGATCTGCAGATTCATCATGCCGCCGTTGAGCTCGCGGTGATGGGCGGTGCCGGCGCCAAGGCGCTCCACAAAGCTTTGGACACGCGTTACGCGCTGGCAATCAAGCGCTTCGGCTCGGTCAAAGACATTGAGGGCGTACAGCAACTATGGGCGGAAGCACTCAAGACGGGGGACGTTCCGCCGGCATACTGGGCGGTGATGACGCATCCGGCGGCGACGTTGGAGATGCGCCAAGTCGCATTTGGCGACGTCCATATGCTCTCGCACCTGGTCGGCGCCGCGAATCGCGCCGACATTCGCCGACTGGTCGCGCTCGAGGAAGAAAACGCAGCCCTCAAAGAGAAGGTCGAGCGGCAGCAGAACCGCCTGCACGAGATGGGCAAGCAGCGGGACGCCCTGACTCGCGATCTGACCACGCAGATTGAACAGCTTACGATACGGGCCGAGCGGTATCGCTGCACCGGAGACGCCGATCTGAAAGCCGAAGTGTCGACGCTGCGCGCCGCGTTGAGCGAGCTGGAGCAGCGCGTCGCTGTTCAGACGAATCGGCGCGAAGCCGCCGAGCAGCGTGCGGAGCAAGAGCACGTAACCGCAAAAACGTTGCGTGCGGCTCTCGATGAGGCGCGCACGCTACTCAAGGCGATGCGGGCCGAGTCAAGCGCGATCGAGCAAGCCATGGAGTTCTCTGCGGACGGGCCCGCCATACAGCGCAATGCGCTCGACGCCCTTCAGGGCAAGCGCATTGTGTATGTTGGCGGAAGGCCGAGCTCGAATGCCGTGATCACGCGGGTCGTTCAATCCGCAGGCGGTCAGTTGACCATTCACGACGGCGGTATCGAGGATCGCAAGGGCTTGCTGCCGGGCGTGTTGCCACACGCAGATGCCGTCGTGTTTCCCGTCGACTGCATCGACCACGATTCGATGAACACGCTCAAGCGTGTGTGCGACCGTCATCACATCGCGTACTATCCGGTTCGGAGCGCGAGTGTTGCGAGCTTCGTTGAATTGATGACGCGTGTATATGCCACTCAGTCAGCGTCTACCGCATAGCGCCTTGTATCGTGACTCCATGTACAGCATCGATAACTCGGCAAAAGCGATACGACAACCCCGCATCAACGCTTGACGAGTTTCGTAAGCGTGGCGATCTGCGAAGTACAGGCGGCGTAGGCCTGTGTCTCGATCTCCCGATACAGACGGATAATCTCTTCCCCAACGGGCGTCAGTAGACTACCGCCCCCGCTTTGCCCCCCGTGCTCAGACACGGTAGCCGGTGATGCGAGCGAGCGGTTCAGTTCGTCCATGAGCAGCCATGCGCGGCGGTATGACATGCCGAGATTGCGTGCGGCAGCTGAAATCGACCCATGTTCCTTGACGGCCTCAAGCAGTGCGATCTTGCCGGGGCCTAGCACGATGGCGTCCGCTTGCAGGACACGCATGCGAAAGCGCACCTCGGGCGCAGTGCTTGGCGAAGTCGTCTTTTCGATTGCTGGTTTAGTCATGCGCAAAAGCATACACGATGCGGCTTGCTGCGACGGGCTACGCGCACGCAGGTGCCGCCCTTCGCGCCGGTGTCGTCGCTAGCGGGGACTCGGAAAGCAGAAGGCGTAGTCTTCGCACCCAGGGCAACCCGGCGCAGGTCCAGGCTCAAAGCCCATCGTTGCAGCAAGCTCCTGAGCGAGAAATTTTTTCCAGCGCATGTTCTCGACATTGCGCGCAGCAAGCGTTGGGAAATAGCGCTCCAGCATGCCGGAAACCGCCTCACGTCCAGTGAACCCCAAGTCCCGCCATAAATGGTCGGGACGCAGGCACGCGTGTGCAATGATCGACGCGAGGCAATCGGCGTCCTCATGCCGGACTGCGACGCTAACGTGGTCGAGAAGCAAAGCGCGCAGCGCGGCGACAAAGTCCGCGTGCGCGTGATTGCCGATCGTAACGACTGCCGTGCGTGCTGACACGATGGCGTTTGGGCAATGCGGGAAATGCCGCTCAAGCAGCGCATCGAGTTCGCTGCGGGACAACCCAAGCAAGGCAAGTTCCTGTCGACTGTCACGCGCCGCAATGAGCGCGGCAAACAGGATTGCATCGGGTGAATTCGCGTCAATGGCGCCAGCCAGCAGCACCCGTTGGCGATGCGCCGTGGGAGCGACATCGTTCTCGCCGGATTGAGCGCTCACGAACGTCATATCGCCTCAGATAAAGGTGCGGGACCGCTGCCAGTAAACGCTCAATGCCCTCCTGCCTGCGTCACACATTTCTCAATCGACGCCGATAATCACGCTCGATGCCTTGAAGACGGCAACTGCGGCCTTGCCGCTGGCGAGTCCGAGATGATCCGCGCTCTCGTTCGTCACGATGGCAGCGATCTGCGCGCCGCCTTGCGTCGAGATGATGACCTCGGAGTTGACCGCGCCCTTGGTCACGGACGACACCGAGCCAGCGATGCGATTGCGCGTCGATACTTTGCTGGTGTCCGCATCCACCATCACAATCACCGACGACGCTTTTACGAGTGCAAACGCCGCCTTGCCAGCCGCAAGATCCAACGCGGCCGCGCTGCCATGCGTGATGATTGCCACGATGTCGAGGCCCTCTTTCGTGCGCAACGTGATTTCGTCATTCACGGCGCCGGCATTGACCTTGGTTACCTGACCAACAAAGTGATTTCGGGCACTGGTTCGCATTGCTGCCTCCATTGACGGGTTTTGTTCAAGACTCAGGTTGAGCGCACGAGCACCCAGTGTAGCGGGGAAAAGCCGCGAAGCAACGCCCGATGCTCACCTCGCAGTTAATGCCAAATTGGTCGCGGCCGGCGTAATATACGGGCCTTTATAACGCTCGGAGGAAACGACATGATTCGTAAGCTGCTGGGGGCCTGTGTGATGCTCGCGACCGCGGTGAGCACAAACGTCCACGCTGCCGATGACGGCACCGTCAACGTGCTGTATGCGGGCTCGTTGGTCAACCTGATGGAGCGCAGTGTCGGCCCGGCGTTTGAAAAGGAAACGGGCTTGCATTTTCGGGGCTACGCGGCCGGATCGAACAAGATCGCCAATGAGATCAAGGGCAAGCTCCGGCGCGGTGACGTATTTATCAGTGCAAGCCCAAAAGTGAATAGTGACCTGATGGGAGCCGCGAACGGCGATCACGTGACTTGGTTCGTCAGCTTCGCGGAATCGCCTTTGATGATCGGCTACACCCCTCAAAGCAAGTTTGCTGATGAATTCAAGACGAAGCGCTGGGATCAGGTCCTGCAGGAGCCCGGTATTCGAATCGGCCGCACCGATCCGAAGCTCGATCCGAAAGGGGCATTCACTGTCGAGATGATGACCAAGGCAGCCGATCTTTATCATGAACCGGACCTCGTGGAAAAGGTCCTCGGCGCGCCGGAAAATCCTGCCCAGGTTCTGCCCGAGGAAACGCTCGTCGGACGCCTGCAATCGGGCCAGCTCGACGCAGGCTTCTTCTACTCGACCGAAGTCAAGGATCTGAAGATTGCCGCCATCCGGCCGGCACCGGAGCTGCAGGCAAAGGCGGGCTACACGCTGACCATTCTCAACGATGCACCGAATGCAAGCGGTGCGGCTCGATTCGCCAGCTTTCTTTTGAGCGCCGAAGGCCGTGCGCTGCTTGAACAACATGGGCTGGATGTCATCAAACCCGTTGTGACCGGCAACACGCAGGCGGTACCGTCTGCAGTGCAGGCCACGATTGATGCCGCACATTGATGCGGATCGCCGCACGCCGGTTGCCGTGGATTGTCGCGCTACGCGCGATGGTCCACTGTTACCCTGCCGCGTGCGGCGAACTGTACCCTTGGGACTTGTGAGTCATCCATTACAATCTTGAGCGGGCGAGAAGTGCCCCTTTTTTGCGAGTATCGATATATATATCGATATATATCGGCAGTTCGGTAATTTGGCATTCTGAAAGTGAAAAATAAGCTGATTAGGCCGGTAGTTTCGGCGGCGGTGATGTGTCTGTGGGCTGGAGCCAGCTATGCGCAAAGCAGCGTGACACTGTACGGCATCATTGATTCCGCGTTGATATACGGCAATAACGAGAAGACGGCGCAAGGGGTTGGTCGTAGCGGTATCGAAATGGACAGTGGCGGTATCAGCGGGTCGCGCTGGGGCTTTCGCGGGAAGGAGGATCTCGGCGGTGGACTCAGCGCCATCTTCGATCTCGAAGACGGCTTTTCCAGCTCCAACGGCAAGCTGAGCAATACCGGCGCTCTCTGGGGGCGGCAGTCTTATGTTGGCGTGAGCTCGACTCAGTACGGTACTGTCACACTCGGGCGGCGTTACGCTTACATGTCCGAGTGGATTTCACCGCTCTCCGCTGAAGGTATCGGATGGGCCGGCAATCTCGCCGATCACCCGTTCGATAACGACGACATGATTCGGCATACGAGCATGCAGAACATGGTCAGGTTCGACAGCGTCCACTACCGCGGCCTGCAGGTCGGTGGAATGTACGGCTTTTCGAACGAAGCAGGCCAGTTTGCCAACAATCGGGCCTATAGCTTTGGTGCCAGGTACTCGAACGGACCAGTATCCTTGGCGGCGGCCTTCGAGCAGATTGACCGTGCCGCGACCCCTGCTGCCGACTTGAACGCAAGCGGCGCCTTAACCACCGCCGACGGCGATTCGGTTATCACCGGGGGCCGGACGCAAATTTATGGCGCCGGCGCGCAATACCATTTCGGGGCTTCATCCGTTGGATTCGTCTGGACGCATTCGTCGACCAACAATGTCACCAGCGTGTGGCAGAGCGGCAATCTCGCCCCCTTGCTCGGCAACAATCTTCGCTTCGACAACTTCGAAATCAACGGTCGGTATTTTGTCAGGCCCAACTTGAGTCTTGCCGCGTCGTACACGCTGACCGATGGGCATTTCGATTCGACGACGGCCAATCTCAGCCCGAAATGGCACGAGGCCATCGTGCAGGCAGACTACTCGTTCAGCCGCAGAACCGATCTATATGTGGAGAGCTTTTACCAAGTAGTCACGGGCGGTGGCGGCATGGCGGTGTTCAACGCATCGATGTTCAATGTCCCGGCCTCTGCAAACAACCGTCAATTGCTGTTTGTGGTGGGTCTGCGGCATCGATTCTAAAGTGCCTCACAAGCGTGCCGAGTAGTTCGGCACGCCACGCTTCGATTCTCGCGTCTGGTGCACGTTTCGCCTAAACTGAAACAACTCCAGACGCATCGATAGCGGAGGGGCGACCATGCTTCAACTGTCCCGGCGACAATTCCTGAAGGTAAGTGCGTCTTCTCTTGCCGGTTCGAGTCTCGCGCTACTCGGATTTTCACCGGCTCCCGCGCTCGCCGAAGTTCGACAGTACAAACTCGCGCGCACGACGGAGACACGGAATACTTGTCCGTACTGCTCGGTTGGCTGCGGCATCCTGATGTATGGGCTCGGCGACGGCGCGAAGAATGTGGAAAGCAGCATCTTCCACATCGAGGGTGACCCTGATCACCCCGTCAACCGCGGCACGCTGTGCCCAAAGGGCGCGAGCCTCATCGACTTCATTCATAGCGAAAGCCGCTTGCGCTATCCCGAATACCGGGCAGCCGGCAGCGACCACTGGGAGCGCATATCGTGGAACGACGCGCTCGACCGGATCGCAAAGCTGATGAAGGCAGACCGCGATGCCAACTTCGTCGAGACCACCGCCGACGGCCTGAAGGTCAACCGCTGGCTCACGACGGGCATGCTCGCGGCGTCGGCAAGCAGCAATGAGGTCGGCTATCTCACACATAAGACGGCTCGCAGTTTAGGTCTGCTCGCATTTGATAATCAGGCGCGTGTCTGACACGGCCCGACGGTGGCAGGTCTTGCCCCGACGTTTGGCCGTGGAGCGATGACGAACCATTGGGTCGACATCAGGAACGCGGACGTCATTCTAGTGATGGGCGGCAATGCCGCCGAAGCGCACCCGTGCGGTTTCAAGTGGGTTACCGAGGCGAAGGCGCACCGCAAGGCGCGTCTGATCGTGGTCGACCCGCGCTTCACGCGCACGGCATCGGTTGCCGATTACTACGTACCGATTCGTACCGGCACGGATATCGTGTTCCTTGGCGGCGTCATCAACTACTTGTTGACGCACGACCAGATCCAGCACGAATACGTGCGCAATTACACCGATTTCAGTTTCATCGTCCGCGAGGACTTCGCTTTCAACGATGGCCTCTATTCCGGATACAACGCCGGCAAGCACAGCTACGACAAGAGCACGTGGGACTACGAGCTCGGCGACGATGGATTCGTCAAAACCGATACATCGTTGAACCATCCGCGATGCGTCTATCAGCTGATGAAGACGCATTACTCGCGCTACACGCCCGAGATGGTCGAGACGATCTGCGGCACACCGCACGAGAAGTTCCTGCACGTGTGCGAGATGCTCGGGAGCACGGCCGCGCCGAACAAAGCGGGGACGATCCTCTATGCACTCGGCTGGACGCATCACTCCGTCGGCGCGCAGATGATCCGTACCGGTGCAATGGTGCAGTTGTTACTCGGCAACATCGGCGTTGCTGGCGGCGGTATGAATGCGCTGCGCGGGCATTCGAACATTCAGGGGCTGACAGACCTCGGACTTTTGTCGAATCTGCTCACCGGCTATATGACGCTGCCACTACAAAGTGAGCAGGATTACGAAGCCTATATCCAAAAGCGCGCGTTAAAGCCGCTGCGACCCAATCAGCTCAGCTATTGGCAGAACTACCGGGCCTTCTTCGTCAGCTTAATGAAGTCGTGGTGGGGCGACGCTGCGACGAAGGAAAACAACTGGGGCTACGACTACCTGCCGAAGCTCGACAAGTCCTACGATCTCATGCAAGGGCTCGAGCTGATGCATCAAGGCAAGATGAACGGCTACATTGCGCAGGGCTTCAATCCACTCGCCGCTGCGCCGAACAAGGGGAAAAACGCGGGCGCATTTGCCAAGTTGAAATGGCTCGTCGTCATGGACCCGCTCGCGACCGAGACGTCCGAGTTCTGGAAGAACTATGGTGAGCACAACGACGTCGATTCGTCGAAGATCCAGACCGAGGTGTTTCGTCTGCCTACCACGTGCTTTGCCGAAGAGTACGGCTCGCTCGTGAATTCAGGCCGCGTCTTGCAATGGCATTGGCGCGGCGCAGCGCCTCCGGGCGATGCGAGAAGCGACCTCGAGATCATGGGTGGCCTTTTCGTACGCATCCGCGAGCTTTATCGAAAGGAAGGGGGCAAGTATCCGGACCCCATCGTGAACCTTGCCTGGCCCTACGCCGTCCCCGATAGTCCGACGCCCGAGGAGTTGGCGAAGGAGTACAACGGCCGTGCGCTCGCCGATGTGCCCGATCCGAAGGATTCGACGAAAGTGCTTGTGAAGAAAGGCGAGCAGATTGCTAGCTTCGCGCAATTGAAGGACGACGGCACGACGGCATGCGGGTGCTGGATCTTCGCCGGCGCATGGACGCAGGCCGGCAACCAGATGGCGCGGCGCGACAATGCCGATCCAACGGGGATCGGACAAACGCTCGGCTGGGCTTGGGCGTGGCCCGCCAATCGCCGCGTGCTGTACAACCGTGCTTCGTGCGATGCCAACGGCAAGCCGTTCGATCCCGCTCGCAAGCTGATCGCCTGGAACGGCACCGCGTGGGCCGGGGCGGACGTACCCGACTTCAAGGTCGACGAACCGCCAGACAAAGGCATGAGCCCCTTCATCATGCTGCAAGAAGGCGTCGCGCGGTTTTTCGCACGCGATCAGATGGTGGAAGGCCCATTTCCTGAGCACTACGAACCATTTGAAAACCCGCTCGGCTACAACCCGCTTCATCCGCACAACGCGCTGGCAACCAGCAATCCGGCCGCGCGCGTATTCCCCGATGACCGCGCCGCGTTCGGCACCGCGGACAAATTTCCTCATGTCGCCACGACCTACCGCCTGACCGAGCATTTCCACTATTGGACCAAGCATGTGCGCCTCAATGCGATCCTTCAACCTGAGCAGTTCGTGGAAATCGGCGAGGAACTCGCACACAGCTTGGGCGTGTCCGCTGGCGAACGCGTGAAAGTTTCTTCGAACCGCGGATATCTTGTGGCTGTCGCCGTGGTGACAAAACGAATCAAGCCGCTCACGATCGAAGGAAAGAAGGTGCAGACCGTGGGCATCCCGTTGCATTGGGGATTTATGGGCGTGGCGAAACCCGGATATCTCACCAACACGCTAACGCCGGTAGTGGGGGACGGTAACTCTCAGACGCCCGAATTCAAGTCGTTCCTCGTGAAGGTCGAAAAGGTGTAATGGATCGAAGGGGAAGACGATGGCGCTTCAATCGCTCGATATCAAACGAAGCTCGGCCACGACGGTCCAGCCGCCTTCGGTGCGTGAGCCCGCGAGCGGCACGGTCGCGAAACTGATCGACGTCACGAAATGCATCGGCTGCAAGGCGTGCCAGGCGGCGTGTATGGAATGGAACGACACCCGCGACAAAATCGGCACGAACGTCGGTGTCTACGACAATCCGCTAGATTTGACGGAAGACTCATGGACGGTCATGCGTTTCGCCGAATACGAGAATCCGAAAGGCGATCTCGAATGGTTGATCCGCAAGGACGGCTGCATGCATTGCGAGGACCCCGGCTGCCTGAAGGCTTGCCCCTCTCCGGGCGCAATCGTGCAATACACGAACGGCATCGTCGATTTTCATGAGGAAAACTGCATCGGCTGCGGCTACTGCATAACGGGATGTCCCTTCAATATTCCGCGCATTTCGAAGAAGGACAATCGCGTCTACAAGTGCACACTCTGTTCGGATCGTGTGGCTGTCGGCCTCGAGCCGGCATGCGTGAAGACGTGCCCGACCGGGGCCATCGTATTTGGCACCAAGGAAGACATGCACCAGCACGCCGCGGAACGCATCGTCGATCTGAAGGAGCGCGGGTTCGACAAAGCCGGGCTTTACGACCCGCCAGGCGTGGGCGGCACGCACGTCATGTACGTGCTGCATCACGCAGACCGCCCGTCGCTTTATCACGGCCTACCCGATGATCCGCACATCAGCCCGATGGTGTTGGTCTGGAAAGGCCTTACGAAGCCGTTGGCATTGGGTGCGATGGCGCTCGCCGTGCTCGCGGGTTTCTTCCATTACGTGCGAGTCGGCCCAAATGAAGTGTCCGAAGCCGACGAGGCCGCTGCGCGCGACGAGGCGCGGCGCATTCGCGAACAACGAAAGGGGCAGCCATGACACCCGAGAGGAGCGGATACCTCGTGCGCTATACCGCTAACGAGCGCACGCTGCATTGGATCACGGCGATCACGTTCGTGCTGCTCGCGTTATCGGGGCTTGCGCTCTTTCATCCGGCCATGTTCTGGTTATCGGCCCTTTTCGGCGGTGGTCAATGGACACGCATCTTGCACCCGTTCGTCGGCATTGTGATGTTCATTGCGTTTATCGCACTCGCCGCGCGGGTATGGCACCACAATCTGCTCGATAGGGACGACGTTCAATGGCTCAGGCAGATCGACGACGTTCTCGCCAATCGCGAGGACGCGTTGCCTCAGATTGGCCGCTACAACGCGGGGCAAAAGCTGCTGTTCTTCGTCATGGTCGCCTGCCTTCTGCTTCTCTTGTTGACTGGCATCGGGATCTGGCGGCGGTACTTCGGCGGCGCGTTTCCCGTGGGGCTCATCCGCGTTTCGGCAGTACTGCATGCGTTCGCGGCGTTCGTGTTGATCATCGGCATCATCATCCACGTGTACGCCGGATTCTGGGTGAAGGGCTCCTTTTCAGCGATGGTGCGCGGGACCGTTACGCTTGGGTGGGCACACAAGCACCATCCTAAGTGGTTTCGCGAAATCTTGAAGCGTTGAACTAACGGTAACGACTACGCCAGCACGGCGAATCGAACTCGCAATCACGGGGCACGTCTGCCTCGCCGCTTTCCGTCATTTTCGAGGTGCAACGACGTGGCTCCGCGAATCATGCAACCGGGCGAAATCGAATCGCTCGACCACACCGCCATTCCTCGTATTCGTCTGCCCGAGCGGTCTACCGTCTTTTCAGCTCGTGCTGCGCGCCTGCGCAAGCTCGCCGATGGTCACCCGATTGCCGGCTATCTGGGGCTGATGGCATCTCTCGTCGAGGCTCAACACCAGATCCTCGAAGGTTTTTCAGCGCCGATGCCAACGCCTGAGACAATCGCTCGCGCGCAAGCCCATTCGATGCCGCTCGTCAATGCGCTCACGCTCGAGCGCGAGCGTCTATGGCATGACGTGCTGCATCGGCTCCTCGATCGGATCGACGCATCGGGTACTGTCAC
>NZ_DATJJF010000014.1:0-29450 GCF_035492435.1 Trinickia sp.
ATGCGGCGCGCGCCGGCTATACCGTGCAAGATGACAATGACAATCAAAATCAAAAATATCAAACCTTGATGCCACGACTCAAATCGCAGTTGCTCAAGGAGATTTCCGACCAGGGACGCCAGCGAGCGCTAACGCTTTAAAAATCTTTGACCTGCTTCCTGCCGGACCGATCGGCCTGAATTTCTGTCACAACGAACGCTGTAAGCGCGCATGACTGGTAACGTGGATAGGCTTACCCCGGGCGGGCGACATAATTACGCCGCCACCACCCCGGTTGAAAGCTGGTTACCACTGCGCACCGTGCCATGGCTAGCGAACTTGCAACGCCAGTGGCAAAGCCCACTTGCAATCATGCCGCGGTTCGTAGGGAACAAGTGATGCCCACTCGGGGGGCTTCTAGAGCCGCGGCCCCGCGCTTAAGGCTGCTGCCCTGCGCTTTGCGCCAGCTGAGAGACCTTGTCTTTCAGCCATTTCTCCACCGACGGAAAGACGAACTTGCTGACGTCGCCGCCCAATTGCGCGATCTCGCGGACGATGGTGCCTGAAATGAACTGATACTGGTCCGACGGCGTCATGAACATTGTCTCGACATCGGGCAGCAGGTAGCGGTTCATTCCCGCCATCTGAAACTCATATTCGAAATCGGACACCGCCCGCAGCCCGCGCACAATGACACGGGCATTATTCGCTCTTACGAAGTCTTTCAGGAGCCCCTCGAAACCCATCACCTGCACGTTCGAGTAGTGGCCGAGCACTTCCCGAGCAATGTCCAAGCGCTCCTGCAGCGCGAAGAACGGCTTCTTGGCCCGGCTGTCGGCCACACCGACCACGAGGGTGTCGAATATGCTCGCCGCGCGGCGCACGAGGTCCTCGTGACCCCGCGTGAGCGGGTCAAATGTACCTGGGTACACGGCGATTACCATCGGCATCTCCTCTTATCGTTCGTCATGGACGCTTCGCACGGACCGGGACCGCCGGCCGTGACAAGTGCACCGAGCGCGTCAGCACGCCCGGGCTCACGTTTGAAACGCGCATTATTCATCATTTTGACGACGCAGCAAATGATAATGGACCGCTCCCGCCTTGCCACGACGAACAATTGACCATCCAGCCAACAACGGTGCATGTGTATCGAGCGGCTCCGCCGATTCCGCATACAACTGCCCATCCGGGCTGACGAGAGGCAACGAAAGCTCGAGCGCACGCTCGAGCATGCCGGTGCCAAAGGGAGGATCAAGGAAAACCACGTCGAAAGAAGCAGGCGCCAGGCTTGCCGCAAGCCGCAACGCGTCCGCCTCTGCAATTTCGATCATGCGCGCCGATAGCCGCGCTTGGTTCTCACGCAGTCGCTGCGCAGCCCGAGGATTGCGCTCCACCATCACGACACGTTGTGCGCCCCGCGAGGCAGCTTCGAAGCCCAGCGCGCCACTGCCGGCGAAAAGATCGAGGCAGCGCTGGCCGTCCAGCCGTTGGCCCAGCCAGTTGAACAGAGTCTCCCGCACGCGGTCGGGCGTCGGCCGCAGCCCTTCGATATCGAGCACGGGCAAGGGCGTGCGCTTCCAATCGCCGCCGATGATCCGCACGCTGTTTGGCTTGCCGCCGCGTGCAGAACCGCTGGCACCTGCCGCGGCGGGCGAGCGTGGCGCACGTGCGGCCGATGCAGGCGCCGCGTCCGACACAGACCGGGAGAACGAAGGGGACGAGGAACGGCGCATGCGGACAGTCGAAAATGCAAGAAATTAAAAGAAATGCGATCAACGCGGACGAACTCGACGGCGCGCCACAAGCATGGCGGCGACGCTGACGGCCAACGTTACCACACCGCATACGTGTGCGCCCGCCAGTGTGGTCGCGGGACAGGTCGCCCCTGATAGAATGGACCCCTTCTTTCGCGCGTCTTAGGCCGCACATTGTCGCCGCATCACACGGCACTCCGCCTGCACCGGTGCCCGCTGCTCCTTAGCTTCGCCGCGCGAATTCCAACGCCCGATACCATGTTCAGCTTTTTCAAACGATTCAAGGGCTCGAAAACGCCCGATAACGGCAACGAGACCAATGAGCGCGCTGCGGACGAGGCGGCATCGACGCCCTCCTCCACAGTGCCCTCCTCCCCGGCGCCCTCCTTCGTGCCGTCGGAAGCATCCGCCAACGCAACGGCGGAGTCCCGCGAACGATCCGCGCAGACCATTCGCGAAGAGGCCGATCGGATTCCATCGCCTGCGCACGCAGGCGATGCCTCCTTGCCCACGCGTGCCAGCATGGCCAGTGAGGTCATGAGCACGCCGCCCGCAAGCGCCGCGCCCGCCAATGAGACCGCCGAAATCGTACCTCCGCCGCCGCCAGAACCGGCCGCGAAGCAGTCGTGGCTCGCACGGCTCAAAACGGGGCTGGCAAAGACGAGCGCAGGCCTCACGGGGATCTTCGTCGGCGCCAAGATCGACGATGAGCTCTACGAAGAACTCGAGACGGCGCTGCTCATGTCCGATGCCGGCGTCGAGGCGACGGAGTACCTCCTCGGCGCGCTGCGCGACAAAGTCCGCACGGCACGGCTCACCGAGCCACAACAAGTCAAGGCGGCGCTGCGTACACTCCTCGTCGATCTCTTGAAGCCGCTTGAAAAATCGCTCGTCCTCGGCCGTGCGCAGCCCATGGTGACGATGATTGCGGGGGTCAACGGCGCGGGCAAGACAACCAGCATTGGCAAGCTCGCCAAGCACCTGCAGCATTTTGACCAGTCAGTCCTGCTCGCCGCCGGCGACACCTTTCGTGCTGCCGCGCGCGAGCAGCTCGCGATTTGGGGCCAGCGCAACAACGTCACGGTGGTCTCGCAGGAAAGCGGGGACCCGGCCGCTGTAATCTTCGACGCGGTCAGCGCTGCGCGCGCACGCGGGATCGATGTCGTCATGGCCGACACGGCCGGCCGACTTCCGACTCAGCTGCATCTGATGGAGGAGCTGAAGAAGGTAAAACGCGTGATTGGTAAGGCGTTCGACGGCGCACCGCACGAGGTGCTGCTCGTCATCGATGCCAATACCGGCCAGAACGCGCTCGCGCAAGTGAAGGCGTTCGACGATGCGCTTTCGTTGACCGGCCTCATCGTTACAAAGCTCGACGGCACGGCGAAAGGCGGTATCCTCGCGGCCATCGCACGGCAGCGGCCCGTGCCGGTCTATTTCATCGGCGTGGGCGAAAAGGTCGAAGACCTGCAACCGTTTAGCGCCGAGGAGTTTGTCGACGCGCTGCTGGGCTGACGCAGCGTCACGCTGCTCGACGAGCCGCTAAGCGCGTGTCCGTCGCGCAACGCAAGGTGAGCGGGGGACGCGGTCACAGACAGTCGACTTAGGGCCGCTTAGGTCACCTTATGGCCTCTCATTGCGCGTCGGGCTGTACACCCGGCGCCGCGCGCGCGAATGCGTCCAGCGTGCACGCATAGTCGTAGATGCGCTGAATGGTCGGGTAAGGCTGCATGTCGATGTGCGAGCGATGGGCATTGAAGACTTGCGGCACGAGGCAAAGGTCGGCGACGGTCGGCTCGTCACCGAGCACCAGCTTGCCGACCCGAGGCTCGGCCGACAGCTGTGTCTCGAGCGAACGGAAGCCGGCCTCGATCCAGTGCCGGTACCAGTTCCTCTTGATCTCGTCGCCCACACCGGCCTCCTCGACGAGATACTTGATCACACGCAAATTATCGAGCGGATGGATATCGCTGGCGATTTGCTGCGCGACCGCCCTGACGTAGGCACGATCGGCTGGAGCACGCGGCAGTAGCGACGGCTCAGGATGCGTTTCGTCCAGGTACTCGATGATGGCGAGCGACTGCCTCAGCACGACGTCGCCGTCCACCAGCGTCGGCACGAGCGCATCCGGGTTCAGCTTGCGATAATCGAGATGCAACTGCTCCCCGCCCGAGCGCAGGAGGTGGATAGGCACGTAGTCGTACGGCAGGTTCTTCAGATTCAGCGCAATGCGCACGCGATACGATGCCGAACTGCGGTAATAGCTGTACAGCTTCATCCGAACCTCCCGTGCGATGTCAGACTCCGCTCGTCGCGTCACTCACACAACGCGCACACTGATGTCGCCAAGGCCGTCGACGCCCCCCGTCATCACGTCGCCCTTCGTCACCGCGCCGACACCCTCCGGCGTGCCCGTGAAAATGAGGTCGCCCGGCTGCAGTTCGAACAGCGTCGACAGAATGGCGATTGTCTCGGGAATCGACCAGATCAGCTGGGAGATGTCTCCGCGCTGTTTGTCGACGCCGTTGACCTTGAGCCAAATCGCACCGCGATCGATATGGCCGACCTCAGACGCCGGGTAAATCGGACCGAGCGGCGCCGACTGATCGAAGCCCTTTGCCGCGTCCCACGGGCGGCCGAGTTTCTTGGCTTCCGCCTGGAGGTCGCGCCGCGTCATGTCCAGGCCGAGCGCATAGCCGTAGACATGTTCGAGCGCACGCTCGACGGGAATGTCCTTGCCGCCCTTGCCCAGCGCGGCAACGAGTTCCATTTCGAAGTGGACATTGCTCGTCAGCGTTGGATAGGGGAATTCGGCCGTGACGCCGGGCGCGGCATAAAGGATGGTATCAGCGGGCTTCGCGAAGAAGAACGGCGGTTCGCGGTCAGGGTCGTGGCCCATCTCGCGTGCGTGTGCCGCGTAGTTGCGACCGACGAGGTAAATGCGGCGTACCGGAAAATGCTGGCTTGCGGTGGCGGCGCCTCCCACTCGTTCAACGATCGGCACCGTGATCGCAGGCGCCGGGGCGAATGCGTAGTCCATCTGTTCTCCATTCGGATTGTGGATCGGCGTCGACAGCAGCGCCGCGACGCGCGAGCCCTCAGTGTAACGCGGCGGCAACCCTTCCATAAGGAGGCTGGACCGCCCAGTCGCAACCCAGTCGCAACCCCTCGCCGCTCAATAACCGCCCATTAGCGGACCTTGCCGGAAGGCGCCGCATGGCATACTCAGTGACGTTTTAACGCAAACTCGGGGAGCACATAGCCCCCATTGCCTCCGATGACAGAAGCCACATCCTTCCCCTGCGCCCGCTTTATCAAAGAAATTGGGCGCGGCGCCCATGGCGCCAGAGCCCTGTCGCCAGAAGACACGTATGCGCTCTATAACGCGATGCTCGACGGCCGCGTTTCGGACGTCGAGCTCGGCGCAGTGCTGCTCGCCTATCGCATCAAAGGCGAAACGGCCGCCGAGCTGGCCGCCATGCTTGCGGCCGCTCATGCGTCGTTCGAGCCGGTGCGCGTGGCCGATGCTGCGCGTCTTGCCATCTCGATTCCGAGCTACAACGGCGCGCGCAAGCAGCCTAATCTCGTGCCGCTGCTCGCGCTGCTGCTCGCGCGCGAAGGCATTCCGACGCTCGTGCATGGCGTCACGACCGATCCGGGCCGGGTAACCAGTGCCGAGATTTTCGGCGCACTCGGTATCGCGCCGGCCACTTCACATGCCGCGATCGAGAACGAACTCGCCACGCGGCGCGTCGCCTTTGTGTCGATCGACGTGCTTGCGCCGAAGCTGGCACGGCTGCTCGCGCTGCGCCGGATCATGGGCGTGCGCAACTCGACGCACACTTTGGTGAAGCTGCTGCAGCCATTCGCACCGGCGGGCTTGCGGCTCGTCAATTACACGCATCCTGAGTATCGGGAAAGCCTCGCAGCGCTTTTTCTCGGCCACCCCGAGGCTGCGGCGGGCGGCGCGTTGCTCGCGCGCGGAACGGAAGGCGAGGCCGTCGCCGATACGCGCCGGCAGGTGCAGATCGACTGGCTGCACGATGGCATCGCCGACACGCTTGTCGAGCCGGAGCGCTCGTCTCCTGACGTTCAGCCCGTCGCGCTCCCGGAATCGCGCGACGCAGCGACCACGGCCGAGTGGATCGATTCCGTGCTGGCGGGAAAAATACCGGTGCCGCCGACGCTCGCGCGGCAAGTGAACACGATCGTGCAGATTGCTCGGATTGCGCGGCATGCCTAGCGCACGCCTCGGCCAGCATCGCGACACACGCGCTCACGCCTCGAGCGCGCAGCGCGTCGCTTGCCAGGCAAGAAGGCGCCAAAGGCCGCTCTCTTGGGCCTGAATGGCCGTATAGGCAATCGGATAGAGCAGCGCTCCGTGGTTCGCTTCCATTTCAAACAGGGCGCGCCCAGTGACGAGGCACGTTTCGCGGCCGACAGGCAGCACATCCTGCGACTGGACTTCGATTTGCCGATAGCGGCGATGCCCGCCGGAAATCGCGTCGATGAACTGCTGCTTCGTTTCACGCTTGCCGTTGGTATGGATGAAGCTCGCGTTATCCGAAAGCAATTGGTAAAGCAGCGAAACGTCGCCGTCTACCATTGCGCGAAACCGCTCCTGCTCCAGCCCGCGAATCGCTTCAATCACCTTTGCCGCCATCGCTAAGCTCCCACCTCCAAGCGTCGCATGGACGCCCGGTCAGAAGTTGTATTGCACGTATAGCTGGGTGAAATCTATACCAGGATTCGGCTCTTTGATACCGCCGTTTGAGGTATGTTGATAGCGTAGCCCGACCTGATACTGCTGACGACTGCCGAATTGCAAGCCGACGCCGCCCACTAACGTGAATCCAAAGGCCGTCCCAAGGCTGTAGTTTGCGTTGATGGTGGCATGCGTGAGGCCGCGCACCCCTGCTCCGACTTCAACGTAAGGTCTGATCTCGCCGGTATCCTGGATGAAGCGCACGATCGGTGTCACGCCGAGTCCGAAGACGTTGTTGTTCGATGGGCCCTGGTTCGTGTGCCAGTAACCGACGTGAGCCTCGCCGACAAGCGAAAAGTGCCACCCGCGAACGTACCACCACTGGATACCCGGATCCCACATGAACCCGACATCGACCTGTTTGACGCCGTGCTCTCCTATGCCACCCGTCAATTGCGCGCCAAAGGTGTCGGCGCGCGCGGCCGATGCAACCGACGCCAGCAACACGGCCGTTGCGCCGGCGCACCAAACGGGCGCACACCGGTTCCGACTGATGTTTTTCACACAGACCTCCGATGGCGTCGTTTAGAGGGCCATAGCAGGTTATATCGGAGACGAACTCGCCGCAATGACGGTCGGGGTTCTATTTCATCGCATCAATGCATGCTTCTACGCGAGAGGCGCGAACGAGCAAGGCCGTTGCCACTGGTCTGCGTGTTGACGTGATATGGCATGAATTCCGGGCCCCGTTGCGGGAGTGAGATTAGTCACCTATCGCCTCGCATTTTTGATAGTTACGAGGGAACTTTGGGCTGCTTCGCGATTTCAAACGCTTAGCACTCGACTCCAGGGAGTGCTAATATCCCGCGTGGAGTCGAATTTGTGACTGAGCGGTAGTCTGATTACCAAGGAGTCTCGCACGTGAGCAACGCAATGCCCCTTCCGAGCCCTCTCGCCCCGGCACCTGCCAAGGCCGAATCGGCGGGTGCTCTGACGCTCGCGCCCATGTCGATGCTGCCCGGCCAGCTTGGCAACATCGACGCCTACATCCAGGCCGTCAATCGCATTCCGATGTTGACGGCTGCGGAGGAGCGCGAACTCGCCACCGAATATCGCAATCGCAATAGCCTGGACGCCGCGCGCCGGCTCGTGCTCTCACACCTGCGGCTCGTCGTCTCGATCGCGCGTAACTACCTCGGCTATGGCTTGCCTCATGCGGATCTGATCCAGGAGGGAAACATCGGCCTCATGAAGGCCGTAAAGCGCTTCGACCCCGAGCAAAACGTGCGCCTGGTCTCGTACGCGATTCACTGGATCAAGGCCGAGATTCACGAGTACATCCTGCGCAACTGGCGGATGGTCAAGGTGGCAACGACCAAAGCGCAGCGCAAGCTGTTCTTCAACCTGCGCAGCCACAAGCAGGACGTGCACGCATTTACGCCCGAAGAGATCGACGGCCTCGCCAAAGAGCTGAACGTGAAGCGCGAGGAAGTGACGGAAATGGAAACGCGCCTCTCCGGGGGCGACGTCGCGCTGGAAAGCCACATTGAGGATGGCGAGGAGTCGTACGCACCGATCGCCTATCTGACCGATCCGCATAGCGAGCCCGCCGCCGTGCTGGCTGCGCGCCAGCGCGACAAGCTTCAGACGGACGGTATTGCAGAGGCGTTGGATTCGCTCGATGCGCGCAGCCGCCGCATCATCGAGGCGCGCTGGCTCAATGTCGCAGATGACGGCTCGGGTGGCTCGACCCTGCATGAGCTTGCCGACGAATTCGGCGTTTCGGCCGAGCGCATTCGCCAGATCGAGGCGAGCGCCATGAAGAAAATGCGCAACGCGCTCGCCGCTTACCAGTAAGCCACTGCGGGTGGGGTGCTAAGGCTCCACGCAAAAATACATCCTGCCTGCCAAAAACACCCTGCCGCCGATTAGGCCGCGGGGTGTCTCTCGTTATGCCCTGTGGCCGGACACCACGCCAATGCTCGAACGTTGGTCGATGTCGCTCACGGACTAAAGACGCCGTTCGCGCGCTAATCGGTCGGCCATATCTTGCGGCTTGCCGATCTTACGGCCTGCGCCGACTCGAGCGCCAGCAGATCCTGAGCGCGCTGGCGGCATAGTCGATAATCCAAACGGCGCACACGCGCCTTGATGCCCGGAAGCGCCACGGGGACCACGGATAACTCAGTCACCCCCAGCCCGACGAGCACTGGCACAGCGAGCGGATCGGCGGCCAGTGCACCGCAGACGGCGACCGGCTTGCCATGCTTCGCGGCCCCGCGCGTGGTCGCATCGATGAGCCGCAGCACGGCCGGATGCAGACTGTCGGCCCGCGCCGCCAGCTCAGATTGGCGTCGGTCCATGGCGAGCGTGTATTGCGTGAGGTCGTTCGTGCCAATTGAGAGAAAGTCGGCGTAACGCGCAATTTGATCCGCGAGCAGCGCGGCCGAGGGCACTTCGATCATGGCGCCTACTTCGAGACGGTGCATGCGGCCAGCGGCACGTGCAAGCGCGTCGATGCGCTCGCGCAGGCGCCGCAGTTCGTCGGCATCGGTGATCATCGGCAGCAGTACTCGCACTGAGCCGTGTGGTGTCACGGCAATGAGTCCACGCAGTTGCTCGTCAAGCAGATCGGGGCGCACTTGCGCAATCCGCACGCCGCGTAGGCCAAGCGCGGGATTGCTCTCGTGTGGCTGCTTCAGATAGGGCACCGCTTTGTCAGCATCGGCGTCGAGCGTGCGCATGACCGCAGTGCGCCCTGCTAGCGCGTCGACGATCGATTGATAACTCGCGCGATGCTCCTCCACGCTCGGTGCCGTCGCTCGATGCATGAAAAGCAGTTCCGTGCGCAGCAAACCGACGGCGTCCGCGCCGTTCTCGAGCGCAGCTCCCACGTCGTCCAGCGTCGCAATGTTGGCGGCTACTTCAATCGAACGGCCGTCCAGCGTTGTCGCCGCCTCGTGCGACAAGCGTCGGTTCGCCTCGCGCACACCCAAAAGACGCTGTCGCTCCGCTTGCGCACGCTCGACGTCGAGTGTACTCGGCGCGTACTCGAGCCTGCCTGCGCTGGCGTCAACGACGACTGCCACGCCCTCGGGTAACGCATAAATCGCATCGCCAAGCGCAACGAGCACAGGGATCCCGAGCTGGCGAGCAATGATCGCTGCATGTGATGTTGCGCCGCCGCCTGCCATCAGAAGCGCGGCGATGCGGGCTCGATCGAGCGAAGCCAAGTCCGACGGTGTGAACTCGGGCGCGGCAAGCACCGCATTGTCGAGCAGCGCGCGAGCGGTCTCGCGCCAATAGCCGAGCTCACGCAAAACGCGCTTTTCCAGATCGCGCAGATCGGCCGCGCGTTCGGCAAGCAAGCTGTCTTCCACCCCGGCAAGGACTGCTGTCTGGGCGCGGATGACCTCCCTCCATGCGAACCCCGCGCTCTTGCCGAGGCTAATAAGATCCCGCGCCATGTCCACGAGCGTCGGGTCATCGAGCAGCACACGATGCACGGCAAAAATACCCGCCTCGCCGACGGCGCCGCGCTGGGATGCATCGCGCACCATCGCGTGCAGCGCCGCGTCGGCGGCGGAAAGTGCACGATCGAGCCTTCTGCTTTCCGCGGCCGGCGGGACGCTCGCCATCTCAGGCACATTCGGCTCGGTGACGCCCCAATGCATCAGCGGGCCGACAGCGATGCCGGGCGCAGCGCACACGCCTGCAAGCGTGTTCGAATCGTGCGAGGTGTCGAGCCTGCGCGGTGCCTCACTGGGCGCCGGCACCGCGAAGCGCGCCGGCATCTCGTCGAGCGCCCCAAGCGTTTCGCGCAACAGCTCGCGGACAACGGCTTCGACGGCCTCATACGCATCCGGGCCACGGCCATGGACTTCCACCGTCGCGCCTTGTCCCGCACCTAGGCCCATCAGCGCGACGACACTCTGAACGTTCGCCCGTCGCGTCCCATGGCTCACCTCCACACGCGCATCGAAGCCGCGTGCTGCTTCACGTGTGCGCGCTGCCGGCCGCGCGTGCAGCCCGCCTTGAGCAGACAGGGTGATGATGCTCGACGCCTCGATCACTGAGTCCGGCGCGGCATCGATGGGTGTTGTGGCGCCAGATCTTCGACGCAAGACGAGCAGCGTGTCGCCGGCCTTGACGCTCGTGCGCCCCTCGCCCGTCGCATATTGAGCGACCTCAAAAACATCCGAGTTGGCAATCGCCATGACGGAGACGAGGCTTGGCACCTGAGCCCCGACGAGATTCGGGTCGAACTCGATCAAAAGATCGCCCGCTTTCACCGCCTCGCCGTGCGTCACCTTAGTCGTGAAGCCCTGCCCGTTGAGTTGAGCGGTGTCGATGCCAACATGAAGCAGAATCTGTACACCCGCGGGCGTCTGCAGCGTCACCGCATGGCCGGCTTGCGCCAAATGCGTGACGACGCCGTCGCACGGCGCCACCAAGCGGCCGTCGAGCGGGTCGATACCGATGCCATCGCCGAACATGCCGCCCGCGAAAACAGGGTCCGGCACGTCGGCCAACAACACTACGATACCGGCCAGCGGCGCCAGCAAGACGATTCCGTCCTCGATCTGGCCCATCGATTGGGAGTCCTCGGCACGCTCCATCGTTACACCTCGCCTTATGCGGTGTCAGCCATTCGGCACGGTTCGGTGAACCCGTGCCGCTAGTTGCACCGCATCGTCTCGCCGTGCTTCGGCGCTTCAGTGGGTAACGCAGTCAGTATGTCTGTAACGCCGTGCTCGTGCACAGTCTCAGTTGTGATGTGGCGCAGCGATTGCGGCAAGCGCATCGTCAGGCATTGTCGACGATCGCTTCCCCTTCCACATACGTTGCCGCAAGGGTGAGGCCACGCTCCAAGACTACGACGTCGGCCCACGCACCGCGCGCAATCCGGCCCCGATCCTCGATACCGAGATAGTCAGCCGCGTAACGCGACATGCGGTTCGATACATCGGCGAGAGGCAAGCCGAGCGCGACCAGGTTGCGCAGTGCGTCATCCATCGTCAATGTGCTGCCGGCGAGCGTGCCGTCGGCAAGGCGCACGCCGCCTAGACATTTCGTTACGCGCTGACTGCCGAGCCAATATTCGCCGTCGGGCATGCTGGTGGCGGACGTGCTGTCCGTCACAACGTAAAGACGCGGAATGGCACGCAGTGCAGCACGAATCGCGCCCGGGTGCACGTGCAAGAGGTCGGGAATGATCTCGGCAAACTCCGCGTGCGCCAGTGCCGCACCGACGAGCCCCGGGTTGCGGTGATGCATCGGCGACATGGCATTGAACAGATGCGTGAAGCCGCAAGCGCCGTGCTCGAGCGCTGCGAGTGCGTCGTCATAGGTGGCAAGCGAATGGCCAAGTTGGACGCGCACGCCGCGTGCCGCCATCTCTGAAATGATCTGCAGATGCCCGGCGATTTCAGGCGCGAGCGTCACGACGCGAATCGGCGCGAGCGAGAGGTAGTGCAGCACTTCGTCGAGTGCGGCCGATACCGCCGCGTCCGGCTGCGCACCAAGCTTGCCGGGATTGATGTAGGGCCCTTCCAGATGCACACCGAGTACGCGGGCGGCGCCCGGCGTGCGCCGATGCGCGAGTTCACCCAAGCCTGCGACCACCGCCATCAGTTCGTTGCGCGGCGCAGTCATCGTTGTGGCCAGCAGGCTGGTCGTGCCGTGGCGAGCGTGCGTGCGTGCGATGATGTCGATCGCCGTGCCGCCCTCCATGACGTCGGCACCGCCCCCCCCATGCACATGCAAATCGATGAAGCCAGGCAGGATATAGGGTGCGTCGTTGGTGTCCGGATCCCCACGCACGCCATCGATCGACGCGATGCGACCGTTTTCGAATGCGAGCGTGCCGAAAATCCAGCCGTCAGGCGTCAGGATGTTTCCCTTGAGCATGGTGTCGAGTCTGGGTGGTAGGCGGGCGCTGCGGTGCGCAGCGGGCAGGCGCGCAGCCAGCGGCGCGAGCGCATGGGCGATGCGTCTATGTCCTCATGGAGGGCTATACCGAGCTGAAACCCATTATATAACCCGCTTAGTCGGCATCCATCCAGTCTGTGCCATGCCGTATAGGGGAACGCGGCAAGGCACCGGAGGGGGCATTAGCCCAGCAGCAGTCTCAAATCATGAATCCAGGGCCGCACGCCCTGCCCGTCGCGAGCGAAAAGCCGCAACTTGCCCGACGGATCGAACACATAGCTCGCGGCCGTATGGTCCATCGTATAGCTGTCCGGCGTCTTGCCCTCTACCTTTGCGTAATAGACGCGAAAGTCCTTGGCGACCTTGGCCAGTTGAGCGTCCGTCGGGCGCAAGCCGATAAACGAAGGATTGAACGCTGCAACGTATTGCGACAGAACCTCCGGCGTATCGCGCGCCGGATCGACAGTGACGAACAGCACCTGCACGCGCGCCGCATCGGGCCCGAGCTGCTGCATCGCCTGCGAGAGCTCCGCCATCGTCGTCGGACACACGTCCGGGCAATGCGTGTAGCCGACCAACAGAATAACAGCCTTGCCCTTGAAATCCGCGAGCGTGCGTAGCTTGCCGTTGGTATCGGGCAGCGCGAAGTCCGTTGCGAACTGTGAGTTGCCGGTGATGTCGAGATTTTGGAACGAGGGCTGCTTATTGTCGCATCCCGCCAGCACCAAGGCGCCGCCGACGGCGCACGCAACCAATGCGGCGCGCACGCGCCGCACGAGTGAAGTGACAAACATGTCGTTCATCATGCCCCGATAAAACCACGCGCGTAGTGATCGACCAGCAGCGCGGCAAACAGCAGCGAAAGATAGACGATCGAGTAGCGGAACGTCTTGCGGGCCAGTGCGTCGGTGTACTCACGGTAGACCTTCCACGCATAGGCGAGGAAGATCGCGCCAAGCAGCACGGCCGATGCCAGATAGACAACGCCGCTCATTCCCGAAATGAACGGCATCAACGTCACGACAAACAAAATGATCGTATAGAGCAGGATGTGCAGCCGCGTGAACTGCTCGCCGTGCGTGTTCGGCAGCATGGGCAAACCGGCGTTTTCGTAGTCCTTGCGCCGGTACAGCGCGAGCACCCAGAAGTGCGGCGGCGTCCAGACGAAGATGATCAGCACGAGGATCCACGCGTCGCCGGGCACATGGCCCGTTACAGCGGCCCAACCTAGTGCCGGCGGCATAGCCCCCGATGCACCGCCAATCACGATGTTTTGTGGCGTGGCCGGCTTGAGCAGCAACGTGTAGATGACGGCATAGCCGACGAACGTCGCGACCGTGAGCCACATCGTCAACGCGTTCGTGAACGCGTAAAGGGTGACCATGCCGAGCCCGCCGAGCACCGCCGAGAAAAGCAGAATTTGCGCAGTCGTGATCTCGCCGCGCGCCGACGGGCGCCAGGCAGTGCGGCGCATAGCAGCGTCGATTTTTTGCTCGACGAGGCAGTTGATCGCAAACGCAGCACCGGCAAGGAGCCATATGCCGACGGTTCCGCCAATGAGCACCTTCCACGGCACCATGCCTGGCGTCGAAAGAAACATGCCGATGACCGCGCAAAAAACGGCCAACTGCGTTACGCGCGGCTTCGTCAGCGCGAGATACTGCGAAAGGCGCGAGCCTAGGTTATGAGAAAGTGTTGTGCTGTCCATGAAGGTTACGCTGGAGCGGCGTCGCGCGTCGGTACGGCAGCGTGGCCGTGACGGCTGAAGGCGGTGCGAAAGTTTATCATAACGATCAAAAGCAACAGTACCGCGGCCCCACCGTTATGCGCCACCGCGATCGGCAGCGGCCACTGCAGCACGATATTCGAAAGCCCCGTCGCAAACTGGATCGCGAGCACGGCCAAAATGCCGTTCGCCGGCCGTGTCAACGACGCAAATCGGCGTAGCCGCAGCGCCAACCCGGCCAAATAGGCAATGACAACGAAAGCGAACGTGCGGTGCGTCCAATGGATCGCGACGAGGGCGTCCTGCGTGATGAC
Organism: Trinickia sp.; assembly: GCF_035492435.1. GTDB lineage: Bacteria > Pseudomonadota > Gammaproteobacteria > Burkholderiales > Burkholderiaceae > Trinickia. Next base: position 14,413 of record NZ_DATJJF010000014.1, read on the forward strand.
TTCGCCGTCGCCGGTCATGCCGAGCGCTCGCCACAAGTGGAAGCCGTGTGCAAAGTCCATCGGCGGAATCCACTGGCCATTGCAGGTCGGGAAATCGGTGCAGGCAAGCACCGCGTAGTTGGTACTCACCCAGCCGCCGAGCGCGATTTGCAAGACGAGGAGCGCCAGGCCAGCCAAGGCGGCAACGCGATATCGTGCCGCTTCGGGCTCGTAGGCAGGAATCGGCGTGGCACGTGCCGCGAGCCACCCGAGGGCGCCCAGCAACGCAAGCCCGAGCAGCAGATGCGTCGTGACGATGATCGGCTGGAGCTTCATCGTGACCGTCCACGCCCCAAAGGCGCCTTGCACGCCGATCAGCACGAGCAACGCCGTCGGCCACCAAGGCGAGACCTGCAGCGGGCGACGCCTCATGCGCGCGGCCCAGGCGATGGCGGTCTGCGCGATGATGAGGACACCGATCGCCATCGCGAAATAGCGATGAATCATTTCGATCCAAGCCTTCGTCATGCTGACCGGCCCGGTTGGCAGAGCAGCGTGTGCCGCCGCGATCTGCGCATGCGCAATGAAGGGCGATGCGGTGCCGTAACAACCCGGCCAATCGGGGCAGCCGAGCCCCGAATCGGTCAAACGCGTAAAGCCGCCGAACATGACGAGATCGAGCGTGAGGAACGTCGTCACCCACACGAGCTTACGGAACTTGTCATCGCTACCCTTCACCCAGACATAGCTGAGCGGCAGCAATGCAACGCAAAGTCCGATCAGCCCCAACTGCACTATGAACATGCCCTACCTCTAAAAAACGTCTGTATTGTCATTGGTCATTCCACTCAGCCGATGCTCGACCACTTCAACAGCTTCGTCACATCGTTCTTGATCTTGCTCGGATTCGGATCCTTCGGAAAACGCATCATGAGGTTGCCGTTCGGATCCACGAGATAGATGTGATCCAGGTCGCGCGTATTCGCCTCGGCGGGAAGCCAGGCCGCCAGCGCGGACGGATCGGCAATCAGCATCCGTGTGTCGGGATAAGCCGCCTTGATCGTGTCCGGAACCCGCCCTTTGTCCGTGCGTAGCCACAGCGTCACGATCCGTTGCCGCTCACCCGCTTGCGTTGCACGGACTTGCCGCATGAAATAGAGCTTGGTCGCACACGTGGTGTCGCACGCGCTGGCATCCACGGAGATCATCAGCCAACGGCCCCGCAGCGAAGCAAGCGTCATGGGCTGGCCGGCTTCGTCCGTCACGACGAGGGTATCGGGTATAGCGCGTTGGGGCTCGATCAGCTCGCCATAGTTGGTCGTGCCCAAGCTTGGCTTGAACACGTAGTAAGCGAGGTATGCAGCGACCACAGGCGCGGCCGCAACGATGGCAAGCAGCAGCAGGATCCAGCGTCCGCGCTGCCAAGAGCCACGCGAGGCGTTCTTTTTCGCGGGCGAGATAGAGCCCGCTACGCCACGCTCGTCGCTGCGGTGCGTGTTGCGCTCGGGATTGGGCGTGGGCGAAGACGGTATCGACAAAGCGTAGCACCTCATCCAGTCACATTTTTGGCGGCGCGCCGCGCCGCATAGAGGCCGAAGAGGAGCGCCGCCACGGCCATGCCCCACCATTGAAACGTGTAGCCATAATTGCGTTCGACACCCGTGGCCGGCGCCGGCCAATCACGCACGAGCTGGTCGTCGAGGTCACTCGTTTGCTGAATCACGAACGCTTGCAGCGGCAGCCCTGTTTCGGCCGCGTATGCGCTCACATCCAGGTTCTGCCGAATCAGCTGATGCGGCGCGGACCCGCCGTGCCCCAGTTCGAACGCGCGCGACGCATCGGCACGCGCAATACCCTCGATCGTCACATCGCCCTGCGCAGTCGTGTAAGGCGCAATGGCCGTGCGCACGACCGCGTTTCGCGGCAGCCAGCCGCGGTTGACGAGGACATACCCACCGTCAGCCAACTGGAACGGCATGACGACGTAAAAGCCCGGCTGGTCACGATAGGGACGATTATCGAGATAGACGACGTATTGCGGCAAAAAGCGGCCGTATGCGCGCACTCGATGAAACTCGATCGACTTGAGCGCAATCGGGGTAGCGGTCACGTTGCGCGCCGGCGCGTGCTCGTAGCGAGCGATTTGCCCCGCGAGTGCTTCTTTCTGGTGAGCGCGGTCGAGTTGCCAGAAACCGAGCCGAATCGTCACCGCCATGACGAGGAGGATCGCCAATGCGGGAAGTAGTCGAATTTTCATGCGTCGAAGCTTATCCGCCACGTGCCGATATCTCGGCGGCAGCCGCAGGCGGCTTCCGCGGGTGCGATAATTGCGGCTATTGCGTAGCCCTTACGGTTATTCGTTGATCCCATGCATATCATCGTCGCTATCGCTTTCATCCTCATTATCGGCAGCATGGGGTCGGCCCTGTACTTCATGATGCACGATCGGGGCAAAACGAAGCGAATGGTATGGTCGCTTGCAACGCGCGTCGGCTTATCCATTTCGCTTTTTCTGTTCATTCTCATCGCGCATTGGCTAGGCTGGATTCCATACAGCCAAGTGCCCATCGGCCGCTGAGATTCACTTAAGGACTGTCGAGCGCCAGCGCACCCGGCCCCCGAACCGGCCCCAATCGCCTGCGTCAGTTCGCAGCACTGACAACAGCACACAGCCCAAAAGACTAACGCCGCCTCGATCGATTCGAAGGCGGCGCGTGATTATCCGAGTCGCACTGCGTCCACGAACCACCTGCGGCCCGCTTGGCAGGAAAAGCGAGCCACTCGCGTTATTCGGTTACAGCCAATAGACGACGACATAAAGCCCGAGCCACACGACGTCGACAAAGTGCCAGTACCATGCGGCGCCTTCGAACGCGAAGTGATGATCGGCCGTGAAGTGGCCTCGAATCATGCGCGCGAGGACGACGGCCAGCATCGTGCCGCCCAGGAACACGTGAAATCCGTGGAACCCTGTCAGCAGGAAGAACGTCGAGCCGTAGATGCCGGATGCGAGCGTGAGGTTCAGCTCTTTGTACGCATGAATGTATTCGAACGCTTGCAGACAAAGAAAGCTGAACCCAAGCACGAGCGTCGCGGCGAGCCAGACCATGGCTCGTGTGCGATGGTTCTCGCGTAGCGCATGGTGAGAGACAGTCAGCGTCGCCCCCGAGCTCAAGAGCAGCGCGGTGTTGATCGTGGGTACAGGCCACGGCACCATCTGCTTGAAGTGCCCCGCTAACTCCGCCGGCCCCTCGTTCGGCCAGATGCCCGAAAAATTTGGCCAGATCAGCTTGTAGTCGAGGCTGCCGAGATCGTGCATCGCGATCTGACGCGCATAAAACAGCGCGCCGAAGAAGGCGCCAAAGAACATCACTTCGGAGAAGATGAACCAGCTCATGCTCCAGCGGTACGAGACGTCGACGCGCCTGCCGTACATCCCGCCCTCCGATTCGGAGATCGCATCGCCAAACCAATGCCAAAGCACGAACAGCAGCCAGAGCAAACCGACCAGCATCGTGTACGATGCCCACGGCGTCTCATTGAGCCACAGCCCGAGCGACCCGAGCATGATGAAGAGGCCGACGGCCAAAGTGACCGGATGCCGCGATGGGTGTGGCACGAAGTAGTACGGACTATCGTTTTGACCGCTCATCGTTGATTCTCCACTTCAGTCCAGTTTGTTCCGCAACGCGGGCAACGTTCGGTACCGCACCGCTTCGTTGTTCTGCTGCCGCACGGTGCGCTGCCTTTGTGCACCGCCAACGGGTCAACGCACTACCAGATGCACGATCACAATCAACACGCCGATAAACGCGGCCGCCGCGATCAGCGCCGCTGCAATGACGTGCAGCGGATTCAGCTGCGCGATGTCTGCTTCATGGTCGCGCCCCCTGCGCACGCCGAAGAACGACCACAACACTGCTTTCATGGTTTTGACGAAGCCACCCTTGCTACCGCTCACCGTCATGCCGCCTCCCACCCCATCAGCTTGCCTCAGGCAAGGCAGCCCCACTACCCGAAAATCGCCTCATTCCAGCACCGGCCGACAGCGAACGGATGTCTGCATCAAAGTGGCCATTCATCCTCGATCCATCCCATCGCCTGACAAGATCAAACGAACAACCACTGCTTCAGGACAGCAGCAAGAAAAAACAAGGCGACCACGCCAAGCAAAACGAGGCCGAGCCGCACATTGCTAGCGCGGATTTCGTTCGGCGTCCGTCTCTCATGACCGCTCATCGACCTAGTTCACAGTGAGCCAACGCGCTATCCGGCGCAAGCGTCTTGGTTCGAGCCTCTTGCGCACCGTTTGGCAGCGCCGCGCAAAGGCGCAACGCCGGGCTGCCATTACTCGACCGTCGGCGGGGTTTCGAACGTGTGGAATGGGGCCGGACTCGGCACGGTCCACTCGAGGCCCATCGCGCCATCCCACGGCTTGTCCCCGGCCGCCTGCTGCGCGCCGCCGCCGCGATAGGCCGGCAGCGCGACGGCAAACAGGAAGTACACCTGAGCGAGACCGAACCCGAACGCGCCGATCGTCGCCACTTGATTCCAATCCGTGAACTGGGCCGGATAGTCGGCGTAGCGGCGCGGCATGCCGGCCAGGCCCACGAAGTGCATCGGGAAGAACGTCACGTTGAAGAAGATCATGGACGCCCAGAAATGGATCTTCCCGCGCATCTCGTTGTACATCCAGCCAGTCCACTTCGGCGACCAGTAGTACCAGCCCGAAAACAATCCAAAGAGCGACCCGGCGACAAGCACATAATGGAAATGCGCGACGACGAAGTAAGTGCCGTGATATTGGATATCGAGCGGCGCCATCGCCAGCATGAGCCCGGTAAAGCCACCCATCGTAAAGACGAAGAGGAAGCCGATTGCAAAAAGCATCGGCGTTTCGAACGTCAGCGAGCCGCGCCACATCGTCGCGAGCCAGTTGAACACCTTCACGCCAGTCGGCACCGCAATCAGCATCGTCGCGTACATGAAGAACAACTGGCTGGTCACCGCCATGCCCGTCACGAACATATGGTGCGCCCAGACCATGAACGACAGAATCGCAATCGACGCCGTCGCGTAGACCATCGAGCTGTAACCGAATAACGGCTTGCGCGAGAACGCCGGGATCACCTGCGAAACGATGCCGAACGCCGGCAGAATCATGATGTAGACCTCGGGATGCCCGAAGAACCAGAAGATGTGCTGGTACATCACCGGATCGCCGCCGCCCGCCGCGTTGAAAAACGAGGTGCCGAAGTGGCGGTCGAACAGGACCATCGTAATGGCGCCCGCCAGCACTGGCATGACGGCGATGAGCAAGTAGGCCGTGATGAGCCAGGTCCACACGAACATCGGCATCTTCATGAGCGTCATGCCGGGCGCGCGCAGATTCAGGATCGTCACGATGATGTTGATGCTGCCCATGATCGAGGAGGCCCCCATGATGTGCAGCGCGAAGATCGCGAAGTCCATGCCGGGGCCCATCTGCGTGGAGAGCGGCGTGTAGAGCGTCCAGCCCGCGGCCGTCGCCCCGCCGGGCGCGAAGAAGGAGCCGACGAGCAACACCGCCGCTGCCGGCAGCATCCAGAAGCTCAGATTGTTCATCCGAGCAAAAGCCATATCGGCCGCGCCGATCTGCAACGGGATCATCCAGTTCGCGAAGCCGACGAAGGCCGGCATGATCGCGCCGAACACCATGGTCAGGCCATGCATCGTCGTTAGCTGATTGAAGAACTCCGGACGCATGATCTGCAAGCCAGGCTCGAACAGCTCCGCACGGATCAATAGCGCCTCAACGCCGCCGACAAGAAACATGGTGAACGCGAACACCAGGTACATCGTTCCGATGTCCTTGTGGTTCGTCGCAAAAAGCCACCGACGCCAGCCATGCGGAGTCGCATGTGCATGGTCCTCGGGGCCGTGGCCCGCGACTACATCGTGCCCAATGCTAGACATGAAGAATCTCCTAGAGCGAAGGATGCACACCGCCTCTGCTTAACACATCGAGCGAGCAGTCAAACCGCCGGTGCCGTACGAGAATCGCCCGCCTCTTGGGCGCGCGCGAATCCCTTGTCCGATTTCAGCGGGTTGTGAATGTTTGCGCCGGTCTGTGACTTCTCGGCCGGCGCAGCGACTGACGCCTGCGGGCCACCGGCTGTGGCTGCGCCGTTTGCACCGGGCAGTTGTGCTGCGGCCGATGTGCCCGCCAGATGATCGCCACCTTGAGGCAGCTTGCCATCGCGGGCATCCGCGACCTGACGCGGCTGCAGCGTATCGCCCGTGTGATTGCCCCACGAATTGCGTTGATACGTGATGACCGCCGCGATCTCGACGTCACTGAGCGTCTTGCCCCAGTTCGGCATCGCATTCTTGCCGTTCAGCACGATGCTCACGTGCTGTGTGATGGGGCCGTTCACGATCTTGCTGCCGTCGATCGCCGGGAACGCGCCTGCGCCCTTACCGTTCGGCTGATGACAGACCGCGCAGTTGGCGGAGTAAACCTGCTGCCCGCGTTGCATGAGCTCGGCCATCGTGTACGTCTTGCTCGGATCATCAAGGCCTGCGGCCTTACTCTTCTGCTGTTCGTCGACCCACTTTGCGTAGTCGTCCGCCGAGAGCACCTTGACGACGACGGGCATGTAAGCGTGCTCCTTGCCGCACAGCTCGGTGCAAAACCCGCGAAAGGTGCCGACTTTCTCCGCCTTGAACCATGTATCGCGCAAAAAGCCCGGAATCGCATCCTGTTTGACGCCGAAAGCGGGCACATACCACGAGTGCACGACATCGGCCGCGGTGGTGATGATTCGGACCTTCTTGTCGACGGGCACGACGAGCGGCTTGTCGACTTCCTGCAGGTAGGTATCGGTGATGGGAGCTTGCCCATTCACTTCACTGCGCGGCGTCGTCAAGGTCGAGAAGTATTGGATCCCTTCGCCCGGCCCCTTGACGTACTCGTAGCCCCATTTCCATTGATATCCGGTGACTTTGACCGTCAGATCGGCGTTGCTCGTATCCTTCATCGCGACGACAGTGCGCGTGGCGGGCAAAGCCATCAGCACGACGATAATGAAGGGAACAATCGTCCAGATGATCTCGACGGTGGTGCTTTCGTGGAAATTGGCCGCTTTGTGGCCTTTGGACTTCCGGTGCGCGAAGACCGAATAGAACATCACCCCGAACACGCCGATGAAAATCACCGTGCACAGAATCAGCATCATCGTGTGGAGGCGATAAAGTTCCTCGGCGATGGCGGTCACGGGCGGCTGCAAATTGATCTCGTTGACTGCCGGGCCACCTGGACTGTTGCCGACCGCCCAGGCGGCCGAGGCGCCGGCAAGCCCGCTCACCGCGAGTAGACCCGCAAGGGCTCGCTTGATTGTTTTCATAGCTTCCTTACCGAAGTTTTCCATCGAATCTCGCCCCCTGTGCCGTCTCCTTACCGTCTGATGGCGTACCCGCACTGAGCGGCTGCGCTCAATCGCAGCGCCGCAGTGCCGCGCGCAACTCCTTCGCGAACTGCGCGCGCCGATACCAGGCGAGATGCTGCCCGACTGCGACCGTTTGTCCGCGAAAGGCAAGCGTGATGGGATCGCGTGGCGAAACGCCAGGCTCGACCCGCACCCAGCGCGGGTTGAACTCGAGCTGGGTCAATCTTTCTGCGCTCACTTGCTCAATGACGAGCCGATTCGGATAAAGCCGAATGCGCTCGTAATCGACTGCATGACGTGCATGAATCACAAAAGCAATGCCGACCACCAGCAACTCGGCACCGGTGAACGGCGCAACCGGCCATGCGCCCCGCGTTACCAGCCACAGTGCGATTGCCGATGAGAACAACGCCAGCGAGAGATAGAAACCTACGAACTGCCGCGGCGACACAGAGCAGTTGCGCTTCATCAGCCAGTCCCCAAGTGCTGGCTGTGCATCTGTAAGCAGCGTTACCGCTTCCATCGCCACCTCCCGCGCATACCTTGCGTCCCTTGGCCGTCTGCGCCATCTGGGCCGTCGCCTTTCGGTCCGGATCGTCGAGTTTCCAGAAGCGACAAACTGACGCATTATAGGCGCCTTCAATGGCATCTACAAGCTAGGGCCAACCGGCCCGCAACCCAAGCCGGATAAGCGTTTGCGCCGTTCCTGCGTACTTTCCCGACGCTATTTGGGGGATCGGTGCGGCCGACCGCAGAGCTCCTGCATTCGTTATTGTCCGGCGCCCAATCCGCGCTCGTCCTGCCAAACCGAAAGCGCGATCCGGCCTTTGCCTTTGGCTTTGGCCTTTTGGGCAACGCACATCCCAGGACGCGCGCACCGTTTTTCCACTCAACCGGGGCGCCGTCGCCCAATGTCCTCCACGCGGACGATTCCGTGTCCTTCCGCGGTCGTGCGCGGCACCGCCTTCCAGGCATGACCGTAAACGATTTCAAACGTGAGCGGGATGGTGCCTTCGTCGCGTCTGCGCGATTCCAGCGCCTGAAGCAAGGCGGGATACAGCCTCCGTGACAGACGCCCCCCGAAACTGCCCCCCTGTACGCCCGCCCCGCCTTCACCGTGCAAGAACGGATAGGCGCCCCAGCGACGCACGTCGGCGATGAGCGATTGCGGCGATGGGTAGGTGACGGTCAACGTCTCCTGATCCATCACCGGGATTTCAAAGCCGCTCTCGACGAGCATATCGCCCAGATCGTGCATGTCCACGAAATCGATGACGTGCGCTCGAGTGCCGACGCCGTTTGCCGCTTCGACCTCGGCATAAGCGCCACGCAGCTCGCGCAGCGTATCGGGGCCAAACGTCGTGAACATCAGCAGGCCGCCTACCTTCAGCGCCCGCTGCCATTCGGAAAGGACGAGATCGGGACGGGGGTGCCAGTGCAGCGCGAGGTTCGACCAGACAAAATCGAAAGCGCCGGAAGCGAACGGCAAGGCGGAGAAATCCGATTGCGCGATGCGAGGACCATGCGCGCCGAGCGCCCGCTGCAGCGCAGCAGGCAAAAGGCGCCGCCAAGCCGAGTCGTCGACGGCCGACGGCCGCGCGCGATCGAGCATCCGGTAGGACACGTCCGCGCCAAACACCAGCGCCTCGGGAAACTGCGTGTGCAGCGCAGATAAGTCCTCACCCGTGCCGCATCCGGCATCGAGGACGCGCGTCGGATCGACTTTGATGTACTCAAGCCGCTCGCGCATGCGCTGCGAGATCTCGCGAGGCAGGAACGCCACCTCGTTGAAAGTCGCCGCGCGGCGATCGAAGATGCGTCGCACAAGCCGCGAATCATAGGCCGGACGGCCGAATTGGGCAGGAATTGGAGACATTGGCGGTCGTTCGGGCGCAGAGCCCGAAGTATACTCGCTCGCTCCCGTGCGCTCGCGGGGATTCTGCAGACCATTGCAGACTTATGCGGAATTTTGATCCAGCGGCGCAAGCGGTTCACGAGCGTCACCTGTCAGTACGGCGGCAATATCGTCGGCTGCTTGTTTTGCGTTTTGCATGAGCGGCCGGTTACAAATGGATTAATCGATGGTGGTTTCCAGGAAACGGGAAAATGTGGCCGATGGCGGCGCCGGCGCGACGCTATGTCTGCTCACCTTGAGCCGCTCGCTGTCTGGCGGGAACGAATGAGGCAGCCCCGCCCTCCGTTGGCAGCGATCCGACGAGCAAGGCGCCATGGTCTTGACGCGCATCAAGCACGAGCGTTTGGGCGGCGAGCGCTTGCGTGGCTAGGCCGCCTCGCGTTGCCCGAAATCTGCGTTCTTTGCGGCGCATCGTGCGTTGGCGCTGACGGGCATGACGGGCATATTCGCGACAGTGGACGGCCTCGACCGATTTGTCGCGGGTGCGATGCGGCTTATTGGAACGAGCCGCGACTGCGCTGCCTCGTCTGCGCTTTGCCGCTCTCATGGCGCGCGACTGGCGGGCGCGCAGAGAAGCGCTATGTGTGCGGCGATTGCCACCGCGTGCGGCCTCCGTTTGACAGGACGCTTGCGCTCGCCGACTATCGCGCACCACTGGAACGTCTCGCGCTCGGCTTGAAATTCCGCGCTCGGCTCGTCGTAGCGCGGGAATTTGCCGAGGGGCTTGCACGCGCGGCCGTCAACAGCCTTACGCCCGAAGAGTGGCCCGACATCGTCGCGCCAGTGCCGCTCGCACACACACGCCTGGTCGAGCGCGGCTTCAACCAGGCGTGGGAAATCGCAAAGCCGCTCGCGCGGATGATGGCGGTGCCCGCGGAGGCGACATTGCTCAGGCGCCTCGCAGATACAGCGCCGCAATCGCGCCTCGATCTCGATAGCCGGCGGCGCAACGTCGAAGCAGCGTTCGGTGTCACGCGGTGCGTGCACGGGGCACATGTCGCGCTCGTCGACGACGTGATGACGTCCGGCGCCACACTGGAGGCGGCCGCGAGAGCGCTGAAGACAGCCGGCGCGAGAGAGGTAACGAACTTCGTCGCGCTGCGTACCCCCAAAGACTGATTGGAACTTCTGGAAGCTATGTTCAACGTTGTTCTCGTCGAGCCGGAGATTCCGCCGAATACCGGCAACGTCATCCGGCTTTGCGCCAATACCGGCGCCCGGCTGCACTTGGTGGAGCCGCTCGGATTTCCGCTCGACGACGCCAAAATGCGCCGGGCCGGACTCGACTATCACGAGTACGCGCAAATGCGCGTGCATGCCAGCTGGGAGGCCTTGCTTGCAAGCGAAGCGCCCGATCCCGCACGAATGTTCGCGTTCACGACGCGCGGCTCGAGCCCCTTCCACGCCCACGCTTTTGCCCCCGGCGACTGGTTTGTCTTCGGCCCCGAGACGCGTGGTCTGCCCGAGGCACTGCTCGCGCAATTTTCGAACGATCGCCGCGTGCGCCTACCCATGCGCCCCGGCAATCGCAGCCTCAATCTGTCCAACACCGTCGCCATCGTCGTTTTCGAGGCTTGGCGTCAAGCCGGCTTCGAGGGCGGCGCCTGATCCGGCAGGCGGCGTCGAAACTCGGCTTCGTAGCGCTCATGCATGGGTTTGTCGAAGCAGGCAAAGACGACCCGCTCGAATCCAGACAACGACGAAAGGCTCTCGATGACCGTGCCCGTCGCGATGCGCACGGCCTCCTCGGCCGGAAAACGATAGATGCCGCAGCTGATTGCGGGAAAGGCGATGCTGGTGCAGCCGGCCTCGTGCGCAAGCTCGAGGGCACGGCGATAACACGACGCGAGGAGTTCGGGCTCGCCGTGCCCGCCACCGCGCCAGACGGGGCCGACTGCATGGATGACATACTTGGCCGGCAAAGAGTGGCCACCTGTCATCTTGGCGTCGCCCGTCGCGCACCCGTTGAGCTTCTCGCACTCGCGCAGCAACCCAGGCCCGGCCGCACGATGAATCGCGCCATCCACGCCCCCGCCGCCGAGCAGCGAGGTATTGGCGGCGTTGACGATGGCATCGAGCTCAAGCGTTGTGATGTCCGCCACGCGCGCTTCGAGCTCACATTGGCTTATGGTAAGCATGGTCTCACCCTCCATTGCCATGGCAGCGAGTACCCGCGCAATCCCCGTACCTCCCGCGCCCAGCGCGGCAGCCGCCGGCTGAGGGCGCAGAGATGGGATGACGTCAACCGATCGACGCCGATTCGGCTCTCGCGTCGCGACGCAGTAGCGCATTCACGGCATCGCGCGGCGCAACCCCATCGAACAGCACGGAGCAAACAGCCTGCGTGATCGGCATGTCGACGCCCTGCGCTCGCGCGATCGCAAGCACGGCGTGCGCACAGCGCACACCTTCGGCGACATGACCAAGTGCAGCGAGGATATCGTCGAGCGTGCGCCCTTGGGCCAGTTGAAGTCCGACGGTACGGTTGCGGGAGAGATCGCCCGTCGCAGTAAGAATGAGATCGCCCAGGCCGGTTAGCCCGGTGAACGTCTCGGGTTGCCCGCCGAGGGCGACACCCAAGCGCGACATTTCGGCGAGCCCACGCGTCACAAGGGCCGCGCGTGCATTGAGTCCGAGTGCCAAGCCGTCAGCAATACCCGTGGCGATGGCCAGTACGTTCTTGACCGCCCCGCCGACCTCGACGCCGACAACATCGTCGCCCGTATAGATACGCATCGCGCCGTGATGAAACGCAGCGAGCGTCAAGTCGCGGCACGCCGGCGACGCGCTGGCAACGGTCAAAGCGACGGGCAAGCCGAGCGCCACTTCCTTGGCAAAACTCGGCCCCGACAAGACGCCATTGCTCGCATGTCCAGCCAGCTCGGTCGCAACGACCTGATGCGGCAGCGTCTGGGTGTCGGCTTCAAAGCCTTTGCACACCCAAACGATATGCGCCGGAACCTGTCTTGCGTCGCGCATGGTACGGCAAAGCGCACGCAGGCCGGCGACGGGCGTCGCCAGAACGCAAAGCGCATCGTCAGCGGCACAATGGGCCAGCGCCAAAGCGAGGTCCGACTCGTACCGCAACGCGTCGGGCAACGCCGCGCCGGTGAGATAACGGGCATTCTCTTTGGTGGCGCGAAGCTCGTCCACGAGCACGTGATCGCGCGCCCACAGCAACGCGTCGTGGCGTTGAGCGAGATGCGCGGCGAGCGCGGTACCCCATGCGCCCGCGCCGAGAACGGCTACCTTCATGGCCGTCAACGCATGCGTGCGTTAGTGCTGCGTGCCGTTCGGCGCAGCGTCGTTTTGCGCGTTGATCTGCGCAAGACGCTGCTCATAGAGCGCCTGGAAGTTGATCTCGGCGAGATGAATCGGCGGGAAACCGGCGCGCGTAATGGCGTCGGCAATGTTCGAGCGCAGATACGGGAAGATGATCGTCGGGCAAGCAATGCCGACGAGCGGATCCACCTGTTCGGCCGGAATGTTGCGGATGTCGAAGATGCCAGCTTGCTTCGCTTCAATGAGGAAGGCTACTTTCTGCGCGACTTTTGCCGTCACCGTGCCCGTGACGAGCACTTCGAAAATGTTTTCCGCAAGACGCTCGGCCTTGACGTCGACCTCGACTTCAACCGTAGGCATTTCCTGCTCCAGGAAGATCCCCGGCGAGTTCGGCTGCTCGAGCGACAGGTCCTTCAGGTAGACACGCTGAATGTTGAAAAACGGCTGATTGTTCTGGTCCGACATAATGACTCCGATGGATGAGTTCGTGGTGGCCGGCCCAAATGCGTGCAAAGGCCCGCCTTCAATATGAGACGGGGCCGGGAGCACGGTGGCGCGCTCCACGGCCGACGCGCGCCGGCTTGGATACGGCGTGCGAAGAAGCGACTATGTGGTGACTGGCTTTACGCCGTCAGGTTGTAGCTTCCAAAAGGGGCATGAGACCGCCGGCCCGGTCGAGCGCGGACAGGTCATCGTAACCGCCGACGTGCGTCTCGCCGATGAAAACTTGCGGCACCGTACGGCGCCCGGTCAGTTTCATCATTTCCTCGCGGCGTGCGGGATCCTTGTCGATGAAAACCTTCTCGATATGCTCAACGCCCCGCGACTTCAACAGACGCTCAGCCATCTGGCAGTACGGACAAACCTGCGTGCTGTACATGACGACGGAATTCACGCTTACCACTCCTTTACTTGACGACCGGCATGCCGGCTTGTTGCCAGGCGTTCAGGCCGCCTTGCAAAACATGGACTTCGTTGTAACCCGCCTCGCGGATGATCCGCGAGGCTTTGTTCGACTGCAAACCGTTTTGGCAGACAAGGAGCACCGGATGGGCCTTGTTCTTCGCGACTTGACCGATCTTTGCCTGGAGCTCGGGATAATCGAGATGACGCGCCGCCGGCAAGTGGCCATTGGCGTACTCGGCCGCAGGGCGAAGATCGACGACGACGGCATTGCGCCGGTTGATGAGCTGCGTCGCTTCAGCGGCGGAGAGGCCGCCACGGCCGGTACCGCTCAGCTTCGGCCACAGTAGCAAGCCGCCCGAAACGACGAGCGCGATGAGGAGCACAAGGTTAGTGTATTCAGTAAAGAACGTCACGAATGATCCGCCAGGAAGGAAGAATTCCGAAAAGGACAATCCCGCCATTATAAAATATCCGCCTTCGACGCGAGTGGCGGCGTGTGCCGAGATTCCAGTTTGCCGCCCAGGCCGAGGCAAAGCAGCCCGCTTCGCGTCAGCCGCTTCCTTACTACCGACCGACACACTCATGTACAAACTCGTCCTTATCCGCCACGGCGAATCGACGTGGAACAAAGACAACCGATTCACTGGCTGGGTCGACGTCGACCTCACGGAGCAAGGCGTACGCGAAGCCGAGCTAGCCGGCCGCCTCCTGAAGGAAGCCGGCTATACCTTCGACATCGCCTATACGTCAGTGCTCCGGCGCTCCATCCGCACCCTTTGGCATGTACAGGACCAGATGGACCTCATGTACATCCCTACCGTTCACTCCTGGCGCCTCAACGAGCGCCATTACGGCGCGCTCGCCGGACTCAACAAGTCCGAGACGGCTGCCAAGTACGGCGAGGATCAGGTTTTCATCTGGCGCCGCAGCTACGACATCGCGCCGCCTGCGCTGTCGCCCGACGATGCACGCGCGCCCTATGGCGATCCACGGTATGTGAAGGTGCCGCGCGAGGCCTTGCCTCTCACCGAGTCGCTGAAGGACACGGTGACACGCGTGCTGCCCCTTTGGAACGAATCGATCCTGCCCGCCATCAAGTCGGGCAAGCAAGCGGTGATCACCGCGCATGGCAACTCATTGCGGGCACTCATCAAGCACATCGATCAAATTTCCGACGATGACATCGTCAATCTCAGCCTTCCTAACGCCGTACCGATCGTCTACGAACTGGACGAGAACGCGAAGCCGATCCGTCACTACTACCTGAGCGACCCGAAAACAGTCGCCAGCGCCCAGGCTGCCATGGCCAAGCAGGGGAAGGCGGGCTGAACGGCACAAATTGGCGGCCGCCCCGTGTGCTGCGGGCGGCCGCCGATTCTTGCAAGCCGTGCGAACCGCAGCCAGCTCCGGTTGTCGAACGTGCGCCACCCGGCAACCCGGCCGGTTATACCAGTTATACTTGACCGTCCTTCGCCATCGGCGATTTCGCTGTTTCCCGACCGCACTCTACTTTATGCGCACGAAACTCA
>NZ_DATJJF010000015.1:0-6080 GCF_035492435.1 Trinickia sp.
CGAGCGTGCAGGTGCAAAACAACCTGACCAACGTCACCAGCACCAACATGACGCAGGCGATCAGCCAACTCGAGGAGCTGCAAAACACACTGCAGGCGTCGCAGATGTCCTTTGCCAAAATCCAGGGGATGTCGCTCTTCCAGTATCTGAACGGCTAAGCAAATTGAAGCGGGCTGTATCTCATAGCCCGCGCCGCCGCGCGCTCAGTAGTTCAGTTAGTTCTGTCTCTACCTGAGCCCGGCGGCGACGCGTCCCATCGCGTCGATGCCCATGTCGAAGAGCTGACCGAAAATCGGAATAAGGTCGGGCAGCATGAGCTGCAGCAGCAACATGCCGACGAGTAACGTCGTCGCGAAGCCGATCTGAAAGACGCCGATCTGCGGCGCGGCGCGGTTCAGCATGCCGAGCAGCAAGTTCGTGATCAGCACCGCAATCACGATGGGCAACGACATCAGCAGCCCCGCCGAGAAGATCGTGCTGCTCCATCGCAAATACGTCATCAAGCCGGGTGTGCCGAGGAGACCGGCGGTGACCGGCGTCGACTGAAACGATTGGGCGATCGCGCTGATCACTTGAGCAGGGCCATCGAACGCGAGAAACGCCAGCATGGCCACTGTGTTCAAAAAGCTCGAGAGCACTTCGCTCGACGCATCCGAGCCGGGATCGAAAAACGTCGCAAAGCCGAGCCCCATCTGGAGGCCGACGAACGAGCCGGCCATTTCAACCGCGGCGAAAACGACCTGCATCGTGAGGCCGAGCACCACACCGATGATGACCTGGTTGACCATGATCCAGACGCCCGCTGCGGAAAAAGCGGTGACGGTGGGCAGGTCGGTCAGCGTCGGCGCCACGATCATCGTCACGAATGCGGCGAGTCCGATTTTGACGGTCGAGGGCAATGTCGCATACCCGAGAATCGGAGCCGTGGCGACCAGCGCCATGATGCGCGCGAACGGCCAAAGAAACGCCGTGATCCACGCGTTCAGCTGTGCGTAGGTGACTGACAACATCGCTATGCCCCGTGCCCGATTGCTTGATTGCGCGTTTCGCGCGCGTTATCCCGCAAGTGACGGAATGTTGGTCAACGCCTGCCGCAGAAAATCGAGCGCGGTCGCGAGCATCCACGGTCCTGCAATGACCAAGGTGAGCCCGACGGCGATCAGCTTTGGAATGAACGAGAGCGTCGATTCGTTGATCTGCGTCGCGGCCTGGAAGAAGCTGACGACAAGCCCGACTACGAGCGAGACGACCAGCGGCGGCCCGGCAAGGAGCAGCGCGACGAACATGGCACGGTGTGCCAGCGTGAGGACGGCTTCAGGCGTCATCGAGCGTTTCTCCTCGTCAGGCGAAGCTTTGAGCGAGCGAACCCAGGAGCAGTTGCCAACCGTCGACGAGCACGAACAGCATCAGCTTGAATGGCAACGAGATCGTCACCGGTGAAACCATCATCATACCCATCGACATCAGTACGCTCGCGACCACCATATCGATGATCAGGAACGGAATGAAGATGGTGAAGCCGATCTGGAAGCCCGTCTTGAGCTCGCTGGTCGCAAAGGCCGGCACGAGCAGCGAAAGCGGCACGTCTTCCGGGCCTTGCATCGGGGGCGCGTGCGCGATCCGCGCGAAGAGGGCGAGATCCGATTCGCGCGTTTGGCGCAGCATGAAGGTCTTGAACGGCGCAACGCCGCGTGCCACCGCCGTTTCCATCGGAATGGTGCCGTCGGAAAAAGGCTTGTAGCCGTCGGTGTAGGCCCGGTCGAGCACGGGCGACATCACGAAGAATGTCAGAAAGAGCGCGAGTCCGATCAGCACCTGATTCGGCGGCGTCGTCGTCGTGCCGAGTGCCTGACGCAACAGCGACAGCACAATGATGATGCGAGTGAAGCTCGACATCATCAGCAGCATGGCCGGCAAGAACGACAGCATCGTGAACAGCAGCATCGTCTGCACGGTCAGCGAGTACGTCGTGCCGCCGTTGGGGCCGGGGCTCGTAGTAAAGGCCGGCAAACCGCTCGCCTGGGCGAATGAGGACGATGGCGCGAGAAGACTCAACAAGAGCGGGAGCGCCGGTAGTGCAGCACGTGCGAGCCGCACGGCCCTTGATGCGAGGCGCGACGACATTACTTGCCTCCGGCGGACGACCGCGAAAAGCGTTTCTTGGCTTCGTCCGCTAGCGCGGCACGAAAGCGAGTGCCAAAGGTGCCCGTGGGGGCGGGGCCTGCGCCATCTGCTCCCCCTGCGCCGCTAGGGTCGCGTGAGGTGCCGGCCATAGCGTCGACCGAGCCCGCCGGTAGCGTATGCAGAAGACGGACGTTACCTGGGGCCGCACCTAGCACCAGCCAGGTATCGCCGATCTCGACGACAGCCACGCGCTCCTTGCCGCCGAGCGACAAGCTGCCCACCGTCCTGACAACGTTGCCGCGCATCGACGGCTGAAAGCCGAGGCGACGTGCGAGCCACGCGCAAGCGAAGACGAGGCCGATGACGACAGCCAGGCCGAGAAGCGTCTGCAGCAAAGCGCCCACGCCGAGCTGCGGTGCCGCGCTGCCAGCGCCGACGCTCGAGGCGATGTGCACGGCGTTGTTGACGGCGTTCAGATCCGCCGCGTGCGACCAAGCCGGCGCGGCGGCAAGCGTTGCGCCGAGCGCAAGCCAGAGCGCTGCGCGCAACGCGCGTAGTGCCGGCCGGCGCGGGACTTTCTTCATCGATTGAGCTTCCGAATGCGTTCGGACGGCGTAATGATGTCGGTCAGCCGGATGCCGAACTTGTCGTTGACGACGACGACTTCGCCCTGTGCGATGAGGCAGCCGTTCACGAGCACGTCCATCGGCTCGCCGGCGAGGCCATCCAACTCGACCACCGAGCCCTGCGCCAGCTGAAGCAGGTTGCGGATGGCGATTTTTGTGCGCCCGAGCTCCACCGTCATCTGCACGGGGATGTCGAGGATCATGTCGATGTCGTTGGGCGTCGACGCAGGCTGCACTTTTGACAGCGGCTGGAAGACGCCCGCCGCGGCGGCGGGCGGCTCGTTCGAATTCTGCTCGGCGAGCGCGCTCGCCCAGTCGTCGAGGCTGGTTTCGTCAGTAACGCCAAAGGCTGCCGCTTGTGCCTCGGCTTCGCGATTACCCTCGTTCGGCGTCGCGTTCACGTCACTCATATCCCGTGTCCTTCGTATCGGTGGCGCTGATCATTTTTTGAACGCGCAGCGCGTATTGGCCATTGAAAATTCCGTAACCGCATTCCATGACGGGCACGCCGTCGACCTTCGCGACGATGTTCTCGGGAATGTTGATCGGCAGCACGTCGTTGACGCGCATGTTGAGAATGTCTTCGAACGTCACTGGAATCGCGGCAAGATCGGCCGTGAGCACGACCTCCGCCGCCTGGACCTGCTGCGACAGCACACGCACCCAGCGCCGGTCGACTTCGAGCGCCTCGCCCTGGATGGGTGAGGACAGCACGTCGCGAATCGGCTCGACCATCGAGTACGGCATGCAGATATGGAGCGTGCCGCCCGTCGCGCCGAACTCGATCGAGAACTGCGTCACGATGACGATCTCGTTGGGCGTGGCGACGTTGGCGAACTGCGTGTGCATTTCCGAGCGCATGAACTCGAACTGCAGCGGCCGCACGCTCTTCCACGCGGCCGAGTAGTGTTCGAACACGAGGTTGAGCAGCTTGCTGATGATGCGCTGCTCGGTGGCCGTGAAGTCGCGGCCTTCGACGCGTGTATGAAAGCGCCCATCGCCGCCGAACAGATTGTCGACGACGAAGAAAACGAGATTCGGGTCGAAGACGAAGAGCGACGTGCCGCGCAACGGCTTCACGTGCACGAGATTCAGGTTCGTCGGAATCGGCAGGTTGCGCGTGAACTCGCTGTACTTCTGCACCTTCACCGGGCCGACCGAAATTTCGGCCGTGCGCCGCATGAAGTTGAAGATGCCGAGGCGCATCAAGCGGGCGAAACGCTCGTTGATGATCTCGAGGCCGGGCATCCGGCCGCGGACGATGCGCTCCTGTGTGGCGATGTTGTAGGGGCGTACGCTGACCTTATCGCCGTGCTCGGCGTCGCTGTCGGATTCGCCCGTAACGCCCTTGAGGAGTGCATCGACTTCCTCTTGGGACATGAACTCTTCGTGGCCCATCGCGCTTTTCGTCCCTTGTGTCGATTGATGTGATTAGCCGCGGCTGCGTGCCGAGTCAGCGGGAAGCCGCGACTCGGGCGCGGCCTGGTCGGCTACTGGACGACGAAATCCGTGAACAACACGTCCTCGACATGGATGGCCGGGGCGCCGGCGTCCGTCGGCTGCTCGATGAGGCCGATCAGCTCCTTCGCGAGCGCACGCTTGCCGTCGAGCGTCTCGAGGTCTTCAGGATGTTTGTTCGACAGGGCAAGCAGGATGCGGCTGCGGATTTCGGGCATGTGGTCGCTGAGGTGCGCCTGCATCTTGTCGTCGGCGAGCTTGAGCGTCAGTCCCACGCGCAGATAGTGATCGCTGTCGTCGGACAGCAGGTTCACCGTCATCGGCTCGAGCGGAACGAACACGGGCGGCGCTGGGGGGTGCACCGTAACCTTGCCCGGGTTCTTCGACAAGAAAAAGTACATGCCGCCCGCGGCAGCACCCGCTGCAACGAGCGCGATGAGAACGATCAGGGCGATGCGTTTCCATTTGCCCTTCCGGTCAGGGATGGCGATGGTCTCTTGAGCTGCGGTCGTGGATGCCATGACGATGCGTTGCGTGTGAGCGGTAGAGTGGATTGTTGGCCAAAGCCGTGCTCGGCGATAAGCCGAAAAGAAGGGACATTCGACGCCATCTCGCCCCTTTGGGGCTACGCCTTGCGATGCGCGCAGCCTTTCAGGCCGAAACGGAGTGCCGGCGGGGCCGTGCGTCGTTCAAGCGAAGGGGCGCCAACGGCACTGCCGCGAGTGTTAAATCAGGCGCCGCGTTACACAGGGGCACGACGCGAAGCCGACTTCGCTCGAATTCGATGCGCCTCCCGTGCCACGCAAAGCTTCGAACCCGCTGACGAGCTAAGGGGGCATAGCTGCAAGCAGCTCATGCCCATCCTCATGCGAACGTGTCGACGAGCCCCACCGTGCGTCGCTGAGGGATGGCGGTAGCCGTTGCGGTCGTCCCGCCGACGGCGTCGTCGCCCGCTGTTTGCCGTGAGCCGCTACGGCCACCGCCTTCCTGGCCCTGCTGTTGCGACTGCCGTGCGGCGCCATCGCTGACGCTTGCGCTGCCAAGGCCCAAGCCGCCCGATTCGAGCGCCTCGCGCAGTTTGGGCAGTGCCGCTTCGACGGCTTCGCGCACCTGCTGATGCTGCGAGACGAAGAGCGCATGCGCTTGGCTGCCCGCGACCTGAAGCACCACCTGTAGCGGACCGAGGTCGGGCGGGTTCAGCGTCAATTCAGCGCTTTGCTGATGGGCGCTCGAGAGGAACACGACTTTCTGGCTCAGCGCATCTTCCCAATCGGGGGTGCCGACGGTCGGCGCGAGCGAGGCGGCGGCTGCGGCTGCGCTTGTCGTGGCTGCAGCGCCGGAGGCGCTGGCTGTCTGCGCGCTCAATGCAGCTTGCGCGGCCTGTGACGATTGCGCTGCCGACAACGCCGCGCTTGCCCCATCGGCGGTGCTGTTGAGCGCCGTCAAGCCATCGGCGTCGCTCGCACCTGCGGCGAGCGACTGTGCCGCGCTGGCCGATAGGGCGCCGTCTTGCGCGGCCGCGCCGCCTTCGGCCTTGGCGGCAAGGGCGGCTGCATTTTCATTCAAATTGGCTGTTGCGCCGTTCCCGTTCTTCAGCGCGGCCATGCCCTTTGACGCTAGCGACCCGGAGCCGATGCCGTTGGTCAGGCCATGGCCGCCCATGCTGCCGGGCCCGTTTGCGTTACTGTTGGCGGCCAACGGGCTCGACGTCGCACCTACCGCGCCTTGGGCGCCCATTCCCGCGGCGAGCGCGGCGTCGATCGCATCGTGCACCGTCTTTGCCCCGCTGCCCGGCAGCTTCTTGCCTCCCGCTGCGCTGGTGCCGGCGAGCGTCGGGTCGCCAGCCGCACCGCCCGCTGCACTGTCGTCCGC